>JAVBQI010000015.1:0-62204 GCA_031549145.1 Thermoguttaceae bacterium | reverse complement strand
CGCCAGGTCCGAAACGATGAGCGTCGGAACAGGGTGAAAACTGTGCGAAGACATTTTCGCCGGCGTGCTGTGATCGCCCGTTACGACAAGGCAATCCGGCTTCAATTTCCGAATCCGCGGGATCATCGAATCGAACTGTTCGATCATCTTCACTTTTTCCTCGAAATTGCCGTCTTCTCCACGCGAATCGGTGTACTTGAAATGAATGAAGAAGAAATCATAGTCGTTCCAAACGCTTTCAAGGACGTCGATTTCCTCGGCGAGCGACTTCGGCTTGCCGACGACTTCCATTCCGACGAGACTCGCGAGCCCTTTGTACATCGGGTACACCGCGATCGCGGCCGCCTTCAAGCCGAACAGGTCCGGGAAGTGCGGCAGCGACGGTTTCGTCGCGAACCCACGCATCGTATGGTTGTTCGCCTTTGGCTGGGAAGCGAGAATTTTGACCGCTTGGGAATGAAATTCTTTCGCGATTTGGGCGGTTTTTTTGCTCGCCTCATCATGGGCGACCGGATCGAGAACCGGCACTCCGGTCTTTTGCGGGTCGGTATCGGCAACATTCCCCCCGAGCCCTTCGCCGCGAAACACGACGACGAAGCGGTGTTCCTGGACCGGCTCGACGAAAATTTCGACGCCGGGAATCTTGATCGCTTTGAGCGTTTCGACGACTTTCGTGCTTTCCTCGGTCGGAATGCGACCGGCCCGACGGTCGGTGATGTTGCCGCTTGCATCCGTCGTGCAGAAATTGCAGCGGATCGCGACGTCTTTCGGACCGACGGCGAAGCCGATACCGGACGCCTCAAGCACGCCCCGACCGATCGGGAAAGCGAGCGGATCGTACCCGAACAGCCCCAAATGCCCGGGGCCGCTGCCCGGGGTGATCCCCGGCTTGATCGGATACGACATGCCGGAAACGCCGATCTTCGCCATATAATCGAGGTGCGGGGTATTCGCTTTTTCTAATTCCGTCGGCCCGCCCGGCTCAAGCGGCAACCCGCCCAAACCGTCGGCGACGTACATCACGATTTTCCCGCCGTCGGTTTCCTTCAAATCCAAAATCAACTGATGCAAATCCATAATTTTTCGTCCTTCAAAATGAGGGTTAATACAAGGGAACCGGGAGCCAAACACAACGAGCCGGGGGCTATGCCCCCGACTGTCTCTGTTCTTGGGCGGTTATCTTTTCCCGCAACAAATGCAGTCGGGACCGTAGGTCCCGGCTCGTTTATTTTCCTCCGAACTTCCAACCCTGTTTCGGGTTGTAATTCCAATGGGGCGACCAATAATGATAGACGGAAACCTCGTTTCCGGCCGTGTAGCCCGCTTTTTTACACATGTTGCAAATCCAATCGCAATCGGCGGGAGCGACAAGCGAGGTCGTTTCCAAGCCGAGAGAGATGCTCCAGTATTCGCACGCTTTGAGAAGGCTGGTTGCGACACCTTGCCGACGGTATTTTTCTTCGACGGCGAGCATCCCGATCCGACCGTCCCGGGTCGCCTTTCCGGTTTGCGGGTCGGTTTGTTTGACGCAACGGGCCGTCGCCAGTCCGGACGGTTTGCCGTCGTCCCCGAGCCAAACCCAGATCGCATCGGCCATTCCTCCGAGAACGGAATTGTTGATCCAGGTCAGGAACAGCTGTTCGTAAAACGGCAGAATCTGCGGGTCTTTCCGGAACCGGGAATAAGAACCGGAGGTTACCGCGAGGGCTTCCAGTTTTTTCGTGCAGGCGGTTTCCGTATACAGTCGCAAACGCGGATCGAGTTCGGGAGCCGTATGCGGCGTTTCTTTCTCGAAGACCACCTTGCGATCATAACAATGACAGGGGGCTTCCAGATTCGCGAATTCGTTCGGCCCTTTTTCCTTGAGGAAAATATAGATGAGACGGTAATCTTTTTTACCTTGCCGGAGAGTTTCGTTGAGTTTATCTTGGGAAAAATCGGCCGAGAGGTTCAGCCGACCGACCGGAAAGCCGAAAAATTTCGTGTCCCATTCGACGGGAAAAATAATGTAACTCATTGACAAATTCCGTACTTATTGATCTGCGCGAAAAATTTGACCCGTTTTGTAACGCGAACACTCTCGATCCCTTGATTTTTGAGACGACGCTTCGCTCCGTCTTGAAAATCAAGGGCCAAATTTTATGAGCGGACCTGTAATTGAGTTCGAAAGGGTAACGAACAAGCCCAACCTCGGCATCCAGTTTACCACAAAACTCCCCTTTTTCACAACCGTTTTGAGAAAAAAGTGCTCTTTTCCCGATTTGGCGAAATTCCTGCTTTGACAACAAAAAAAACGGCTCGACGATAAAAAACCGTCGAGCCGTCGCTGTTCGAGCATACGGAAAACCGGGAGCCGAATTTTCCGTAAAACGAGATTAACGTTTCGAGAACTGTGTTCCGCGACGGGCACCCCGCAAGCCGTATTTTTTACGCTCGACCTCGCGGGCATCCCGGGTCAAGAGGCTCTCTTCACGAAGTTTCGCTTCGGTTTCGGGATCGAAAATTTTCAAGGCCCGGGCGATGCCGAGCTTGCATGCATCGGCTTGTCCCGTCGTTCCTCCTCCTGTTACGGAAATGACCACATCAACCTGTTCGAGTTTTCCGGTCGCCTTAAGCGGAGCGAGCACCGCTTGTCGCTGCTGGTCGGTTTTGAAAAATTCTTCAAATTCCCGCTTGTTGATGCTGATTTTGCCGGACCCGGCGCGAACCCGAACCCGGGCGACGGCCGATTTGCGACGTCCTGTTCCCACCGAATCGTTTTTTCCGTTTCCTTCGATTACGAATTGACCGATTTTAACCATTGAGATTGCCTTTTTCTCGTCGATATTTTTGATCGACCGCTAAAAATAAGGGGAATGCAACAAATACTACTTTTTCGCGAGGTCCAACGGCTTCGGCATCTGTGCTTGATGCGGATGCTGCTCGCCGCTTTTATAGATCTTCAATTTCGTCAACATTTTGCGGCCGAGCTTGTTTTTCGGCAACATCCGACGAACCGCCTCGCTCAAAACCAGTTCCGGCTTGGTTTCCATTCTTTCGCGGGCCGTTTGAACCCGCAAACCCGGCCAGCCGGTGTACCAAGTGTACCGTTTTTGGTCCAGTTTTTTTCCGGAAAACGTGATTTTATCGACATTGGTTACGACGACAAAATCGCCGGTATCGACATGCGGGGTATACGTCGGGCGATGTTTTCCCATGAGAATCATCGCGATTTCGCTCGCCAAACGCCCGACGACCTTGTCCGTGCCGTCGACCAACCACCACTGTTGCTCGACTTCGTTCGGCTTGGCCATAAAAGTTTTGTCCATTTGACCGACCCTAACTATTTCCTGAAGAAATTTGACTATTGATATTTTCGCCTGAGTCGTTCCCAAGAAGAACCGTGCTTGAGAACTTTAAGCCGCCCATTCTATCGGTTTCGATCCGGAGCGACAAGGGGGAGAGAGAGAAAAGGCGGGGAAGATTTCCGGAAAACGGGGGCTAATCCGACGGCGCAACGAGCTATAGCGCCAAGACGTGAAGCAATACGGAAAATATGGAAATGATCTAAAACCAACGTCCGAAAAGGCGGATATATTGTTGCTTGGCGAATTGCGTTACGAGACAATAACAGAGCAAAATGCCGACGAGCCAGGGGAAATACGTAAGCGGCAGCGGCTCAAGGCCGACGATGTGACCGAGGAACGAAAACGGAATGTAAAGCCCGAACAGCATCACCAGCCCGGTCATCAACAGGACCGGCAACGTTGGAGTGCTTTGCAGGAACGGTATCTTCCGCGTCCGAAGCATGTACACGACGAGTGTCTGCGAAAGGAGGCTTTCGAGGAACCAGCCGGATTGGAACAGTGCCTGTCGGTCCGGGGAATTCGCGGCGAACACGAACCACATCAGCGCGAACGTCGCAATATCGAAAATCGAAGAGGTCGGGCCGAGACAGACCATAAACCGGCCGATGTTTTTCGCATCCCATTTTCGCGGTTTTTTGATAAATTCTTCGTCGACCCGATCCCAAGGGAGTGTTGTTTGAGAAAAATCGTAGAGCAGGTTCAAAATCAGCAGGTGCAGCGGGAGCATCGGCAGGAACGGAATAAAGGTGCTGGCGATGAGCACCGAGAAAACGTTGCCGAAATTGGAACTCGCCGTCATGTTCAAGTACTTGATGATGTTGCCGAACGTCCGACGGCCTTCGAGGACCCCTTTGTGCAGAACGAGGAGATTTTTTTCGAGGAGGATCACCTCGGCGGATTCCTTGGCGATGTCGGTGCCGCTGTCGACCGAAATGCCGACATCGGCATCGTGCAGGGCCGGAGCGTCGTTGATGCCGTCGCCGAGAAAGCCGACCGTGTGCCCGGCCGCGCGGAGCGATTTGAGGACCCGCGATTTTTGCATCGGGTTCAGCTTCGCGAACACCGTCGTCGTCTCCGCTCTCGCGGAAAGCTCGGCATCGCTCATCGTTTCGATCTCCCCGCCGAGGAGCGGTGTCCCGGGATCAAGGTTCACTTCCCGGCAGACCTTGGCGGTTACGATTTCGTTGTCCCCGGTCAGAATCTTGACGGCGACGCCGGTCTCTCGGAGCGCCCGGATCGCCGGAGCGGCCGTCTCTTTCGGCGGGTCGAGAAACGTGAGCAGCCCCTTCAGCGTCAGGTCTTTTTCGTCCTCAACGGTATAACGATGCTTGGCCTCGGACGCCTCGACCTTTCGGTAGGCGACCGCAAGAACCTGAAAGCCGTCGCTTTGATACCGGTGTACGAGCTCGACGATTCTCCGCCGACGGTCCTCGTCGAGCGGAGCGGCGGTTTCGCCGGCCCCCCCTGTTGCGACCTGGGAGACGACGGCGAGAATCTCTTCGACCGCGCCCTTGCAAATCAGCGATTGGTGTCCGTCTTCTCCGCTGACGACGATCGAAAGGCGGCGACGAACGAAATCGAACGGCAGTTCGTCGACCTTCGTATATTTCGGATATTTCGCCTGGTCGACTCTCGCCTCGGCGAAGCGGATCACCGCCTCGTCGATCAGGTTTTTCAAACCGCTTTCGAAACGGCTGTTCAACCAGGCCATTCTCAAAACGCTTTCGTCTTCGTTGCCGTCGGCATCGACGTGATTTTCCAAGATGATGCGGTCCTGGGTCAACGTCCCGGTCTTATCCGTGCAAAGGACGTCCATTGCTCCGAAATTTTGGATCGCGTTGAGGTATTTGACGATCACTTTGTCCTTCGCCAACGAGAGGGCGCCCTTCGCGAGATTGACGCTGACGATCATCGGCAGCATCCCCGGGGTCAAGCCGACGGCGACCGCCGTCGCGAAGAGAAAGGCCTGGAGCCAATCCCCTTTGTCGATGCCGTTGATGAGAAAAACAGCCGAGACCATGACGAGCATAAAGCGGATCAGGAGCCGGCTGACGCTCTCGACGCCGCGGTCGAACGAAGTCTTGCCGCGCCGTTCGGTGATTTTTTGGGCGAGCGAACCGAAATACGTCCGCGGCCCCGTCGCGACGACGACCGCCTGGGCCGTGCCGCTGACGACGTTCGTTCCCATAAAGCAAAGATTCGGGGCATTGAGCAGATCGGCCGTCGGTTGGGCCCCCTGGTGCTTCGGGTCGGCATGCTGGGCGGCCGTAATGTCCCGCTTCTCGACCGGCAGGGCTTCCCCGGTCAAAGAGGCCTGACTGACAAACAAATCGCGGGATTCGATTGGTTTGAGGTCGGCCGGAACGATGTCCCCGCTCGAAAGCAACACGATGTCGCCCGGAACGATTTCGCGGATCGGGATTTCCCGCTGCTCGGGCTCCGCTCCCTCCGCCGAACGCCGCAGGACCGTCGCCGTCGAGCGGACCATCGCCTTGAGCGCTTGGGCTGCCTTACCGGAACGATATTCCTGAAAGAAACGGAGCAGCCCGCTGAGCAAAACCATTCCGAGAATGATAAGCGTTTCGGAAGGGTCCGTATCATGCCCCTTGCGCCAAGGGATCCAGACATCGGTAATGCAACTGATCCCCGCCAAGACCAGCAGCAGATAAATGAACGAATCGTGAAAGGCGCGGAAAAATCGGAAAAGGATCGGATTTCGTTTTTCTCCGGTCGCCTCGTTGAGGCCGAAACGGCCGAGCCGTAATCCGGCTTCCGCCTCGGTCAACCCCTCGGGTGTCGCTTCGACGGTCGCCAAGGTTTCCCGGACCGTTTTCGCGGCTTCCCCGGCAATGGGAAACGACGAAGAAACGATTGCCTTTCCGGACGGTTTCGCGGGTAAAACACTCATAGGAAATCCTTGTTGGCAGAAAAACGCGGAGTATCGGCTAAAAAAGGGAAAGCCCCTGATGCTGCCGATTCGTAGCCTACTGCGCTCCGCACAAAAAATGGGCCAAGGGGCTTCCCGAGCGAAGCGACGAAAGCCCCGAAACCGCGAGTGTCTGGTTGGAAATTTCGGTTCAAATTTTTCGCGGAGAACAATATATTCTCTATAATAGGAATAATCGGAGTAATTTTCCGCTAAAAAAAACGTCTTTTTCAAAACCACCCCCCAAAAGAGGGGTGTTTGATAGAGGCTCGGCTTAGTAAGTTTTAATGAGAGAGGAAATGTCGCGCAAACCACATACTGCTTCGGGAATGTCGGCAAACGCCGCATCTTTCGCGAAGACCAAATATTTTTAGACGAGGCAATAAAATTTGACCCGTTGTCTCTTTCACAATTTGACATGGGGCCGCAGCATTTTGAATTCCGCTACGCTTCATACAAAATGTCGCTCCGTTCATTTTTTATCGCCAGCACAATAGAACAGCTTTCATTTTTAGCATGAGTATCCTTGCAATACAATACAAGTCGGCCTCGGATTCGCCGATTTTGATCGCGTACAACCGGGAAGAACGGTTCAACCGCGCTTCGACGCCCCCCCGAATTCAATCGGGCCGCCCTCGGGTCGTTTGCGGCATCGATCGGAAGGCAGGCGGAACCTGGGCAGGGGTCAACCAGCACGGGTTGTTCGCCGCGGTGATCAATTCCAACAAACGGCAAATCCCGTTCGATCCGCGGTCGCGAGGAATGCTTTGCAAGGAACTGCTCGGCTGCCGAACGGCGGAAGAAGCGATTGAAAAGGCGGTCCGCGAACTTTCGACCGGCTGTTATGCCGGGGGAAATTTTCTTTGCGTCGACCGGACGAGCGGCGGCGTCATTTACGGCGGAGACGAAATCGAGGTCGAAAAACTGACCCCGGGCCTGCATCTGCTCAGCGCCCGACGGTTGGACGATTATTACGATCCGAAACAGGAGTTCGTCCGGCGGCTTTTGACGCTGCAACGGCTCGATTCGGCCGTTTCGTTTCTCGCCGTCGCGAGCCGGACGTTTTCGCGCAAGGCGGACGAAACCGGCAAACGAGGGGTCGTGATCCAGGATTTGGAATTCGGGACCGTTTCCTCGATGCTGCTTTCCCTGACCGAACGAACGCAAAAATCGATCATGCAATTCGCGGCCGGGCCGCCGAGCGAAAAACCGTTCGAAGACGTTTCCGCCCTGTTGCGACAGGTCCTTTCGACCGACCGCGCCAACTTGGCGAGATCCCTCGCCCAAGGTTGAGGGAGCGAAACAAAGTTAAAAATCATGCTTACAAAAGGGGCGATGTAATGACCTTCGTCACCCCCGCGCAGGCGGGGGTCTAGAGGGAAACCGTAATCTCTGGATTCTCGCCTGCGCGGGAATGACGGATTTTACTCTGCTTTCTCGAAAGTCGTTTTTTGACTTTCTATGGAGTTCGCGGCACCCCCTCGTCCGCAATTCTAAACGCTATTTCCCGATGCAACCTTCCTCTCTCCCGCCTCTCCGAATCGCGACGGTTCCGTTTTACAATGCTTGGCCGCTGACGCGATTCCTTTCGGAAACGCTTCCCGAGGCAACCCTGTCCGGCTGGTACCCTTCGCGAATGCGTCCCGGGCTGCTCGGCGGAGAGATTGATTTGGCGCTTCTGCCCGTCGCCGAACTGCCCCGAATTCCCGGGGCGAGCCTTCTGGGAAACGCTTGCATCGGCTGTCTCGGCCCGGTCGAAAGCGTCCTGTTGGCCTCACGCGTTCCCGTTTCGAAAATCCGTCGAATTGCCTTAGATGTGGCTTCGCGTTCCAGCATCACGCTCTCGAAGGTGATGTTACACGAATTTTACGGCCTCGAACCGGAGATCGTTCCGCTCGAACTCGACGAATCGCTCAACGAGGTCGCTGCTGATGCTTTGGTCGTGATCGGCGACCGGGCCTTGGCTTTCGAACCGGCCGATTGCTGGGAATACCGGTTCGATCTCGGCCAATGGTGGTTGGAAAAAACCGGGCTGCCGTTCGTCTTCGCCGCTTGGATCGGTCAGCCTTTCGCCGATCCGGAACGGCAGGTCGAAACGGTCCGGGGCTTGGAAACGGCAAGGGACCGGGGAATCGCCGCAATCGAACAAATCGTCGCCGAACGGGAAGAGCAGGCCGCCCGAAACGCGACCCCGCTGCTGGTCGGCCGCTCGAAGCTGATCGACTATCTCAGCCGTTCGATTCAATACCGGATCGACGAAGAAAAACGGAAAGGGCTGGAATTATTCCTGAAACTGGCGGCAAAGCATTTGTGAGCCGATGATTGCCCGCGGTCGGCCATTTTACGGAAATTTTTGGCTTTCTTCGACAGCGAGTTGGTCGCATTGCTCGTTCTCCGGGTGCCCGGAATGTCCGCGAACATGGGTCAATTGAACATCGTGTCGCGAAATCAGATCGTCGATCTTCTGCCAAAGATCGACGTTTTTTACCGGCTTCCAGCTTCCGCCTTCTCTTCGGCGCCATTGATTTTTTTTCCAATTCGCCATCCACTTCGCGATCCCGTCGAGCACGTAGGTGCTATCGCTCACGACTTCGACCCGGGTCGGGCGGGTGAGAGCCGAGAGCCCTTCGATCACGGCGGTCATCTCCATTTGATTGTTGGTCGTCTGGGCCGCCCCGCCGGAACGAACCAACGTTTTCCCGGTTTTGTGATGCCGCAAAATAAAGGCCCAGCCCCCGGGGCCGGGATTTCCCCGGCAAGCCCCGTCGGTATACAAAACCACTTCCGTGTCGCTCATTTTGAAAATCGTTTTCGTTGTGTGCTGCGCAAAATTTTTGATCTGACTTTCCGTCATCCCCGCGCAGGCGGGGATCCAGAGATTACGGTTTCCCTCTGGACCCCCGCCTGCGCGGGGGTGACGCGAATTTATTCGTTTTAAAAAACTCACATCCCATTGGGAGCGATTTTTTACAGGCCAACCGGCCAAACCCAATCACCAATCGAGCGGCTTCAACCAGGCGGCCTTCAGTTCGTTGACGTCGGCCTCGAGCACCGATTCGACGATCAGCTTCGGCTCGGCGAGAACCTCTCCGAGCCGCGTGCAACCGATCCCGGCGGTTTGGAACAGCGACTCGAACGCGGCGGCGTTGCCCGGCTCGACCTCGCACAGGAAACGGCTGTTCGATTCGCTGAAAAGGAGGACCGTTTCGGAGAGTTTTTCGCCGAAATTTTTGAGTGAGACTTTTGCCCCCAGCCCGCCGGCGAAGCAGCTTTCCGCGAGGGCGGCCGCGAGCCCCCCTTCGCTCAGGTCGTGCACGCTCCGGGCGAGCCCGCCGCGAATCGCTTCGTGCATCGTCGCGAACGTCTTTTTCGCGAGCGGAATATCGACCGTCGGGACGATGCCGAGCCGTTTCTCGCCCAGCCCGCGAACGAGCGCCCAGTGCGAGCCCCCCAGTTCGTCTTTCGTCGTTCCGATTTGGTACAGCAGGTTGCCCGGAGTTTTCAGGTCGGAACTCGTGCAGATCGCAACATCTTCGATTTGGCCCATCGCACTGATCAACAGCGACGGCGGGATCGCGATCGGTTCGGTCGCCCCATCGGGCCGGAATTCGTTGTTGAGGCTGTCTTTGCCGCTGATAAACGGCATCTCGAACCCGGTCGCGAGGTCGAAACAGGCGATCGCGGCCCGAACCAGCGATCCGAGCGTTTCCGGCCGGTCGGTGTTGCCCCAGCAGAAGTTGTCGAGAATCGCGATGCTCGTCGGGTCGGCCCCAACCGCGACGCAGTTGCGAACCGCCTCGTCGATCGCCGAAGCGGCCCTTTGATAGGTGTCGTAATCGCCGAAATGCGGGTTCATACCGCAGGAAATCGCGATACCCCGGTTCGATCCCAACCGGGGCCGGACGACTGCGGCGTCTCCCGGCCCGTCGTTCGCGACGCCGAGCAGCGGCTTGATCACGCTCCCGGCCTGCACTTCGTGATCGTATTGCCGGATGATCCAATGCTTGCTCGCGACGTTGAGCGAAGAGAGAATCTTGAACAAGTCGTCCGCTTTCGGAGCGTCCGGGACGAGCGGGACGACTTTCGGCGGGGTGTAAACGGCGCTGCGGACGACCGGCGGGCGACCGTCGTGCAGGAACGACATTTCGAGGTCGGCGACTTTCGTCCCCTTGTAATTGAGCACGAGCCGCTTCGTCGGCTTGAACGTCCCGAGAACGACGGCCTCGACGTCTTCGCTGTCGCAAAGCTCTTTGAAGGCGGGCCATTTTTCGGGCGGGACGGCGAACACCATCCGTTCCTGCGCCTCGGAAATCCACATTTCGGTGTAGGAGAGTCCTTCGTACTTGAGCGGGATGTTTTCAAGATCGACCTCGGCGCCGATTTTTTCGCCCATCTCGCCGACCGCGCTCGAAAACCCGCCGGCCCCGCAATCGGTTACGGCGTTGTACAGCCCGCGATCCCGGGCTTCGAGCATCACATCGAGCACCATTTTTTCGGTGATCGCGTTCCCGATCTGCACCGCTCCGCCGGAAAGCGTTTCGCTTTCGCTCGTCAACTCCGCGCTGCTGAAGGTCGCTCCGTGTATACCGTCCCGCCCGGTCCGGCCGCCGATCGCGACGATCCAGTCGCCCGGCTTCGGCTCCTTGAACGACATCTCGCAGGGCAAAATACCGACGTTGCCGCAAAACACCAGCGGGTTGCCGAGATACCGCTTATCGAAATAAACGGCTCCGTTGACCGTCGGAATCCCCATCCGGTTGCCGTAATCGCGGACCCCGGCGACGACCCCGCGCATGATCCGGCGCGGATGCAGCACGCCCGGCGGGAGTTCGTCGGTTTCGACATCCGGCGGGGCGAAGCAGAACACGTCGGTGCTGCAAATCGGTTTCGCGCCCATGCCGGTTCCCATCGGATCGCGGATTACTCCGCCGAGCCCGGTGTTCGCCCCGCCGTACGGCTCAAGGGCCGAAGGGTGATTGTGCGTCTCGACCTTGAAACAGACGTTGTAATCCTCGTCGAAGCGGACGACCCCGGCATTGTCAGCGAAAACGCTGACGCAAAGGTCCGGCTTGCCCGCCTTTTTCCAGTTTTCGCGGATCCGGACCGTCGCCGCGAAAATCGTCTCCTTGAGCATGTTTTCGAAACGGCGTTTGCCCTCCGGCCCTTCGTATTCGATCCGCCCGGCGAGGGTTTTGTGGGAACAGTGCTCGCTCCAGGTTTGGGCGATCGTTTCCAATTCGACATCGCTCGGATCGCGCTGCTGCCGGACGAAATGATCGCGAATCGTTTGCATTTCGGTCAGCGAAAGGTACAGTTGTCCCGTTTTGCTCAGTTCCGACAGCTGCGGATCGCTCATGTCCCGGATCGCAACCGTTTTCAACTCGAACCGGTAAGGGCTGCCGAGCGCGAGGTGATCGAACGGCAACGCCCCGATCACGACCTGCTCGATCGCCTCATTAGCGAGGAGTTTCGTGCAAAGCCGATCCAAACCGACGGAATCGACGCCGGAAATCCAATATTTTTTGAACGTCCGAACGGCCTCGGCTTCGATCCCGAAATCGGAAATCGCCTTTTTCGCGCTTTCCGCGACCGCATCCGTAACCCCCGGCTTCGGAAGAACGTAAACGGTATAAGATTCCTTATTTCTGTCCTCTGTCCTCTGTCCTCTGTCCTCTACGGTAGTCCGTTCGACCACCGGATCGGCAAGCAACTGCCCGGCGAGCATCCGGACCTGTGATTCCGTGAGATTCCCTTGAATCAGGTAACCGTGGGCGGATCGGGCGGTGATCGTATTGGAGAGACCGAGATCGGCGGCGTCCTGCGCAACCGATCGACCGTGGGCGTCCGGCTGGCCCGGAGCGGGAGAAATTTCGACTTCCCAGAGCATTGAATCGAGACCTGTGAGGCGTGTGTTGAAAGAGGAACAAAACCACGAGCCTCGATTATATCGCAATTCTTTCGAAAAGGTAGGGTGGTTTTGTCAAGGAAAAAGAAGGGGAAAGGAACGAAAACCACTTGCAGCGACAACAACGAGCCGGGGGCTGTGCTCCCGGTTTGCAACCATTGGAGTTGTCGTCATTTCTTGTCGTGAGCGAAACCGGGACCGCAGGTCCCGGCTCGTGTGATTGGGCAATTTCTTGTTAGCGCTCGCCTTCGGGCAGAGCTCCGGGCAAAATATAATACGGCTGTGGTGTTGCCAGTATCTTGAGAAGGTGGTTTTGCAGGGAGCTTTCCTGCGAATAATCGCTCATCATCAGTTCGGAAAAACTTTGCCGATTCTTGTAAAGAATCACTTTCGAACCGTTGGCGGTCAACCCGGCTTGTTTGATCGCCCGAGCCGTCGCGTCTTCGAGAAAGCCGATTTCGTCGATCAGGCCGTTTTCCAAGGCCTGGTTGGCCGTATAAACCTGTCCGGTCGCGAGAGCATCGAGTTTTTCGGGATCTTCCGCGAATTTCGGGCGGCCTTCGCGAATGATCGTTTTAAATCGGCTGAAACTGTCATCGACCAGGGATTGCAGAATTTTTCGCTCTTCTTCGCCGAGCGGCTTGGTAATGTCCCCCATTCCCTTGAGCGGCCCGCTTGCAATCGGGTCGGATTGGACGCCAATTTTTTCGCAAAGTCCCGCGAGATTGTACATCGGCAAGATCACGCCGATCGAGCCGGTCGTCGTCGTCGGTTCTGCGAAAAGCTCATCGCCGACCATTGCAACGTAATATCCCCCGCTCGCCGCGAAAGCGCCCATGCTCACGATAATCGGGATATCCCGTTTCGTCTTCATTTTTCGAAGTTGCTCCAGGTAATAATCGCTCCCCGAAACGGTCCCCCCGGGCGAGTTGATTCGGAGGACGACGGCCTTGACCCGGTGATCGGCCGTGATCGCCGCGATTTGCTTCTTGACGAACCCTTCGTCGTTGCCGATGATCGTTCCCGAGATCGTCATGATCGCGATTTTATCGCGAGCCGTCCGGTTGCCGGAAACAAATTTTTCGTGAAGCGGCGAACCCGCCTCTTCGCCCGCCGCCGCTGCGACGATTCCGATACAGGCGGACAACATGAGAAAACCGCACACGCCGACGGCCAATAATCCGAAAAGGAAAAAAAACAGAATCGACCAAAACGAGCTGCGATTCTGGATCACGACAGGGTAATAGAGCATCCCCTGCGGCGAACCGTTCCAAGGCCCCCCGGGAGCCGGGCCGCTGACCTGAGGACCGCTGGGCCGCGGTGGGATTCCGGGCGGCGGAGAACCGAACGGCGGGCCGCCCGGGCCCGATCCGAATTGTCCTTGACCGAGGCTTGTCGCCTGGTAAACGTCCTGAGGTTGGAAAGATTCGCTCACGATGATTGACTCCTGAAGATTGAAATAAACGACTTTTCACACACTTTGATTGTATGTCAAATCACGGCATGGTCAACGGTTTGATGCCAAAAATCAAAGCGTTTAAAGAAATGATATTACCTGCCCCAAGCGTGAGCGCGGGGGGATAAAACCGTGCAACTTAGCAACTTAGCGGCTTCGAAAACTGTCTTCGAAGCCGCTAAGCTGCTAAGCCGCACAAATATCACCCCGCGCTGACGCTTGGGGCTGGTATTGAAATTTTGACTTCTCAACGCTCGGCTTAATGAGCCCGGTCCGCCGCTTTTTCGGCGGCTTCGATTCGAATCAGCGTCCGACAAAGCGTCAAAAGGGCACCCGAACGCTCCCCGGTCGATTCCAGTTCCCTGCTCAATTCCCGGGCGGTTTCGATCATCCCGGTCGCGTCTTTCCGGTCGTCGATTTTTTGAAATCCCTGGGCCAGTTCGATTCGGGTCATAATCCGGTCGCTGATTCGCGGCTTCGCGTCGACCAGGGGAATGATTTTCAACATCGTCTCTTTGGCCTGCCCTTTCAGGTCCCATTCGATCTGCATCGCGGCAACGATTCCCAGAATCGTCAATTGTTCTTCCTTGAGGTCATCCGCCTCATGCAGCAAATCGTTCAAACAGGTTTCGGCTTCCGATTTCGCTCCCAGTTGGGCCAGCCCCCGGATCGCCTGCAAAAGCGTTTGAATTCTCTGCTCGGGATTCGGAAGTTCTTTGGCCGCCCCGATCATCAGCAGCAGCGTCGTTTTCGCTCCGAACATGTCATATAATCTCAATTGCTTCCCCAGAATTTCCGTCAGGGAAAACAGTCGCAACTCGGGATCCGGGGCCTCTTTGCGCACTTGCGACTCCTCGGCCAACTCGCGAAGCTGTGCCCGATCCTCCTCGGAAAAGGTCTTTTCGAGCGTTTCTTTCCCGTCGGATTCGTCTCCGGCCTTCAACTGAAAAAGGGCGATCATCCGCAGCAAGCCGCTTTTTTGCATGGGATTCGCGATTTGCTCCGCGAGACCGATCGCCTCCGAAAATCGTTTTTCCCCGGCATACGCGTTCCCGATTTGGGCAAGGACGTTGTCCCGGAGTTCCGGAGTCTTGCTCTCCCCGGCGATCGACCGGGCGTCGTCGTATTTCTTCAGCCGCAGAAATTGGACGGCGGCGAACTCGAAAAGTTTTTCTCGCAAAGAGGCTTCGGGTGAGAATTCTTCGATCGAAGATTTGACGGCGGCCGGGTCGCTTGTTTCGCATTGCAACAAAATAATCCCGCTCAAAACCGTATCCCGAAGGCGATCATCGTCGGCGATTTTCTTGAAACATTCGATCAAGGGAGCGAGTTTTTGATGTTGCAGATTCCAAACGACGATCCCTTCGATCGCGGCGTTTTTTTGTGCCGCATCCTCGAGGGATTCGAGAACCGCATTCGCTTCGTCCGCATACCCTTTTTCCGTCAGGGCGAAAGCTTGGGCTTGAAGAATGTTGACGATCGCTTCTTCCGATTCGACCTTTTCCAACCCCCGGGCCGCTTCAATCGCGTTCCGGAATGACTCCGCCGAACCTTGCGGGTCGTCGGAACGAATCCGGAGAATCCCTTCAAGAGTGTAAGCGGCCGTTTGATACGACCGGTCCTTCTCTTTCGCGATGCTTTCAAGCGTCTCGCGAATCAAAGCGGCATGCTCTTCCAAGGCAGGGGAGTCGGTCGTTTGCACGGCGTCGTTTTTCGCGGCATCCTCGTGCGCCCTGTCGAGTTGAATCCGTTGATCGACCAGGTTCAACAGCATTTGAATCCGGACGTTTTTGTCGTCGATTCCTTTGACGAGTTCGATCGCATCGGGAAACCGCCCCCATTGATTCCGGATCACGGCGAGTTTGCCGAACAGCTCATCTCGAACGGCGGTACGGGAAATCGCCCCGCAAGCGTCCAAAATCGCCTCAAACGTCTTTTTGCCCCCTTCTTCATCCAAAGCCCGGGTTTGAAGATCGAGCAAGAAAAACAAGGCTTGGGCCCGTTCCTCGGCATCGTCGATCGTTTTCTGGACGGACAAGGTTTCCTGAAACAACGCCTTGAGCCTCTCCGAACCGGGAAAAGGCTCGATGTTCGAAAGATCCGAATCGACGAACGACGGAGCCCCGGAAACAGGACCCTGCCCACGAGCTCCGTTTTCGTCCGGAGTTTGACCGAACGAATTTTCAATCGCGAAAGAAAGCGAGAAAAGCAAGACGCACAACAAAAGAGTTCGAAACTTCATATTGTTTTGGCGGTAAAATTGAACGGAGAAAAGACAAGACGATTGCAGCACCAAAGCCAATGGCCTGTTGAGCCGATCGGCGCAGACGCCGGAGCCCGCCGGACACGACAGTGTTGCGTTGGTCGCACACGACAGGTCGATTTATCGCCAACACAATTATGCGATTTTCGGATCGCTCGGATCAATCCTGCGGCGAAAAGGAATCTTTGCCGACGCCGCAGTCGGGGCAGCTCCAGTCTTCCGGAATATCTTCGAAAGCCGTTCCGGGTTTAATCCCATGATCCGGGTCTCCTTTTTCAGGATCGTAAATATATCCGCACGCGTCGCACACATATTTTTTCATAATAGCTCTCCGTCAAAAAGGTGGTTTCGGGAACAACGAAATTTCCTTCAGTATATTCCTTTTCGAGCGGGATTCAATCCCGACGGCCTCCTTTGAAAAGCAATGCCGTTCGCGAACTTTTGGACCGCGGGCATCTTGCCTGCGGTCCAAGAAAAAAAACGTGAACGGTTGCAAGCCGTCATTTCGAGCCTATGCAATGCCGCTTTTTTCGGCTACAATCGGTCGGATGCCCTGATCGTTTGCCTGGTTATACCGTAGGACGGTATGCCGGTAGCCTTCGGCCTCGATTGGTCCGCAGCCTCGTTGGGCTGCCCCGTTCATGATTTTCAGGAAGTTGCAAATGCCAACCTCATGAAAATCGAGACGAGGAAAGTATCAGCCGATTGCCGTTGTTGAGTCTATACGAACGGACCGAATTTTTCCCATGCCCTTTCAACATCCTCTCTTTCTCTTTGCCGAGCAGTCGGAAAATCCCGAACCGCCTCCGTCCGACGATTCCCGGGAAGAACGTCCCATCGAGGAGCGGCCGCCGACCGCCGAACACGAAAACGGCTCGAGTCAGGGACCGCAGCGTCCCAAACCGCCCGCCTCCGAAGGGGGCGGTTCGTTTTGGCTCATTATGATCGCGGTCTTCGCGGCGATTTTTCTTTTCAGTTCCTATTGGCAAGTCCCACGTCTCGAAATCCCGATCGGCGAACTCACCAACCTGATCGACCAAGGGGCTCCCGAGCGAAACCCAAAGGCGAAAATCGAATTTCTCGAAGGGTCCGCCAATGCCCGGATTCTCGTCCGGTATTCCCATCTCGACAACCTCGTGATCAATTCTTTCGAGATCAAGGGGACGGTAACCCGGGAGGTGATCGCCCCGGAAAGCAAAAAAAAACCGGCGGAAAACAACGTCTCGTTCGTTTCCGGCCGTCAGGGTTTCAGCAACGACAACAACGAGCTGTTTTCGCAACTGAAGGAAAACGGGTTTCACAATTTCAAGGCGGAAAGTTCGCCGAGTTTTCTCGTCGTTTACGGCCCGACGCTTCTGATGCTCGCAATCACGATTCCGCTGTTGATCTTCATTTTTCGCAAGCTCGGCGGTTCGGGCGCGGTCGCGTTCGGGCGTTCCCGCGGCCGACAGGTCGATCAGGAAGAGATCGATATCACCTTTAACGATGTCGCCGGAGTCGACGAAGCGGTCGAAGAACTCAAGGAAATCGTCGATTTCCTCAAAATGCCGGAAAAATTCCAAGTGCTCGGCGGTCGGATTCCGCGCGGGGTGCTCTTGATCGGCCCGCCGGGGACCGGCAAAACGATTCTCGCGAAAGCCGTCGCCGGGGAAGCGAATGTCCCGTTTTTTACTCTTAGCGGCAGCGATTTCGTCGAACTGTACGTCGGCGTCGGGGCGGCCCGGGTTCGTGATTTGTTTCAACAGGCTCAGCGTCGCAGCCCTTGCATCATTTTTATCGACGAGTTGGACGCGATCGGTAAAACCCGCGGCCGCCGCGACGGGGCCGATTACGAACGAGAGCAAACGCTCAACGCCCTGCTCGTCGAAATGGACGGGTTCGGCACCAACAACGGCACGATCGTTATGGCCGCGACCAACCGACCGGAGACGCTCGACCCGGCGCTTCTACGGCCCGGGCGGTTCGACCGGCAGGTGCTCGTCGACCGACCGGACCTCCAAGGGCGGGAGGAAATTCTCAAAGTGCATGTCAAAAACGTGAAGCTGGACGATTCGATCAATTTGAAGGAGATTGCCTCGATTACGTCCGGCTTCGTCGGAGCCGATTTGGCGGCGTTGGTCAACGAAGCCGCGCTGTTGGCGGCCCGGGGCGGCAAGAAAACCGTAACAATGGAAGAGTTTTCCGAAGGGGTCGAACGGATCACCGCCGGGCTGCAAAAACGCCGCCGGGTAATCCTGCCCGAGGAAAAAAACCGGATCGCCTATCACGAAAGTGGACACGCCCTGGTCGCGTACATGATTCCGGGAACCGATCCGGTGCACAAGGTTTCAATCATTCCCCGGGGGATTGCCGCCCTCGGTTATACGCTTCAGCGACCGGAAGATGACCGCTATTTAATGACCCGCTCGCAGTTGGAAGGGCGGATCCAGGTTCTTTTGGGGGGGACGATCGCGGAGGAATTGGTGTTCGTCGATTTTTCGACGGGAGCCCAAAACGATTTGGAACGGGCGACGGAGATCGCCCGGAGCATGGTGATGGACTTCGGCATGAGCCGACTCGGCCGGATCAATTTCCGGGAGAATCCGCGCAACAATTTTCTCGGGGACGTCGGTTTTCTTTCCGGCCGGTTGCACAGCGAAAAAACGGCTTGGGAAATCGACCAGGAAATTCGTCAGATTTTGGAAACGCTGTACGAAAAAACGAAGACGCTGTTGAAAAGCAAACGCGAAACACTCGACCGGCTTTCGACAACATTGCTCGAAAAGGAAGTGCTTGATACCGAGGAGTTGACCGAAATTATCGGAAAAGAGTAGCCCGCTCGGTTCTGGGGGCTTACATTTTCCCCATTTAGCCGGTACTCCGCACTCCCGAAAAAATAGGAAAATCCGGCGCATTCGTCCGTTTTCGGGGTTTAGTCAATAATACCCTCCTATTCTTACGATCATTTCGATAGGCGTACACTCAAGCCGGTTTAAAATTCCCGTCTTCAACGCGGCAGCGGCCCAACGAGGCCGCGATTTGACGGAGGGCGAAGCCTACCGCCCATACCTGCTACGGTATACAAACTGTCCGATATTCCGCTTTCTGGAGAAAACGATGCGATCCGCGTTTTTCTTTGCCCTTGTGTTTTCCGTTGCGTTGGTGATGTCGCAATCGGCTTTTTCGCAAACGAGCAGCTCAGGCTCGTCCGGCTCCGGTTCAAGCTCATCCGGCTCATCCGGCTCCAGTTCGAGCTCTTCCGGTTCCTCTTCGTCCGGCTCAAGTATGGATACCTCGACCATGGACTCCGGGGTCAACTTTTCCGGATTCGACGCTCTTGATACAACCGGTTTTATCGGGGCGAGAACAGACGGCACGTTTATCGGCCGCTCGCCTCAAGACGGTTCGAACACCCGCGGCGCGACGGGGACCTCGCAAACCCGTTCTTCGAGCACGTCGCGGTCGACCTCGACGAGCACGTCGACTTCTTCGACCCGGAGGACGACGACAAGTCGGACCACTTCCAGAAACCAAAACCGTTCGACGATGTCGGCCTTCGGGGGAGCGGGTGGTACGGGCTCGACAAACACGAACACCGTCCCGTCGTTGACCTCCCTCGGTTTCGAGCCGCCGCAGCAAGAGAGTCCCGGGGTTCGCGTTCCGGAACTCGAAAATCGGATCAATCGCTCAAACGTCAAACCGCTGGTGCCGGTTTCCGTCGAACTTTTCGAGACTACCGCCACTCTCCGCGGGGTTGTGCGGACAGAGCATGATCGTAGGCTCCTGGAGCAGCTCCTTCGTTTGGAACCGGGTATCCTGAAGGTGAATAACGAACTTGTGTGTTCTCAAAATCTCCCGGCGGAACCGAGTCTTGCGGACCCTGCTCCGAGGCCGGCATCCTCCCCCTGAGCGAAGCGTTGCGGGAGAGCGTTGCATTGTTTCGGTTGTCCCGGCCCCGGCCGTCGTACCCTCGTAGCGGCTCGTAGGCGGCGATGGGCGGGTCGACCGCCGTTCCGTAGACCGGGGCGGCATTGCCGTAGGGCGGAACGTTTTGCTGAGCAGCTTGGGCGTAGGCCAATAATCTCGGATCGACCGGAAGGTTGTCCGCCGCCAAAAATCTTGGGTCGACCGAAAGATTTTCCGCCGCCAAAAATCTTGGGTCGACCGAAAGATTTTCCGCCGTCAAAAATCTCGGGTCGATCGATGCCGGAGCGGCCGCAGGATTTTGCGGGGTTGATTGCTGAATCACCGGCTGCGATTTCGCGTATTTCGGAGAATTCGGGACCGAGATCGTCGTCGTCGACATTCGCAGAGGGCGATTGCCGGAGCTGATTGCCCGTTCCTCGGCGATGCTGCACCATTCTTTGCCGAAACGGCTGGTGTCTTTCGTCCAATCCCGATACCCTTCGGGGAGCCGGTTGCCGAAACGGTCGTATTTTTCGCCCTGATAACCGACCAGGGAAATATCTCCGGAAAGGTTGCTCGTCGTCGTATCGGCAAACACTTCCGGCGATTCCTTCCCCGGAAGCGTGCATTTCGCCTGGCCGCTGACGACCGGAGAACTGCCGTCTTTCGGGACGAACTTGACGATCAGGGAGATCGTTTTTCGTTCCCCTTCAGCCCCTTTGGTGTCCCAGGGGACCCAGAAATTATACGAATGTCCGTTCTCGTTTTTCGTGTGCAGCTTTTTCAAATCCTCGGCCAAAAACGGGTAGGTTTTTTCCGGCGTGTTGTTGCTGACCGAGCGGCCCGGGTATTCGTCGTAGGCGAAAACGACGACCTCGCCGTCGACCTTGATCGCGTGTTTGCTCTTGTTGTTGTAAAACATCACCCGACCGGCGAAACCGCGTTGGGGGGTGCCGTTGACGACCCGGGAGGCAGGGGACCAGACGGCGGTCGAGCGGGCCGGCGTCGAACCGGTCCGGTCGAACGGGGCCGGGATTTTCGAAAGCGAAGAGCAACCCGCCGAAACCAACGTCGAAGCGGCCAAAAAACAAAAACCGAAAAATGTAAGCTTGTGTCGCATTTTTAGGATCGGGGAAATATTGATGTGTTGCGCAAAAATTTGATCTCACTTTCCGTCATCCCCGCGCAGGCGGGGATCCAGAGATTACGGTTTCCCTCTGGCCCCCCGCTTGCGCGGGGTGGCGGAAATTATTTTGCACATTGTACGGGCAATTTCTTCCTCTTACCGCTGCACAGGCTGTCCGTAGGTTACGGCTGTTTGCATGCCGTTGCCGCCGGGCTGCGGTTGCGGTGTGGTGTTTCTCGGGATCAATTCCGGGTTGCTTCGGGGCGGGGCCGGTTTCGGAGCCTTTTTATTTTCTTCCAACAGTTCCGGCTTGATCCCCGTCGGGGTTCCCGGGATATACGGCTGGTCCAACAAAGTTTGCCCGTTTTTCAAAAGTTCCTCATCGCTCGGAACATAACCGTCGTAATAAATCACTTCGCTTTCATTGGGAGAATAGTAATCCCCGCGGACTCGGATGTTTTTCGCGACAGAGATACTCATCACGTCGTTGACGCACCAGTGTATCCGTTGGATTTCCTGCATCTTGACCCGCTCTGCGTCCTCTTCGCTCCGGATGATGGTCGGCGTCATAATGATGAGCATTTCTTTCCGGTCGCACGATTGCGAGTTGTACTCGAAGAGCCGGCCGACGACGGGAATCTTGGAAATGAAGGGGACCGCCCGGGTCGTTTTCGTGACCTCGTTGGTGATCAACCCTCCGAGCACGATCGTTTGTCCGTCCATGGCACTGACGGTCGTTTGGACCTTGGAAATATTGATTCTCGGAGATTTGATCGGCGTCCCATCAACGCCCGTCGCGATCGTCGTCCCTTCGGCGTCCGGACCGGCAAATGATTTTTCCGTGTAAATCGACATCACGACAAGCCCGTCGGTGTTGATTCGGGGGGTGATGTCGAGAATCAAACCGAGCGGCTTGTATTCCGTGTCGCTCACCATCCCGTAGTTGGTCATTGAAGCGCTGGTGAGGATTTGGATTTCCTGTCCGACCTGGATCGTCGCCCGTTCGTTGTCCAAGGCCGTAACCTGCGGTCGGCTGAGAACATTGACGTTTTGCCGTTCTTCCAACGCCCGGATCAAAACGCTCACCGATTCGCTCGAAGCGGAGAAAACGAACCCGCCGCCGCCGGTCGAATTGGAACGACCGACGCCGAGGTTGGTCAACCCTTGCGTTCCGACCGTGCCGGTATTGGTCAAACCGGCATTATTGCCCAAGGGATTGACGATGTCATTGAAATTGAAACCGGGGCCTGCGCTGACCGCATCGGTCCCGCTGCCGCTGGGGCCGGCGTACACGACCGTGCCGTTCGGGAGCGAAACCGTCGTCGGCAGGGTGTCCCCGTTTTTGAATACGCTCCGGTCGAACAGGATCGAATCTTGTAAGCCGAACTCGACGCCGAATTCGTTCATGTTCTTGAGCGTAACCTCGGCGATCAGCACTTGAATCACGACCATCGGCGGTCGGTCGTCGAGTTCCTTGATGATCCGCCGGATATCATTGTAAAACCGCGGCGTGCAGCTGACGATCAGGCTGTTGGTTACGATTTCGGGAATGACGACGACCTCGCGGCGGAACTGTTCGTACACGCTGAAAAGTTCGGTGTCGATTCGTTCGACCGAGCGTTCGTTCGTCAAGTAATTGTTGATCGCCTGGGCGATTTGCGTAACCGGGGAATTCAAAAGCCGGAAGACGCTGACCGTTCGGTTTTGCGTTTCCCCTTCGTCGAGCCGGAGCAAAATCGCCTCGACGACGGTCAAATCCCCGGCGCTGCCGGTCGCGACGATGCTGTTGGTCCGGACGTCGACGGCGAACCGGACCGGGATCATCGCGCTCTCCCCTTCCGAAAAACCGGGCCGGGTCGTGAGCGCGGTGTTCGTGTTGCTCGTTCCGGAAGTTTGCGTTTGGAACAGCGTTTGCAGCATGTTGTACAAGCTGGTCGCGTCGCCGTTGATGATCATAAAGACCTTGACCTGCGATTCGGCGACCGGCAGTTGATCGAGCTGTTGGATCAACGCCGCGACCAGCGGCATCGTATCGGCCGGAGCGTTGACGATCAGGCTGTTGCTTCGCGTGTCGGCGGTTACGCGAATGTTGGAGGCGATGATGCCGCTGCGCAGCACTTCCCCTTCCCGGGCGTCGAGCGTTCGGAATTCGAGCATCGTGCTTCGCGTTCCCGCGGTCTGTTGGCTGCTCGCCCCGGCGGCCTGCGAAAAACCGCCCGTCCCGCTCGTCGTTCCCAGGCCGGTAACCGCGTTTTGAATGACCGAGGCAAGCTCCGAGGCATTCGTGTTGAGCAGATTGAAAATCTGGAGGGTGTTGATCGCTTCGCTTTCGGCAGCGTCGATCTTTTGAATCATCGCGAGCACCTCTTCGATGTCGCGCGGATTCGCCTGGACGATGAGCGAGTTCGTTCGCGAATCGCTGGTAACGCGAATCTGCGGGCCCATCTGCTCGCGATTGGCGTAAAATTCGTCCAACATCGTTTTGACGGTCGCGGACGCGGCGTGTTTCAAACGAACGACGCGGAATTCGGATTGCGGATCGACCGGGATATCGAGCTTTTTAATCAGTTCGATCGCCGTTTCGATGCTTTCCTTGCGCCCGACGAGCAGCAAGGCGTTCGGCTTGACCAGGGCGGTGATGTTGATGCTGCCCCGACGCGTCCCGTAAATTTCGTTGTAAAGGAGCCGGACAATGGTTCCGATACGCGTGCAGTCGGTGTTTTGCATCAAATGAATGACGATCTCCGGTTCCTGTTCCGCCCCGGTTTTTTCGATCTGGTTGATCATTTCCTTGACGAGGGCGACGTCTTGGCGATTCCCTTTAATGACGACGATGTCGAGTCCCTCGATCACCTCGACCTGGACGGGGCCGACCAATCCGACCTGGGCCATTTGCCCGAGAACCTCGTTGGTCGTTCCCGGCACAGGAGCCGAGCGGGAGCCGTCGGTCGGGGGAACGATCGCGGCCCCGGACTGTTGGTTCCGTGGGGCGGGGAGCGGTTGGTTGTTCGGGTTTTGCGATTCCTCGATCACGGTCGCCGTTTGCCGGACCGCCCTGTAATTAACCCCGTGATAGGGGAGCAATTCGGTTTGAAGGTTCGAATTTTTTTCCCGCGTGTCGAGTAGTTTGGCGATTTGGCCGAACGCCGCGACCGAGGCTTTCGAACCGGAAATGTTGAGCGTTCCGTTTTGTCGGCTGATCGTCAAATCGAGCGCGGAGCCGTCCGCGGTCGGCATTTGAAACCGCTTTTGGTCCGGCTTCGTTTCGACGTTCGTAACCGGAACGCAGCGTTCGCCGAGTTTTTCCAGCATTTTCTTTTCGAATTCGGCCGCTCCCAGGTTTTGCAATGTGTAATTGCCGGAAACTCGTTCTTTCGGCGGTTGCGGAGCTTTTTTGATCGGCGGCAAATCGTGCAATTCCCCGGCATCTTCCAGATTTTGAAATTTGACCTGCCGGGTTTGCGGCTGTCGGCTGTTTTCGGTTTGCGAGGGGAGTTTTCGCTCGGTCGGAATGTTCGAACCGGCCGGCCTTTGGGAAAACGCCGGGTGATGTTGTCCGACAGGCGGAGTGTCTCCTTGATAATGCTGAGCGTGCGAGGGGTTTTGCGGAGAATTTTGAATGAACCGAAGGGGCACTGCATTTGGCGTCGCATTCGGAGCGAGAACCTGAGCGTCGTGAGTGCCGAAGTTTCGCCTTTCCTGTGGAGGGTAATTCGGCAAATCCGCTTCGGGAAGCGGTGTACGGATGCTAGATTGCGTTTCAATCGGCTGTCGCGGCGGAATTCGATGTGACGGCCCGGGTTTGACCTGCGGGCTTTGCGCATTGGCCCTCTCGATGTAAGCCGCATTCGTCGGGCCAAACGACCGAATGTGTTGCTCGTTCTGATCGTAGGCTCGATCATTCGAAGCGGGGACATCGTACGAAACCGGAATATTGGCACCTTGGGCGAATACGATTCCGGGAATCAGCGTCATCAGGAAAACCAAGCTTTTCGAGATGCAATTCCGCGAAAATGTATGAAAAGAGAAATGCTTGATTAAACGAATCATATTTCAACCCCAGGTCCAATTATTTTGTCTGCCAACGAAATTTTCAACAGATTTGCAGTCGAAAATTTTTGCAAAACAACAGTATTTCGCTCAACAAAAAAATCAATCGCGACAGTAGTTTAGTAAAAATAAACAAAACAGGCGATTGATGTCAGTCAAAAACCAGAGCGCAACTCCGTTATCTTTTATGCAATCGACACAATTGAATATTCCGTTTACCTTATTTGTGAAAAAGGGAAGAATTTATCGGTTATTCCGAAAATATCGAATTTTTCGATTATCCTGTTTATTCTGATTATTATCTCTTCTTTCTCCTGTGTTTGCTGTTTTGCTCAATTTGCAAAAACTTGTTATTTGTGTTGCACAATTCCATTTCCTGGTTCCTGATTTTGGGTTTATGCTGCGGCAAGGCTGTCCATAGGACAGGGTTGGAAAAGCCTACGGCCTACAGTCTATAGCCTTATCCAGAGTCCTGTTTTCAATAACCGGGACAGTACAAATAGGAATTTGCCGTTATAACCCTACGGAATCGAGCAAAAACCAAAATTTTCTCGCGATATCAAAGTAAAAAACTCGTCATTCCTTAGCTTTGATTGTAGAATAGGATTAGAGGGACAATTCCCACTTGTCGCTTACGTTCGCCTTCCCCACAGTTGCATGAGTCAGGAACACCCCACCAATTTTCCGGCGAAAAAAAAACAGAAGTTCGACATCAGTTCGCACGGCGGATTGATTTTCGGAGGGATCATTCTTTTCGCGATCGTTCTTTTGACGCTTCATAGTCTTTTTAATAGCCGTGAAAATCGGATCACACCGGGACGCTTCGGAGGCGGTTCCGGTTCGATATCGACCTGGACGCTGGATGACGGCGGGACGGAAATGGTCAAAACCCGGGAAACATCGACGCCCGAGCTTAATAAGGAACTCGACCGTGTCGAAGGCGAACACGGATTGCCCGATCAGGTTTTTCAGGAGGAATTTCCGGCCTCGGAAAATTTCGGCGATAAACTGGTGCAAGAGTTGAAAATGGTGACCCCGGAGATGATTCAGCGTTTGCGAATCGGAATCAGCAATTCGGGGGCATGGTCCGTCGACCCCAAGGCGATTCAACAAAACGAAGGAATTCTGGACGCCTACGCTCCCCAACGGGATCGGCTTCGGGAAATGTTGGACAATCCGGAGACCAAATTCGAGCAGGATTTGATTAAGGTCGACGGCGAGTTGATTCCGGACGATCGGGGGATCGATCTCGCTTGGGGATATCTGACCTTGGAAGAAGCGGAGGCCGCGAAATGCCTTGAAAAAGAGGATATCGCGGGGGCCCTCAAATCACTGGTTTACATCCTCAAATTTTCGGAACTGGCCTCGCACACGAAGTTTCCGGTCATGCGAAAGCAGGCGGCGTTTATGAGAGAAAACGGCCTGCGAATCCTTCAAACCGTGGTTAAGCATCCGAAGTTCGGGAAAGCCGAAGCGCAAACCTTCCTTAATCTTTTTCATAAGCATTTGGAACTTTGGCCGCGGGATTCGCGGTGTTGGATCGGCGATCGGGCCGCTGCTTTGCGCGTTTTCGAACTGCTCCGACGGGGGCAAATCGACGCCGCGCTCGAACAAGACGAGCTGGACGAGTTGAAACGCCTGGACCTTCTCAAAAAAATCACCTGGATGAAACCCAAGGAGTATAACGCGGATCAGCTCACGTATTTGAAGACGATGCAAACGATTCTCGATTCGTGTTCGCAACCGTTTTACCAAAGAGTCGAGACTCTTTCGGTGATCGACAATCATTTCAAGTCGCTGCAAGGCAAGCCGGAATACCCGGCGATCACCGTGCTGATGATCCGTGGCATCCGCGAAGGGATGCAGGCCCAGGCGGAAGATAAGGCCCGTGTCGAACTGTGGTTCCTCGCCTTGGCGACATCGCTGCAAAAACCGGTCAAGGAAGGGGCCGTCGATCCGGTTCGCGGGGAAAAATATGTGATCACCCGCTCGAACGTTGAAGGCCGCACTCTCATTTCCGCCGCTTTGGCCAACGGCTCGTATAAGGCGGAAGTCTTCGAGTATTGACGGTTGCACGGTTTTTTTGCGTCTCCCCGCTCGATCTTGACAAAGCCGGAGGAATCGGCCATGATTTTGTGGTGTTTCTTACCAAAATCACTCAAGCGATGGAGGATCAATAATCATGGGGCGTGTTTCGATCGGTCTCAATCTGGAAGCGGTTCGCACTTCGCACAAATCTTTTGAATGGGGGGTCGAGTTCGCCGCCTCGCTCGGTTACGAATACATCGAGCCGATGGTGCACTGGGGGCGGGAACTTTTGAGCGAAGCCCGCTATTTTCATAGCGTCTCGATGCTGGACGATCCGCTCCGCGTCAAACGCTGCTGCGAAAAACACGGGATCAAAATCTCCGCGTTTTCCTCGCATTCACAGATCTCGAAACCGGAGATCGCCGTCGAATATCTCAAACAGGCCGCCCGATACGCCGCCGAGATCGGCGTTCCGGTGATCAACACGCACGAAGGGCATAAACAGACCTGGACTACCGAAGCCGAGGACTTCGTGCTGATTCGTTATTCGATTATGGAAGCGGCCAAGGTTTGCGAGCCGCGGGGAATCAAGATCGGCCTCGAAATGCACCAGACCTATTCGCTCGTGCCGGAAAAGTACGACGAGATTCTAAACCTGGTCGACTCTCCGAACGTCGGGGCGAATTTCGACACCGGTAACGCTTACCTCGGCGGTCAAGACCCGGTCGCCTGGCTCGAGCGGATCAAGCACCGGTTGGTGCACATGCACGCCAAGGACATCTCGGTCGAGCAATCGGACGCCGAGCGCGGCAAGGTGATGGGCACGGCCGTCGGCTGCGCCTGCGGCGACGGCGTGGTCGACTGGAAGGGGGTCGTCCGCATCTTGAAATCGATCCCGCAAGACATCGTGATGAGCGTCGAATGCGGCACCCTCGATCAAGCCGCCCGCAGCATCGATTATCTGCGGAAGCTGGTTTGAGCGACCCCCCAAAGAGCCGGGGACGAAGCCGTACCCGGCGCAGTCCCCGGACAGGCACGGCAAAGGCGATCGAGTGTCGTCGAAAAGTCGCATCTTGATGCATTCAATCGAGAACTGATTGAAAACACAACGGATTCGATCTACAATAAATCGCGGTCCGGAACAATTTGGTCTAGGCGGATGCTTTACCTTCGACTCTTTTTCACTGGATCTTTTTCGCTGAAAGCGTCATGTCTGAAGAAAACATTCCACAAGAAAAATCGACGAAAGACGATACCACGAGTGTTACGGCAGTCAAGGCGACCGGCGGAGTTTTTCTCGGCTTGAGTTGCTGTATGCTCGAACTGATTCTCGGGATCGCGGCAACTCCGATCGGTTTTTTTATTCTCTATTGCCTCATTTTTCAGCCGAAACTCGAAGCCAAATTTCCGAAACGGCACGAAACCCGATCCAACATTTCATGCAGCGAGCATTACAAAAAACAGAAACGTGATTGGGTTCTGTCGGGCGAAATCAATCATTTCGGTTTTCCGTTGAAAGACGGAGTAGACGAGACTGCGGGAATTTTCGCCTACGAAGGCGATCTTCATGTCAGAATCAACGGTATCGAACGACGGATCGTACACCAAGGAGTACTGGATGAAACCGCCAAAGTCTGTAAGCCGAGTTTAACCGTTAATGTCGATGATCCGCTCGAAGTCAAAGGGCGAAAATGGGGCTTGACGCTGGCTGGCACCGTGCTCATGTTTTTCAACACGAAAATCATGGGTATTGAGGGCGTTACGCAAGCCTTTGTTTTCATTCCTCTCGTTGAAAAACCGGGCGGGAAAAAGGTGAACACGTTCATTCTCAATATCGAGCCGAAATCGAAGGATGTCGTCGAGTTTTCCACAGACAGTGAAAACTGGCATCCTTTTCCTTTCCCGGCAGATCAAATAGAACGGATTTTCGGACCATTGCTTGATGCCGAGGAATTGAAACGTCGAGAAGAACTGCGGGCGAAAAAAGCCGAAGAACTAAAAGAGCAATGGAAAAGATGGAAGGAAGCCGTCCAAAAGGGCAAGGAGAAGATTGAGGATGTCAAAGAAAATATTGAACATGAAAAGAAGAAAATGGAACAGGGAATCGACAAAGGAAAAGCCTTAATCGAAAAGAGGAAAGGTTTTTTCAAAAAAGAAAAAGATGAAGCGGTTGCCGACGAACCATAAAACGAACCATGCTGCACCGTTTTACATCCCTCCTGTTATTCCTGATCGTGTGCTGGTTCGGCATGGAAACGGTCCACGAACTCGGTCATGTTCTCGCGGCGTGGGGGAGCAGGGCAACTGTCGAGCGGGTTGTGCTGCTGCCGATCTCCCGGACCGATATCGCCGGCGTCGAGCATCCCCCTGTTCGTCTACGGAGCCGGGGCCGTCTGCGGGACGGTGTTGCCCTTGCTCTTATGGTCGGTCGCCCGCCTGTTGCGTTTGAAGGTCGCGCATCTTTTCCGATTCTTCGCCGGGTTCTGCCTGGTTGCCAACGGAGCTTACATCGGCGGCGACTTTTCAACCGTCGGGCCAACCGATGCCGGGTTGCTCATCGAACACGGAGCGAGCCGCCTCGCCCTGATCCTGTTCGGCCTGACCGGCGTCGCCGCCGGGCTGTTCCTCTGGCACGGTCAGTCGCAGCACTTTTTTCCATCTCATTCACCTTGAAGCGGGTCGTTGCACCAGTTGAAAAGTTGTTGTTCTTCTTTCCAGGCAACATCCCATCGTTCACGTTCTTTTTCGGAATACGACTCCCGATCGTAGTGGACTTGAAATTGATCCATGCTGCACATGAAACCTTCGGACAGTGTTTTCCAGTATAGCGGTTTCCATTCGGAAATTCGTATCGGCCTGCCATAATTGACGGACGTCAACATGCCGTCAGGAGCAATGTTATTTTCCCAACGGAGCGACCAATCGATATACTTTTCCAGCGTTTCAAGAGTCATGGCCCTGAGCCAGCCGCGACTGTGTTCCTGATCTTCCGTCAAATCGGCTTCTTCAAGAACTTGGAGCGACCAGTGATAGTATTTGTTCCAATCGACTGCGGCAAGCTTTTCCATGCAGACGCCGCCTTGGTCTGTTAATCGATAAGAAATTTTGTGTTCAGACTCATCGATAAGGTGATACCAAGGACGTCACGGCGTTTTCCTTGCCTCTGCAATCTTCAAGCCAACTTCGAATTGCGAGCGGATAAGCGATTCGGTCAGCTCGATAATCGGTAACGGATCGTCTTCGTTTTGACAGGGAATCTTTTCATCCAGAGCGATGATGTATTCTCGTTCTTGAAGACTGAGAAACGCCTCGATCTGTTCCTTTGGTGAAAGATCGGCGATTGGCAAGTGAAAGAAAACGCCTGGTCGAGCCCAGTCGAAAAGAAAGGTCGATTCGGTAAAAACACCGTAAAGAGCGATCCGTTCCGCCCATGTCAAAGTCATTGATCGCGGCTTCGGCAGAACCCAGGGTGCCGCCATCCCTGCTGATTGGAGTCACTATTGACATTTTGAGAATATCGCATTACAGCGATCCTGTCAATATTGGCACGGGAAAAATGAAAAACGAAACCGCAAAATTTTCGACCCTCGGGCCAACCGATGCCGGGTTGCTCATCGAACACGGAGCGAGCCGCCTCGTCCTGATCCTGTTCGGCCTGACCGGTGTCGCCGCCGGCCTGCTCCTCTGGCACGGTCAGTCGCGGTTCTTTTTTTCCGGGTCACAAATAAATCAGAGCCGCGACCGTTAGGAAGCGGGGGTGTCGAATCAACCACTCCCTTACGGTCGCGGCTCTGATTGATCGATTTTCAATTTTAACGTGGCAAAGACACCGGCGTCTGCGCCGCTCGGCTAAACGGGCTATCAGCTACGATTTCAGGCCTTTGAGCTTCATTTCCAATTTTTCGCCGGCGGCGAGCATCGCGTCCCAAGTCAGCACCGTCTTCTTACGGGTCGCGTCGCGGCCCAAGATGCTCGTCAGGTTCGAGCGGACCGAAGGGGCGACCGTCAGGTTGGAAAAATCGTTTGCCGCGATCGAATCGTAAAACTCCTTGACGTTGTTGACCGTGCCGTCGAGATACAACGTGCTCTTTTTCGCCCCCTCATACGGTTTCGTCCCGCGAATGCAAACCTCCCCGAAATAATCCGTTTCGAGCGTCCCGCCCGATCCCCAGGCCCGGCAGACGATCTCGTCCCGTACGCCGGGAATGAACTTGACCGACGCGAATTGCAGCACGACATCGTTCGGGAACCAGTACGTCACATCATAATGATCGTAAATGTCGCCGTGCTTGCGAATCTTCCGGCCGCCGAGCCCGGCCGCCGCGATCGGATGGTCGTCGACGACCCAGGTCGCGACATCGATCGTATGAATGTCCTGCTCGACAATGCAGTCGCCCGAGAGTTCCATGGATTGGTACCAGTTCTGCAAATACGATTCCGGCCCGGTCAGTTCGGTGTCGTGCGCGCCGGCGCTCCAAGGGTAAAATGAATACAGGTTGACCAGATTGCCCAAATCGCCGGCATGCACCCGCCGGATCGCTTCGCGGTAAATCGGGCAGGCCCGGGTTTGAAAATCGACGAGAAAGACCAGCTTTTTCTCTGTCGCCTTTTTGTCGGATCGTTCGATGCTCTGACAGCCGGGAACGTCGACGGCGACCGGCTTCGAGAGGTACACATGCTTTCCGGCATCGACCGCAGCGGCCGCCTGCTCCGGATGAAAGCAGGGCGGAGTTTCGATCACGACCGCGTCGAGCTTGCCGTCCAGGAGCCGTTTGTACCCGGAGAGATTCGGGTAGAGCCGGTCTTCGGCGATCCCGAGTTTTTTCCCGGCAGCCTGAATTCGGTTGTCGAAATAATCGCTCGCGGCGACCCAGCGGTAATTCGGGTGATTGTTGAAGACGTCGGTGATCCAAAGCCCACGGCCGCCGCAGCCGATGAGGCCGAGTTCGATCACGGAATTGGCGGTCGAGCCGACGACCGATTGCGGTTTGACGATCGTCGCGGTCGCCGCCGCGATTGCCGAAGAGGCGAGAAAACTTCGTCGCAAAATTGTCATGCGAAAGACTCCTTGAAAGAGGTGAGAAAAGAAAACGACGGGACCGACCTGCGGCGCGGTCTCGTTCAAACCGTATTGAAGCGGTTTCGTTGGCCGATTTCAAGGGTTTGATGCCATGCCTTGCAAAAATATTGAACTGACTCTCCGTCATCCCCGCGCAGGCGGGGATCCAGAGATTACGATTTCCCTCTGGACCCCCGCCTGCGCGGGGGTGACGGAAATTTATTTCGCCTTAAAAGTTCATTCCAAATGGGGGTAAGTTTTTTGTTCGTCCTCTTTTACCGTAAGACGACTTTACCGCAGTCAGGGCAAAAGATCACGGACCAGGGGAGCGGCTCGTCGAGACGAAGCGGCAGCGGGAAGCGGACCGTGCAGCGCGGGCAGGTGAGTTCGCGGTCCGGTTGCTCGGTGTGTTCGGGACGCCAAAAAAGGATGCCGACGCAACCGGTGATCTCGCACGCTTCGCCGGCGGGCGTCCAAAGTTCCCGGAGTTCGGCGGCGGTGAGTGTTCGATTCGGTCCGAATTGCGGGTCGTGCAAAACGACCGCGTTGTCCTCGGTCCGGCAATCGACGAGCACAGAAAAATGGCCCAGCGGGGAATCGGGGCGAACCCGATGATTCAAAACAAATCGGAAATCGGCATTGGGAACTTCGGCGGCCTCTCGCGAACACTGTTCGAGAAACGGCCAAGGATCGCGGAGTCGCCCGAGCACGGCCGCGACGCTGCGTCGCCGGGCTTCTTTCGCGAGGGCGAAGGTTAGCGTTCGGTATTTCGTTCCCGCCGAAGTTTTAACGCGGTCCCAGATATCGTCCTGTTCAGCTTCGATCCCGAACGAACGCAACACCATCCCGAGAGCCGCCGCCCCGCAACGCCGCTCGCCGGGTACGCTCCGTTGTCGTTCGTAGCGGATAGCGGTCAGCATCTTAGCGGTCAGAAGTGAGGACAATGACGATCACCGTCGTTACTCGATTACGATTCGAAAACCGACGTTGTGTACCTTTTGGTAGGCTTCGTAAGGATACCGCGTTGACGAACCGGTCACCTTCGGGCGGTCGGCCCAGGAGCCGCCGCGGGCCGTCTTCTTGCCGGACGGGGATTCGGCGTTGCGACCGTCGGCCTCGGAATACGGGTACGGCTTGTAGTCCGAGCGCGTCCATTCGCAGACGTTGCCGATCATGTCGTACAAGCCCCACGGATTCGGCTTCGACTGGGCAACATAATCGACGATAAACCACGAGTCCTTGAACCGGTCGTCCCGGAGCGGGAAGACGCTGGTTTCCGGGTACGGCCGCCGCCGATGTATCATCGAACCGGCTTCCCAGGTCGTGTAAAGGAACCGCCGGTCGGCGTCCGCGAGGTTCGCGAACGGCGAAAAATCGGCTTCCCACGGCCCGAAAAAGAATTTTTGTTCGCTGCCGGATCGGGCGGCCCATTCCCATTGTGCTTCGGTCGGCAGCTTGACGCTTCGGCCGGTCTTGCGGCTCAGCCATTCGCAAAACCGTTGGGCATCGTTCCAAGAAATTCTGGCGACCGGCTGCCGGGGGTGATTCGCGATGTAACCGGGGGTCGTATGATCTTTTCCATGCTCTTCCAAATACCGAGTGTCATGCGACGGGTCAAATACCTCGTACTGGGCGTTGGTGATTTCCGTCGTCCCGATCCAAAACGGTTTTTCGATCTTGACGACGGCACGCGGGGCCTCGTCCGGGAAGCCGTCGAGGTTGCCCATCACGAATTCTCCGGTCGGAATTCGGACCAGCTTGATGTACGGCGGGGCGGTCGCCCGGAGCGGTGGGGAGTCCGGGAATTGCAGCTCGATTTCCAGTTCCGGGACTTTGCCCTCGCCGAGCTGCTTTTGCATCGTCTCGGCCGTGAGCGCATCGAACGGCCAGTGGGCGGCCCGAAGCGTGTCGGTCGGTTTCTCGAATTCCGGCGGCTCAATCACGTTTGGTTTTTCCGATTTCGCGTAATCCGTCAACAGCTCGTCGTACTCCTTTTCGAAATCGGTATCGACGTTGGCATACAGTTTCGAGAGTTCCAGCCGCCGCTTGTTCGCTTCCGGATGGTCCCATTTGCCGCGCCAAGGAGCGTTCATGTCGATCCAAAGATTAACCCGCTCCCAAGCTTCCTTGTCCAAGGCGACGTTGAAATGCCCTTTTTCGAGCATCTGGCACAGTTCACTGGTCGAAGTGTGGTATTCGTAAGGGGGCAAAAGGTCCATATCCGTTTCGGGACCGGGCCGCCGGACGAACGGGTGTATATTATCGTACGCCTTTTTCGCATCGGCAAACGAAGAAATTTTCGGATCGTCCCCGGTATGACAAGAGAGACAGAACTTGCGGACGACCGGTTCGTACACTTCGGTTTCGAATGCGACCGGCCTCGCTTCCCCGTAAAACGGCTCGATCAGGTCCGGGGCCCGGAACGCCGCCTTGGTCCGGACGGCCGGGGTTACGTCCAATTGCGATTCGTGACAGCCGATGCAGGAGACGTTTTCGCCCGGCATGCCGACGAACCAGGATCGCATGAGTTGGACGGCCCGGCCGTTTTCGTCGAGCGGCTGCAGGGCGAGCGGGGTGTTGGCCGGGACCTCGAACGAGCAGCTGCCGTCGTCCTCGACCGGAACGGTCCCGAGAATCCGCTTGATGTCCCAGGAACTTTGGACGCCGACCGATTCGTGCCCGCCGCGATTCATAAAGGCGTAATGATAGGCGAAGATGCGCATCTTTTTGACCGTGCCGCGCGGGACATCTTTCAAGCCCGGCCCGTGATACACATCGGTGATAAAGACATTGGCCGTCGTGCTGTCCGGATCGGTCCGGTCGGCGATCACCGGCGGCGGGTCGCGAGGGACGATCGGGGTCGGCTCGAAAAGACCCTGGTTCGGAATTTCGTGTATCAGCGTCAAATTATCGAACGTGTCGACTAGGTAAATTCCGTAGGTCGCCCCGTCCCACTGCCCGGTGATTTGGCAGTTGACAAGAAAATAATTTTCCGAAAGCGGATAGGGATAGTTGAAATTGTACTTAAGTCCGTCCCCCTGCCCGTCGAGGACGTTGCCGACGACGTCGAGCCCGCAGCCCGGAATTTCCTGCACGAAACCGGTTACCTCGGCGGGATAAATGTCGGGCAAAATGTCGAGATAGGTTTCTTCCGGCCCCCATTCCTTGGAAAGCGGTCGGAATCGCATCGGATATTTGCGGCCCATGCTCGGGTCGATGATACAAAGCCGACCGGTTTCGGGCCGGGAGTGATGCCCGCCAACGATCCCGATGATTCGCCCGGAGTTGCCCGGCAACTGACGGGCATTCTTGAAGGCGGTCGGGAAATACGAGCCGCTGCCGTACAGTTCCTTTTGGTTGGTGCCGTCCGGATTCATTGAAAAGAGAATCCGGCTGAAATAGTGCATGATGTCGGTGTACTCCCAGCGGAGATACATGATTCGCCCGTCGTTCATCAGCGTGGGATGCCAATCGCTGTCCTGCTCGAAGGTGAGCTGCCGAACCTCTTTCGTCGCGGGATCGCCGCGATAAATATTGACCATTTGCCGCGAGCCGTTCTCGCAAGGGAGCCCTTGCATTCCGGCGGTCGAACAAAACGCGATCCCGCCGTCGGCCAGATAACAGGAATCGTAGTAATCGACGTCGGGAACGCCGTCCGGGGTCAACAGCCGCAGCCCGGTCCCGTCGAGATTGATTTCGTAAACGCCCCAGCGACGGTTGTTCTCCCCCATGATCGTCGAAAACATCACCTTTTGGCCGCTGAAATGCAGGTCGAGATCGCGCATCGGCCCGCCGGCGTTGTCTGGACGGTAAAACGGCTCGACCTTCGGCGTTTTCGACCGCAGGTCGGAGACGATCGCGAGCTCGTTGTCCCAGTTTTCCCGCCGCATCTCGGAGTTGGTGTAGGCGTTGAGCGCCGGGGCCGCGAGCCCTGTGCGGCGGACGACGAGCAACCGGTCGAAATCGAGCAGCGGGTTAGCGAGCAGGGCTTCCCGTCGGAGTTCGTCGAATTCCCGCTGCAAAGCCTTATCGATCTTCCCGCCGTTCGCTTCTTTCGATTTCTCGATCCGCTGTTCGAGGTCGATGAGCTTTTTCAAATACTCCTCTCCCCGGGGATACCGATTGCCGAAGGTTTTAATCATATCCTCGACCGCGAGCCGGACCGATTCCGGCGTGTTGACCGGGCGGTCGTTGTTATTGTATTTCGGCTGGGCGGGCAGCGGCGAGATGATTGCAAAAAGCAGAAGCAGAACAACGATCAACATTCGGGGCATGGTTGACCTCGGGGATAGCGGATGGGAAAGGGACGATCGCAAACAGCAATTCCAATATAAGGAAAACAAGCCGCCGCGACAAGTCACGAAACGAAAAGACCACGGGCCTGGAGCAGATGTTCCCAGCCCGTGGTTTTGTTTTAGATGTAATACTCCCCCCATCGAGCCGGGACCGTGAGGTCCCGGTTGGTACCCGTCTTCAATGCCGCTCGAAGTTCGGCGAAATCGACGAGCCTTGAAGACGGACGCTATACTCAAGCCGGTTAAAAATTCCCATCTTCAACACGGCAGCGGCCCATCGAGGCCGCGATTTGACGGAGGGCGAAGCCTACCGCCTATACCGGCTACGGTATAACCGGCATCTGACGCAGCCGGCTCGACGAGGGGAAGCATTTCATTCGCAAAAACCAAAATGTGAAAAGATCGTTTGAGAGCCAATCTATTTCTCTTCTTCTTCGCCGTCGGCCAGAAGGCCGGCAATCCGGAAAACGCCGACATAGGCGTTCAGTTCCCGCGTGTCGCTGATTCCCGGAACGTCTTTTCGTAAAAGCGGTTCGTAAGGGCCGACGACGCTCACTTGAAAAGCACTTCGCTTCAATCCAAGGGAAATCAGGTACTCCCGGACATTACAGGCGCGGGAATAGGCCAGATCGTCGGCATTTTGGAACGGTCCTTTTTCCTCGGCATCGGCATGTCCTTTGACCAGGATTTTGCTCGGCAAGCCCGCCAAAAGGGTGTAAATTCCGGCAAGTCGGGCCTTGGCCGTCTCCGTCAATTCGTCGCTTCCCAAGGCAAAACGGACGATTCCGCCGTCGAGGGCTTCCTCGTCTGAACGAAGCGTTTTGATTTTAACGGCCTCGCCGGGGCCACCGGCCAAAGGGGATTGGCCTTGCAGCATGATCAAACGGTTGGCTCGTCCCGTCGGTTTTTTGCGGGACGGTGCGAAGGAGCCGCCATCAAAAATGCCGCCCGAACCGTTCAAGGCACCGCCGAACTGGGCTCGCAACGATTCGGCGGCCCCCTCCAGCTTCGTTTTTTCGATCGTGCTCATTGAAAAGAGCATGATAAAAAACGTTAGCAAGAGCGTCATCATATCGCTGAAGCTGATCACCCAAAATGGGGCGGTCTCTTCTTCTTCGACTTCTTCTTCGTGTTGTGCCATGTTCAAGTGGGAAGTGAGAAGCAGGAAGTGGGAGTTTTTCAGTCCTTAAACTGTCGGGTGTCTTTACGCTTTTTTCGCGTCCGGGGCCGGTTGATCGTCAGCTTCGGGTTTGATTTCTTTCGCGGTTAAAAACGTCGAGAGCTTCATTCGGATAATGCGGGGATTCTCGCCGTGCTGTATCGCAAGGACCCCGGCGATCGTCAATTCCATTTCCTCCATTTCTTTCCGGTTATAGTACGCCAGTTTTTCCCCGAACGGCAGGAAAAAAAGGTTCGCGCAAACGGCTCCGTAAAACGTCCCGAGAATCGCGACGCCCATGTGATGCCCGATCGTCGCCGGGTCCATATTGGAAAGCATGAGCACCAATCCCATCAACGTCGCGACCAGCCCGAAAACCGGGGCGGATTTGCCCATTTGCGTGATGATAGCCTTGCCCGATTTGTGCCGTTTGTTGACGGCATCCATTTGCATGTGCATCACCGATTCGACGTTTTCCGGCGTCATTCCGTCGACGACCATGCTGATCCCCAGTTTGAGGAACGGGTCGTCGATTTCGGCCATTTTCGCTTCAAGGGCGATTACGCCGTCGCGTCGGGCGGTTTCCGCAAGCGAAACGAGGTTCTCGACGACGCTGACCATCGACCGTGATTTGATGAAAAAGACCTTTTTAATCAAAACGGGAATTTTTTTGACCTCGTCCAGAGGGAAGGCGACCATCACACCGAAAAGCATCCCGCCGCCGATAATGACCGCGGCGGGAGGATCGACAAAGCCGATCAGCTGTCCTTTCGCGGCGATAATCGAGCCGAGAATCATAATGATAGCGCAAATCGAACCGAGAAACGTTGCTTTTTCCATGAACTACGGAGCCGGGGAAAGGGAATCAAGAGAGGAGGGAAAAAGAAGAGGCGATGAGAATGACTGATCGGATCGTACGGAAATCGTCAAGATAGTATACCTCCTTTTTAGGTGGTACAAAGCCGCAAAAACAACATTCGCCAAAAAACATGGTCGTCATTTCGACGGGAGGAACGCGCAAGAAAAAACCTCGCCCTCGCGTGAAGGCCGGAATTCCTGCCTTTTCAGCGAGGGTGAGATTTCTCGCTCTGCTCGAAATGACGACTCGCCCGGCGAGCGAGCCGTACATCTTCCGATTTTTTACGCCAAACGGATTTCCTTGGCAACGCCGTCGAAGAATTTGATGCTGTCGAAAATCTCCGGAACGGAATTTTCCCAGTTGTATTCGTATTCGGCGGAAAAACAGCCTTTGAATTTCTGATCGGCCAATTCCCGCAGAATCGCCGGGACATCCGCCTGTCCGGTCCCCCAGGGAACGTCGTGTGCTTCTTTTCCGAACCCGTTGAGGTCCTTGAAGTGAAAACCGATGATCCGGCCTTTAAGGGCTTTGATCGCATCGAGCGGCTTGATGTCCGAGCGCATCCAATGCCCGATGTCGGCGCAGGCACCGACTAGGAGCGGCAGGTCTTTTAGACGTTCCAAAACCGTGTTGTAATCCCAATAAATCGACGGTTTAGGATGGTTGTGCAGGGCGACCTTGATGTTGTATTCCTCGCACATTTTGGCGACGTCCTCAAGTTGGTGAAACTTCGGTTCCGCGTTGATCACGCCGATTCCCATTTCGGCGCAGAATTCGAACATTTTCCGCTCCGCGCTCGCGACGCCGATCGTCGTGCAAACGCAGCCGTTTTTGGCGAGAATCGAAAAGAAGGTTTTTTTCTCATCCTTGCTCATATCGGGACCGACTGCTCCGCCTTCGGCGGTCAGCTTCATGCCCGGGAAGACTTCGAGAAACCGGCAGCCGGTCTGCACATTCTTTTTGACCCCTTCCTCGAATGTATAGCGGTTGAACGAATAAACGTGACAGCCGACCTTCCAGCCGAGCAGTTCGGACCAACGGGTTCCCGATCCGGGGGTGATTTCGTCGTGGGCCGAAGCCGTCCGGGTCGATCCGAGTGCGATACCGGCCGCGGCACCGACCGCGATTTTGAGCATATCTCTGCGATTTGGCATAAAGTTTTCTCCAAAATTGAGGGTTAAATTGACATTTGAAAAATAAGCATTTCCGTTTAGCCGAGCGGCGCAGACGCCGGGGTTTTCCCGCCAAAACGCTCGGCGTCTGCGCCGCTCGGCTAAACGGGCCTACCAGCCGGCCTGGTTTGATTGATGGGTCGGGACCTTCGCGGGATCGGCTTTTTCCTGGACGATGGTAATCTGGGATTGCTCGGGGATTTTTCCGGCCTTTTTGAGCCGCTTGCCGACGGCGAGAATTTTTTCGACGGTTGCATCGTCGAGCTCATAACCGGGCAAGGTCGGCATCCCCTCCCAAATCACCGCCCCGGAAACCGGCTCAAGGATCACGGCATGCGGAATGCCGTACACGCCGAGCTTGTCCGCGAACCGCCGGTTCGTATCAATCGCGAGAGAAAATTTGATTTCCTCCAATTTGAGCGGTTCTTTCATTCCCCGGAGAGCGGTTTCGTCCGTTTCGCAAATCGAAATCACGGTAAATTCGTCCCCGAATTTTTCGTGAAAATGGTTTAGCAGCGGCAGCGACCGCCGGCAGGGCGGGCACCAGGTCGCCCAAACTTCGATCAGCACGTATTTCCCGGCCAAAGATTTCGGCGGCTCGTTGACCCAGCGTTCGATGATGATGTCTCCGCCCAAGACCTCGCGAATTGGCACGAACCGAACCGAATCGGCCCAAATCATCCGCGGCCGGGAAAATGCCGGATGCGAAGGAGAAAGGCCGACCCGCTCGCAGAACCAGGGCGTTTTTTCGAGGTCGATGTTCTTGAACGATTCCGGATCGATCTTGCGCGGGGTTTCCCCGGCGAGGACCTTGGGGGATTTGGCCGGGTCCGTCAGATCCGGCCCGCCTTGATTGTCTTCGGCCGCGAAAAACGGGGCAAGTGTTGCCAACAAAACGAAAAATAAGGAGAGGGTTTTTGGGAGCATTTCAAAGGAGTGCGGAGTACCGATTGAACGCGGAGTACCGGCTAAATAGGATGAGGGTATTACATTTGGACCATGCCGCTGCCGCGGAGTCGGCGGCGGGCCTGATCGATCGTTTCGAGGACCTCTTTCGGATTTTCAAGGCCTCGCATCCGGAGGATCGCATCCGTTTTGTCCAGTTTCGAGTACACCAAAACCTGGCCGACGCCGCCGTTGATGAGCCGGTCCCAGAGCGACTGTTCCATTTTCAAATCGCTGATGCCGATCAGCTCCATGGTATCGACCGTTTTGTGCAAAAAGCCTTGCTCCAGGTACAAATTCGATTCCGTGAGCCGGTATTGAATGCAACTCGTCCGGTACCAATACACGATGCCAAACCAGCACCAAACGATCGCCGGGAGTAAGAGCAACGCCCCCCAAATCAGTCCGGCATGGGCCCCCATTTTTTGTGCGGTTTGCAACCAAATGCCCAGGCCGAGGAAAAGGAGGGTAATAATACAGTTCAGGACGCAACGTCCCCGAAACGCCTTTCCGGAATAATGCCAAGTCGCCATCGCCGCCGAGACCGACGGTTTGTCCGCGAATTGCGGCTTGGGCGTCGCGGGGGCACCTGCCGGAGCCGACCTTTTATATTTGCATTTCGGGCAAACATCGACGGTGTCGTCGATTGCGATTTGACAAGCGGGACATTTCCACATTTGAGCAATTCCTGGGTTGATTCTCAGGTGAGAGAGGCTTGGTCGATTCGACGACGGCCTCATTTTGTAACACGATTTCCCCCAACATTATAAAAAGTTCCCGGGAAGAAAGAAATCCGCCGATTGGAATTTCCCCGACCGGCGTTTTTCGTGAGAAACGAGAGCGGCTCAACGAAGCCGCGGTTGACAGAGGGCGAAGCCTTTTGCCTGGACGGCAGGTCCTAGAACCCGAGTGGTTCGCCGATCAGTACGACCTTGATTCGTTTGGCCGGTCGGCTGATGCGGGTCGTAACGACATAAGTGCAGATGCAATCGGTCGACTTGCAATCTTCGCAAGCACCGTTGATTCTGCAAGGCGTTTTGATATTCGGAACCCGCTGGGCGTTGATCGGGGACGCCTGATTTCTGGCTCGTGAGATTGCATCATCAAGCGACTTGACGACCTTGTTGATCCCGGCGACGACGATCACCCGTTTCGGTCCGAAGGCGATCGCGGCGACCCGGTTGCCGTTGCCGTCGACGTTGACGAATTGGCCGTCCTCGCTAATCGCGTTGACGCTTGTCAGGTAATTGTCGCAGAAAAACGCTTTTCGCATCGCTTCGTGCCGTTCTTCGGGTGTCGTCGTTCGATCCCGGTCGAGCACGGCATAATCCCCTTCGTGTAATTTTCGAGGGAGACCGAGCGTTTCGAGCGTAACCGAACCGCCCCAGCTCACACTCTCCTTTTTCGGGATCAGCGAAAGAATTTTGGCGACAGCCTCTTCGCCGGTTTTGCAGTAATAGGCCTCAAAATGTCGGCTTTCGAGCGATTTGACGACTCTGGCGCCCAGGAGATCGTTTCGCCTTTCAGTCGGTGTTCCGGTTTCTGACATGATTTTGGAGAGTGAGAGGAAGTTGCGAGGAAAAATCAACACATTTTTCTCCTAATTCTAGCAGAACAGGACGACAAAAACAGAAGCCGGTTTTCGAAAATGTGGGTTCCGATTGATTTCAGGAAAGTGATCTTCTTCGGGATGATTGTTGGTATAATGTTCCTGTGCTTTGCAAAAATGTTTGAACTTACTTTTCGTCACCCCCGTGCAGGCGGGGGGCCAGAGATTACGGTTTCCCTCTGGATTCCCGCCTGCGCGGGAATGACGACAATTCATTTCGCTTTGAGAGGTAGTCGTCTTATGTCTTACACGGTCGTGATTTTCGGGGCTTCGGGCGATTTGACGGCCCGAAAGCTGATTCTGGCTCTTTTTGAATTGCATCGCAAGGAGCGGTTGCCCCGGCCGATGCGGATCGTCGGCTTTTCGCGGACGCCGATGTCCGATGCGGATTGGCGGAAGAAGTTGGAGGAATCGACGCGGACGTTTCTCAAAGAGGCGTTCGACCCGGCTCTTTGGGAGACCTTTGCTCCGCTCGTTCATTATCATGCCGGAGACATTGAAAACTCCGAGTCGTTCATTTCGCTGGAGCAGCGGCTGCGACAGTTGGAATCGGAAGGTTCCGAGGACGGGGGCAATCGTCTTTACTACCTTTCGACGGCCCCGCAGTTTTACGCTCATGCAATCGAGCAGCTCGGAAATGCCGGGATGTCGTCCGAGTCCGAAGGGAACTCTCGTCGGGTCGTGATCGAAAAACCGTTCGGAACCGATCTCGAATCGGCCCGGAAGCTCAACGAATCAATACACCGGGTTTTTGCGGAACACCAGATTTACCGGATCGACCATTACCTTGGCAAGGAAACGGTCAACAACGTCCTCGTCTTTCGTTTAGCGAACACGATTTTCGAGCCGGTTTGGAACCGCAATTACATCGAGCACATCCAAATCACGGCCGGGGAAGATGGCGTCGTCGGCCGCCGGGCTCCTTACTACGAAAAAGCGGGCGTCCTCCGGGACATGTTCCAAAATCACCTTTTACAGCTACTGACCCTCACGACAATGGAAGCCCCGTCGCGATTCGAGGCCCAGGCGGTTCGCGACGAAAAAGTGAAGGTGCTCCGGGCGATCCGGGCGATGTCGCCGAACGAGGTCGAAAGAAATACGGTCCGAGGCCAATACCGAACCTACCGCAACGAAGCCGGCGTCGCTCCCGGGAGCCTGGTCGCGACGTTCGGGGCGGTCAAGCTGATGATCGACAATTGGCGTTGGAAAGACGTGCCCGTGTACCTCCGGAGCGGTAAGGGGATGAGTTGCCGGACGACGCAAATCCTGATTCAATTCCGCCAACCGCCGCACATCATGTTTCAAGGGCATTCCCCGAGCACGCATCCCGCGAACCGGCTGCTGATCCAGATCCAACCGGCCGAGGGAATTCAATTGCATTTCCTGACGAAGGTACCCGATACGGAAATGAAAATGCGGCTGACCGAGTTCAATTTCAATTTCAGCAACTCGTTCAAGGGCGAGCTTCCCGAAGCCTACCAGCGGTTGCTGCTTGATGCGATTCTCGGAGACGCGTCGCTGTTTGCCCGCAGCGACGAGGTCGAGGCGGCTTGGGACATCATCGACCCGATCCAGAAAACGTGGGATTCCGATCGGTTGGGGGACCCGGATTTTTACGAAATCGGCTCTTGGGGACCGGGGGCGGCCGCGAAATGGATCGAGCAACAGGGACACCATTGGTTCGACCTTTGCCCGATCGTGTAACCGGCGTCACGCTTCGCGGCTATAACGCAAGCGAGAGGGCTCGCCGAGGTGTTGGTTAGCGTTCGATCGTGATTTCGGAATCGGGGGTTAGCATGTCGTACAGGTCGTTGACGTCCCGATTTTCGAGGCAGAATCCTTCGACCGGGGATTGGTCCGTCCCGATCAGTTTCGGATCATTCGTCCCGTGTAAACCGAGGACGCCGTCGAGTTCGATCCAACGGCTGCCGAGCGGATTGTCCGGAGCCCCGGATTCGATTTCGCCGTTTTCGCCCACATAACGCGGGTTCATAAACTTGCTTCCGATTCGATAACGCCCTTCTTGAATTTCTTCCAAGTGTCCGATACCGGTTCGGAACCGACAGGCGAAAAGGCCGTTGGCCAGAATTTGAACCTCTCGTCGGGACAGGGAGATTCGCGCATCGAGCGGGCCTCGCGGAATTTTCAATTCCCGACCGACGGTCAGTTGGTCCGGATTTTGGATTCCGTTGATTTTCGCGATTAATTCCGGCGTAATTCGATGCTCGGCGGCAATCGACTCCAACGTGTCGGTCGCCTTGACCCGATATGCCGGTTCCGAGGGGAAATAGCTTTTCGAGAAAAACGCCGCCCAACCGCATTTGTCGATCACGGGCAGAATCAACTCGCGTTCGGCGGCGTTGAGGTCGTTTTGATACAATTCCGTGATCGCCTGGTGTCCGAGGCGGTAATCCCCTTGGTTGAGCACTTCCCGAATACGCGACAAGCGGTCCAAAAATTCCGGCCTCGCCTCGGCGTTGACCAGGGGATTGGCTGCGGCATTGGTCGGAGTATCGGCTGCGGCGTTGACCGGAACACTCGAAATGAGGGGTTGGACGTGTGTCGTTTCGGGCTCGGAGACCGGATTTTGGAGAATGACCGGTTGAGTCGGAGCGTGCTGGGAAAATGAATCGGTCGTTCCCGGTTCCAAAATCGATTGCGGCTGCCCGAGAGGCGGATTCTGAGGCGACTGAGTGGTTAATGTCGTTTTTGTGTTGGATGTCGCGAAACCGGGGGCCTCATTGAGGGGATCGTTTTGCGGATTGGGAACGATCGGCTGCGAAGGGCTGACCATCGGCGCTCGGGAACCTTGTCCCGGCGAAACGGTAAACGGATCGATCGGAGCGGCGGTTGGCTGTGCGAGCGGTTCGCCGAACGCATTTGAGTGCTCCGACGCCGGGAAATTCCCGTTGGGAGCGTCCAAATCCGTTCCGGCGTGAGACGCGGCATGGTAATCGGGTTGCAACGGGGAAACGCTCGCGTTGGAAAGGGTCGTGGTTGTTCCGGCATTTCGGTTTTGCTGGTTGATCGGAACCGTTCCGCTGACGAGCGACAGGGGATTAGCCGTATTTCCAACAGGCGGCAGCGGTTGAATCCGGCTTCCCTCATGATTGTGGGAGAGTCCGTCCGGGGAATGATTTGGGAAATGATCCGTCGGATTCGAAGGTCCGGATTGCTGGAACGAATGGGAAGCGACCTGCCCTTCCGCGAACGAAGGGTAAGCCGAAACCGGTTCTTCGCCCGTTGGCGCGGGAGCAAAGGTCTCGGAATCCGGCAACGCAGTTCCGTCCGTCAAAGGTTGGAGCGGGAGGCTCGCGTCCGAGGATTCCCCGAGCGGAGCCGTATTCGTTCCGAAAGAATCGGGCGTAGCGGCCGGATTACTTTCGAAAGCGGGAGCCTCATTCCAAGCCGGAGGCTCGGCGTTCGGGTCCGGCAGGGAACCCTGAAACGGTGGAGCCTCGATTTGCGATGCAGCGTTGAACGGCGGGGCCTCTTCGAGTGCGGCATTGCCGGCATATTGGGGGACGGCAGCCGATTTTTGCGGAAGCGGCTCCAGCAATCGCGAGGGGACCGCCGTCGATGAGTGGGAATCGGAAGCCGAACCGGAAACTTGCGGGGCGCCGACCAGATTGTCGAAGAGACCGGAGCGTCCGTTTTCGCTTTTTCCCTCGTTAATGAAGATGCCTTCTTTCGCCAATTCTTCCCGGAATTCCTCGGAGACGGTATTATCAACCGGCTTTTTCGGAAGGACCAACGTGTACCCGCCGTACAATGCGAGTGTAACGACGGCAATACCAAAAACTTGTTTCAACGACTTCACAACTGTCCTCCTTGACAGATCAAACGTTAATTTTCAATAACGATCGTTTTGCGAAAAATACTTTTCGAATGGAAATTTTGAGCGTGTCATTTTTAAAATACAACTTGGAAAGAATAATGTTTTAGCCCAAACCATACCAGAGCAAAATCAGAAAAAATTTTCGAGTAGAAGAAAAAAATACAAAAAACTGGTAAGATAGGGGGATTCGCAAAAGAGAAAACATTACTGATCATTGTAATAATATCGAATCAGGAGCAACCGAGAGCGCGAGCGACCGGTTTTCGAACGCGGAAACGCGAATCCGACCCGACGCTGACGCTTCGGGTTGGCTGTTTGCCGCGATCGATTTTTTGCGTAAAGACCTGCAACCCTTGACGATGTAGCACGATTTGTGCGACTTGAAAAGAAAGGACACGGCAGTCTTTGTCGGCGTCAAGAGGGGCGGATTTCGACTGTTGGGCGGCAATATCCGGCGTCCCGGAACGGAAGCCTTCGCGCGGGGCAACGGATTACATGCCCGGAAACCATTCGCCTTTTTTATAAAGACAAGTTGTCCCCATTTCACGAAAAATGATTTTTATGGAAATCTTGCCAAACGACGAAGAAAAATATTCCGTATGTTCCTTGGAATCAGGGGCGGAAAAATTTTTTCCGGAAAAAAAATCCCAGCGGCTCAAGGATTGTTTGACAAGAAGTTTTCCGTCGATACAATGACCGGCTGTTGGATGTCGAACACGTTTTGATACCGTAGCCGGTAGGGGCGGTAGGCTTCGCCCTCTGTCAAACCGCGGCCTCGTTGGGCCGCTACCGTACTGAAGACGGGAATTTTAAACCGGCTTGAGTAGATTCAGCAAATTCCGTTGCTCGACGACGACCAAAGATTACTCGCTTGCGACAGAAACATTTTGGATCGGTTGAGACAAATGCACTTCCGTTGGCCGTCAGCCAACTCGCATTTCCGTCTCGATCGAATGTCAAATCATTATCGTTTTTTGTTGGATTGAGAATATCCCACACGAAATGTTCGCCCCCCCAAGGCAGTGTTCGCGAGATTCAATCCTGAGCGCGGAGTACCGGCTCAATTGGCCGGTTCGCGATATACATTATTCTTATTTAATCATACATAACTCGTTAAGGATTTCATAGGAAAGCAAATCCTGTTTGAATTCTTCTTTGACATGGAAAAAGTCCTCACTACCGCGCTTCGCACGAAAAACGAGACAATTGGCTTTCGGGGCGACACGACGACAAGCCCGAAGCAACAAGTCTCGATCCCTTCGCGATCGCGAGCTTCTCATTCCAAGTCCAAGATCGATTTTTTCCGGTTTCCTTCTCTTTTTCCTGAAAACGAGCTTCTTGAAGCCGGGTTAAACTTAACTCAGACACAAGGGAATGATTCGGGTTGCTCTCCTGCATCACCCGCCCATCGACGAATTGAATCGGCCCATTCGCAACCTTTTCCGTTTCCGAAAACAGACGAAGTTTTGGGAAAATCATCATTGCCTTCCAACGAACCAATGGATTGCGGCAAAAAGGCCAGCCTCAAACGGTCGCAGAAGAAAGATTCGGCGGTTGCGACAGCCGTTCGCGAAACGTTGAATGGGGACAGTGTTCGTTCCGTCAGCTCTCCGTTGTCTTTCCCGACGAAAAGCAAGGGAGTTTCCGAAATCAGCCGGAATGTACCGGCGGTCAACGCGACAGGCAGCCGCCGCTTCGCATCGCTCGCGACGTTTGTCGAAGGGATGTCGAACCGGCTCGCGAAAACGACCGCCGATATCGCCGTTTTGCACCCGGGAAAAATGAACCCGGTTTACATACACGGCGGGACGAGCGTCGGCAAAACCCATTTGCTGGAAGGGATTTGGTCGGAAACGAAAAAGCGAAAAGACCGAAAACCGCCGCTTTTTATGACCGCGGAACAGTTTACGACCGCGTTTATCGAGAGTCTCCGGCAAGGGACACCCGGTTTTCGCAACAAATTCCGCAGCATTTCGGCATTGTTGATCGACGATATTCAATTTTTTCTCGGCAAGAATTCGACACAGACGGAACTGCTGCGAACGATCGACACGTTGAAAAATCAGGGCGTGCAGCTGGTTTTTTCCGGCGACCGACCGCTCAAAGAGCTTCGCGGGCTGCGAACGGAGCTTTTATCCCGATTGGAAGCGGGGATGGTTTGCGGGATCGAATCGGCGGAACGGGACACGCTCCTCCGGATTTTCGAGCAAATGGTCAAGCAGCGGAATTTGCCGCTCTCTCCGGAAGTTTGCCGATTCGTCGCTTCGCGGTTGAATGCTCATGCCCGGCAGCTTTCCGGAGCCCTTAACCGGTTGCATGCCGCGTCTTTGGCCGACGAAAAGTCGATCACGGTTCAAGCGGCGGAACAAATTCTCGATGATTTGATCCGCAACAACCGCAAATCGGTCCGTCTCACGGACATCGACCAGGTCGTTTGCGAGACGTTCGGGCTCGGCCAACAATCCTTGCAATCGAAATCCCGTTCGGAACAGATCGCCCATCCCCGGATGCTCGCGATGTGGTTAGCCCGAAAGTACACTCGTTCCGCTCTTTCGGAGATCGGCAAGTATTTCGGCAACCGGGCGCACAGCACGGTCGTTTCCGCTCAGAAAAAGGTCGATCACTGGCTCGACGAAGATTTCGAGTTGCCCTGCCTCGACCAGAATTGTTCGATTTCCGACGTGATTCAAAAACTCGAACGGGTTTTGCAAGCCGGATGATTGAATCATAATAAAGCATACTAGCCCCAAGCGTCAGCGCGGGGGGATATTTTTGCGTTCATTTTTATCACCCCGCGCTCACGCTTGGGGCTAGTAGATATCGCCCCGAAGCCTAATTCCGTGCCGAAACGAACCGCTAAGAAACCGCAGGACCATCCGCTTGAAAAAGCGTTGATCGAGCATCTTCCGCCGCATTCTCTCGAAGCGGAAAAAGGGGTCGTCGGGGCGATCCTGATTGATCCGATGATTTGCGACGAGGTCGCGACCATCGTTCGGACGGACGATTTCTATTCCGAGGCGAACAAGCGGCTCTTCCGACACCTGATCGAGATGCACAACGCCGGGAGCGGCATCGACCTGACGCTGCTGTTGGAGCGGCTCGAAAGTTCCGGTGATCTTCTCGAAATCGGTTCCGAAGCGTATCTCGCTGAGATTATGGACCAGGTTCAGGTCGCCGCCCACGCCCCGCATTACGCGGAAATCGTCCGGGACAAGGCGATTTTGCGCGACCTGATACACACCAGCGCAGAGATTTTGCGCAGCGCTTACGAGCCGACGGTTACGCCGCGGGAAATCGTCAACCAATCGGAAGAAAAGATTTTCGCGCTCTCGGATTCGAGGAACTCCAACCAGATTTCCCGGATACACGACGTTTTGCTGGAAACCTTCAGTATTCTCGACGCGAGAATGGAGGGGGCGACCGACGGCGTCGCGAGCGGGTTTACCGATTTCGATGCGATGACCGGCGGGCTGCATCCGGGGGAGCTCGTGATCCTCGCCGCACGGCCGAGCATGGGCAAGACCGCTCTTGCGACAAATATCGCCGATCACTCCGCCGTCGTCCAACGCGTGCCGACGTTGATCGTTTCCCTGGAAATGGCCCGGGTCGAATTGGCCCAGCGTATGCTCTGCTCCCGAGGAAAAATCGATTCGCACAAACTCCGAGGCAACTTTCTTTCCTCTTCTGAACGGCAATTGCTGATTAAGGCCTCGAACGAGCTCAGCGTCGCCCCGCTTTTTATCGACGATTCCCCGAGCCGGACGGTTACGGAAATCGGGGCGGTCGCCCGACGGATCAAGCGGCAGGAAAACGGGCTCGGGCTGATCGTGATCGACTATCTCGGCCTGATTCAACCGGACAACGCGTCCGATCCGCGACAGGAGCAGGTCGCGAAAATCGCCCGTCGGCTCAAGGGGCTGGCCCGGGAACTTCAGGTTCCGGTCCTTTGTCTCGCCCAGTTGAACCGGCAGGCGGAAGCGACCAAGGACAACCGGCCGCGATTGAGCCATTTGCGGGAATCGGGGGCGATCGAGCAGGACGCCGACGTCGTAATGTTCGTGCACCGGGAAGAGTATTACCACTCGAAAGAGCAGGCGGAAGATATGGGCGTCGTTGGCCAAGCGGATCTGATCGTTGCAAAGCAGCGTAACGGCCCAGTTGGCGACATCAAGCTCGCCTGGTTGGGACAATACACGCTTTTTGCCAATCTTGCCGATCCGATACAAACGGAATATGACGAGTTCTCACAATACCAAGGGGGAGACGAGTTTTGATGTTTTCGAGAAATGTCGATTCCTGTGTTTCGTCGTCTTTTAGCGCGCGGAGACGCAGAGGCCGCGGGGAAAGATTGCAAGAAATTAAAAAAGGCGGAGTATCAAGGTTTCTATAAGAGATTTTTGTTGAAAAACTCCGCGACCTCCGCGTCTCTGCGCGAAATTCGATACTTAGCATTTCTTCCGAACTCTTTACAGAAAGGGGTTTCTTTTTTATACTTGATCCTTGTTGTAACGGAATACACGGACGGGACCGGGGCTTGGCTTTCGTTTCCCGTTGCCCCTAAGGTGCCCGCGAGCATCATACTCAAAAATGCGTATTATTACATTTTGTCTGTTGGGATTGGCGATTCTTTGCGCGAGCGATTCGGCTTGGGGGCAAAGCACTCCGCGAAAAACGGAAGCGGCCAAGGCCTCGGAAAAACCGGCGGCCAAAGAACCGACCGCCGCGAAAAAAGAGAAGTCGACCGAGCCCGCCGCCGAAGTCGAAGCCCCCGCCGGGCCGTTTGAATTGACGGACCGCCGGGCCGTCGGCTCGACCGATATGATCGAGGTGTTGCTCGAAGTCGTCGGCGACACCAAACAGATCACGCCGGAGCAGAAGCAGGTTTCCGAAAAAATGAAGGTTGTCGCCGGTTTTCGATACGAGGAACGGATCGTCAATTTTCAGCTCGGGGAAAAACCCGCTCTCAAAAGTTTGCGCGAGTACTCTCTCGCGAAAGCGAAAATGAATATCGGCGATGTCAGCAAAACGCCGGAACTCGACCAAAACCACAAATTGATCGTTTGCGAAATTGACGGCGACGGGACGACGCTGTTTTCCCCGAAGGGACCGTTGAAAAGCGAACAGCTCCTCCTACTCGAAGGAATGCCGGGAAATACCCTGAGCCTCGATCTTTTGCTGCCGAACAAGCCGGTGCAAATCGGAGACACTTGGAAAATTCCGGATCATGCCCTGCGATCGTTTTTGAACATCGACGCGGCGGCCGAGCAGACCTTGGAAGCGACGTTGACGAGCGTTGCCGACGACTTGGCGATGGTCGAAATCGTCGGCGATTCGCAAGGGGCCTACCTCGGAGCCCATACGGAAATGACCGTGCAGGCGAAGTACCAATTCGATTTCCGGACCGGGCGAATCAATTGGCTCGGTATGTTGATCGAAGAAAACCGGGCGATCGGGCACGTCGGGCCGGGGCTCGATCTCAAGGCGCGGCTGCAGGTCAAGATTTCGCCGCTTTCCGCTCCGCAAAACCTGAACGACGAGCTGCTCGGCGGCCTCAACCTGGAGCCGGGGCCGATGTCGCTCTCGCTCCGGTACGACGGCGGGACCGGCCCTTGGCGGTTCGAACATCCCCGCAGTTGGTATATCATCCAAGACGAGAAAAACACGACCCTTTTACGGATGCTCAGCCGGGGGGAATTGGTCGCCCAATGCAACATCGTCGCGATGCCGTCGGTCGACGCCAAATCGCTCACGAGCTTGCAACGTTTCAGCGACGATCTCAAGCAAGGCTTGGGCAAAAGCTTCGGAACGCTGGTGCTGCAGGAAGAGTCGGTCAATGCCGCCGGTTATACGGAATACCGCGTCGTTCTCGACGGCAAGGTCGAGGAGATGCCGTTCCGCTGGGTCTATTACCTGTTGACCGACAAATTGGGGAACCAATGCGTTGTCGTTTTCGTGATACATGCCGGAAAATTGGAGTTTTTCGAGGACAGCGACGAACGGATTCTCGATTCATTCCGGATGATCAACGAAACGGCGTTGCCGAAATTGTGAGATAAAGGCTGTAGGCTATAGACCGCAGGCTGTAGGGCTCGGTTTGAAAACAAACCCGACAGCCTATAGTCTACAGCCTATAGTCTAAACGTCAGGTATTTAATTAAAGCCTGCCCCTGATTGATAAGAATAAAATCCCTTTTAAGCGGTCCCGACATTGAAGTTTCTGTTTTCCGGTTTCGATTGGCTTGCCAAAGGCTTTTTGGTGCTGCTCGCCCGATTTTTAAGCGGGGCGACGGTTCGCTGGATCGACTCCCAACCGGACACTTGCCAACGGGTTTATTTCGCCAATCATACGAGTCATTTGGATGCGATCGTGATTTGGGCGGCGCTGCCCCCTTTCGTGCGGGAGCGAACCAGGACGATCGCCGCCAAGGATTATTGGGATGCCGGACCGATTCGCCGCTATATCGCGAGGCGGCTTTTCAACGCCTTGCTGATCGACCGGGAAAATATCAGCATCAAAAACACTCCGGTCAAAATGATGGTCGACGAAATCAAAGACGTTTACTCGATCGTCTTGTTCCCGGAAGGGGGCCGCTCGAACGGCGAAACGACGGGCGAATTCAAAAGCGGGCTGTATTATCTGTGTAAGCGAAGGCCCGATTTGGAATTGATTCCCGTGTACCTCGACAATATGAACCGGATTTTGCCGCGCGGCAAAACCTTACCCGTCCCGTTGCTTTCCCGCGTCGTTTTCGGGCCGCCCCTTTGGCTGGAAGACGGCGAAGGGAAAAACGAATTCCTCGCCCGAGCGAGGGCGGCCGTTCTCAACCTGAAAGAAAAGTAAACAACGCACAACGAGCCGGGACCTGTGGTCCCGACTGCGCTGCGCATGAGAAAAGATATCAACTTGAATTGAGACAGTCGGGGCCGCTGTCCCCGGCTTGTGTTTTTTGAAAGATTTCGAATATGAAAGCAACTTACAAATCCGCGGGCGTTGACCTTGAGGTTTACGCCGAATCGATGTCCCGGCTCCCGAAACTGATGTCTCGGACGTTTTCCCCGCAAGTGCTCCGGCTCGACGGCGGGTTCGCCGGTTTGTTCCAACTCAACGGCGATTCCCAAAAGTATAAGGATCCCGTCCTCATCAGTTGCACCGACGGAGTTGGAACCAAAATCAAGGTCGCCTGCGCAATGAACCGGCACGAGACGATCGGAATCGATCTCGTCGCGATGAGCGTCAACGACGCGATTTGTTGCGGGGCGAAGCCGTTGTTCTTTCTCGATTACGTCGCGATGCCGAAAGACGACCCGGATTTGCTCGAAAAACTCGTCGCCGGCATTTCCGAAGGCTGCGTTCAAGCCGGTTGCGCTTTGCTCGGCGGGGAAACGGCGATCATGTCCGATTTGTACCAACCGGGCGAATACGATCTCGCCGGATTTTGCGTCGGCGTCGCCGAAAAATCCCGGCTGATCGACGGGAAAACGATTCGGTCCGGGGACGTGCTGATCGGCGTCGGGTCCAGCGGACTGCATTCGAACGGTTATTCGTTGGTCCGCAAAGTCGTTTTTGAAATCGGCGGGCTTTCCGCCGACCAAGCGGTCCCCGAACTGGGGCGGACGGTCGGCGAAGAGCTCTTGGAGCCGACACGGATTTACGTTTCGACGGTTCTTGGCCTGTTGGAAAAATTTCAACCGGGGACGGACATTCGCGGCATCGCCCACATCACCGGCGGGGGGTTGGAGGAAAATCTCGCGAGGATTTTGCCGCAAGGGCTCAAAGCGGACATCCGACCGAAATCGTGGTCGGCTCCTCCGGTTTTCGGTTGGCTCCAAAAACTTGGCTCGCTCGACGCCGAAGAAATGGCCCGCGTTTTCAACATGGGCATCGGCTTGGTCCTGATCGTTCCGCCCGAACTCGCCGCGAAGATTCGCGAGCAGATCGGTTTCAAAACCTGGGAAATCGGGACGATCGTCTAATCGGAGCGTGATCCGTACGCGTTCTACAGCATGTACTAGCCCAAGCGTCAGCGCGGGGTGATACCGCGGTCTATAATAATTCAATCACCCCGCGCTGACGCTTGGGGCTAGCAAGGAAACGGCGGCGCAACTCACTCGACCGTTTTGGCGAAAATCACACCGCGTTCGGTTTGGTTCCAGCCGAGATGCTGGATCAACTGCAAGAGCGGCAGCTCGCTTTCCGGGGCAACCGTTTGTTGGGCCAACTCGCTCGCGGAAGAATCATCGCTCATCAGAGCGAGGGCTTCGATCAGATTGACGTGATATTCGCTGATTAACCGGCGAACGGTTTCCCCGACGAGAAAGGTCGCGATTCCCTTGCGGTGATAATCGGGGTGTACCCAAACATCGAGGAGCGCGGCCGTCGGCGGGACCATGACCCCGAACGCGAACGCGTCCATCGGCCGGGAAATCCGGACCAAGACCTTTCCGATCGTGGTTTCCCGCGGCTCCAAATACGCCGTCGCCTCGAACCAGTCGAAATGTGTCGTCGTACACGATTGAAACCAACTCTTCGACGGCAGGACGTTGGAATATTCGACCACCAGCTTCCTTTTCCAGACGACGCTTTTCGGGGTAAAAGGGACCCGGTAATTTCGCAAATCCTGCCGAAAACGAAGTGTTTTGCACAGAGTTTCGTACCCGGATTCGATATAGGCCTTGATGATCGGCTCGTCCGACTCGTAAACCCCGAGCGGTTCGCTCCCTCCGTATAGGCCGGAATAAAACGGGACGCTGGAGCGGGTCGACCCGCCGTAGATCAGTTTCGCGCCGCGGCCGATGAGATACTCTTCGGAACGTTGCAGCAGCAGCCGAATCAGGCCTTGCGGGTCGGGATAATCCGGAACGACCAGGATCAGGCAGATGACCCCGACGGCGGGATCGATGTCGGTTTGCTTCGCGTTGGGCCCGAACGAGGCATGGGCGAAACCGAGCGGTTTTTCGTCTTCAAATGCGATCAAAAGACCGGCGGGATCGAAATACGGCAGGCCGAGAACGTTTTCCGTTAAGAGGTTGATCGACATCGGGACCAGGTTTTTCGCGCCTTCGGAAAAAACCTGACGCCAAATTTCTTTCAAAATCGGCGGGTCCGAATTGCGAAAAGGTCGAAGGACGATCATAGATTGTTGTGATAAAAAACGGGACGAAGGCCCGATGGGTCGGCCAATGGATCCAAGTTTCCTACATGCAATTTACCACTGCGACGAAAATCAAGCAAGTGCGGCCCCGACACAAGGGTGCGGGGCCTTGATTTTTACCGTTTCCCAACCACGATCGTTTGTTTACGGTCCGGCCCGACGGAAACCATTTCGACGGGGCAATGAAGCAGCAGCGAGAGTCGCTCGACGTATTTTTTCGCGTTTTCCGGAAGTCGGTCGTAATCGCGGATTTCCGTGATTTCCTCGTCCCAGCCGGGCATCGTTTCGAAGACGCACTTGACCCGCCGCAAATCTTCCGTATCGGCAGGAAAATCGGTGATTTTTTGGCCGTCCAGTTCGTAAGCGGTACAGATTTTCAGTTCGGAAAAACCGCTCAACACGTCCAAGAGCATCACGCTCAGGCAGTTGACCCCGCTCAACCGCGCGGTATACCGCGCCGCGACGGCGTCGAACCAACCGCAACGCCGCGGCCGCTTCGTTACGGTCCCGGATTCGTTGCCGCGATCGCGGATCCGTTGCCCGATCTCATTGTCCTGTTCGCTCGGGAACGGCCCGCCGCCGACCCGGGTCGTGTACGCCTTGATGATGCCGATCGATTTTTTAATGAAACCGCCCGGCACGCCGCTCCCGCTCGAAACGCCCGTCCCGCTGCTGTTGCTGCTGGTTACGAACGGGAACGTGCCGTGATCGATGTCCAACAGGGCTCCCTGGGCGCCCTCGAAAAGAATGTTCTTATCGGCATCGACAGCGTTGAGCAGGAACGCCGTCGTATCGCAAACGTACGTTTTCAAGCGTCGGGCATAATCGGAGTAATTCGCGAAAATCGCCGCCGGATCGAGTTCCGCGAGAGCACTTTCGTCGGACAGCAACCCGCGAAGCTGCCTTTTCTTGAGGTCGGCGATCTTTTCGATTCGCTCCTGTAAATCGTCCCGGTACAAATCGCCGACCCGAACCGCGAGAGAGCGGCCGACCTTATCCCGGTAACAGGGGCCGATGCCGCGCATCGTCGAGCCGATCGCCTCTTTGCCGCTGAGCGAGTCGAAAATCCGGTCTTCGAGGGCATGCCAGGGAAAAATGACATGCGCCCGGTTGCTGATGAGGAGGTTGCCGCCGATCGCGACCCCTTGGGCGGTCAGCGTGTCGATCTCCTGGAGCAGAGAGGCCGGATTGATCACGACCCCTCCGGCGATCACGCTTTTGACATCCGGATTGAAAATGCCGCTGGGAACCAGGGAAAGTTTATACTTTTTCCCGTCGAGGACGACCGTATGCCCGGCATTGGCCCCTCCTTGGTACCGAACGACGATGTCGTTTTGCTGGGTCAGCAAATCGACGATTTTTCCTTTGGCCTCATCGCCCCATTGGAGACCGATCACACAAGTTGCAGGCACGGTTCTTCTCGCTTTGGTTGGAATTTTTTGGAAATAGATCGGGAAACGCAAAGAGGGTTATTGTACCCCGATTTCCCGTAAAAACAAGGACCGTGGACGGTTTAGCGGGGGGATATCTGCGCGGCTTAACGGTCAGCGGCTTAGCAGCTTAGAAGACTCTGTTTTCGAAGCCGCTAAGCTGCCAATATCCCCCCCCCCGCTGACGCTTGGGGCTAGTTCTGGAATCACGACTTTGCGTCCTGCGGGGGAATGACCGTCTGTTGCATCCCCAATGAGAATAAAGTAGGCTGTATTGATGCAGGCGGTCATTTTTCCGGCATTTTCGCGATTGCGTGCGATATTGGTTCAACAATTTTACCCACTTTGCAGCGATGTCCTACGACGACAACCCGTACCAGGCTCAGCCGGTCCCCCAACAGCCGTATCCTCCCTACCCGCAACAGGAATATCCGTTGCAGGGATATCCGAAGAGCGGCAATACCGCTTGGATCGTCGTCGGCATTCTCGTCGCTTGCGGTTTCGGATTTTTGTGCCTGATCGGCATCATGATTGCCCTGTTGCTGCCGGCCGTGCAAGCCGCCCGAGAAACGGCCCGGCGAATGCAGTGCGTCAATCATGAAAAACAGATCGGCATTGCCTTTCACAATTATTATGACGAACACGAATCGTTTCCCCCCGCCTATTCGGTCGACGAAAACGGTAAGCCGCTGCATTCCTGGCGGGTATTGATTTTGCGTGAGTTGGGAGACGAAGAATTATACGGCCAGATCAAACTGGACGAACCATGGGATTCTCCGCACAATTCGCAGTTTCATCGTTGGATGCCTTCGGTTTATGCCTGCCCAAGCTGTCCGGAATTGGAATGGCGGCGGAACGGCTTGACGACGTACAAAATGATCATCAGCCCGGACACGATCAGCGACGGGCCGCATTGCGTGAGCTTCGCCGATGTGAGCCGAGGGTTAAGCCAAACGATCGCCGTCGTCGAAACGACAACCCCGGTCTGTTGGATGCAGCCCGTCGATTTACCCCAATCGGCCCTCGCCGAAGGAGTGATCTGGACGGGAAAATACCGAAATAAGGATCAAATTCCCGAAGCGATCGGCAGCCCACATCGCGGGATCGCCAACATACTGATGCTGGACGGCTCTGTCTCTTCCGCCTCGACGGACGAAATGATCCCGGAAAGACTCGAAGAATTGAGCAGGACCGGCAAGAAACCCTGGACTGACGAAGACGAAAAGGAAGCATCACCCGGTCTTTGGGGCAAGGACCCGGCTGCTAGAATCCGCGAACTGCTGCCGCAACGTATGGAGGAAATGCATGAGAGACATAAACAGGAAATCGAACGAATCGAAGAACTTCAACAGCAGTTAAATCAATTTCAAAGGCCGCCCTCCAGGCAGCTGCCCTTCATTGAACCGCCCCACAATCCGTTGCCCCGCATGAAAGGACCGCCCCGAATGAAAGAACCGCCCTTTAACGAGCCGCCCCGAACCGTCGAATGATTCGGCTCCTGAGAATTTGAGCAAGACTTTGAAATGACCTTCGTCATTCCCGCGCAGGCGGTCGCTTCCCGGTTTTTTCGCAACCGCATGATGCCGATTCAACAATTCTACCCCCTTTGCCGCTATGTCCTACGACAACAATGCCTACCAGGCTCAGTCGGTCCCTCAACCGCCATATCCTCCCTACCCGCAACAGGAGTATCCTCTGAAGGGGAACAACAACGCCGTTTGGATCGTCGTCGGTATCCTCGTCGTTTGTGGTTTCGCGTTTTTTTGCATGATCGGTGCCCTGATCGTTCTTCTGATGCCGGCCGTTCAAGCCGGTCGGGAAGCAGGTCAACGTGTGATGTGCGTCAATCACGAGAAAGAGATCGGCCTCGCCCTGCACAATTATTATGACAAACACAAATCGCTGCCGCCCGCCTATTCGGTCGACGAAAACGGCAAGCCGTTGCATTCTTGGCGTGTCCTCCTTTTGCATGAGTTGGGAGAGGAACATTTGTACAATCAAATCAAGCTGGACGAACCGTGGGATTCTCCGCACAACTCGCAGTTTCATTATTTGATGCCTTACGTTTATGGTTGCCCGAGCCGACCGGAAGCGGAACGGCAAACCGGATTGACGACGTACAAAATGATCATCGGCCCCGACACGATCAGCGACGGCCCGCACAGCGTGAGCTTCGCCGATGTGAGCCGGGGGACGAGCCAAACAATCGCCATCGTCGAAACGACAACCCCGGTCTGTTGGATGCAGCCGGTCGATTTGCCCCAGTCGGCCCTTGCCGAGGGTGTGATCTGGACGGGGGATTACGGGGACGAGGATCAAATCCCCGAAGCGATCGGCAGTCCGCATCACGGGATCGCTCACATAATGATGCTGGATACCTCCGTCCATTCCGTCTCGACGGACAAGACGACTCCGGAAAAACTCGAAGAATTGAGCAGGACCGGCAAAGAACCTTGGACCGACGAAGACGAAAAGGAGACATCGCCCGGCGCCGAGAGCGAGGAGACCATCTCCGAGGTCCGTTCCGGAGTCCGTTCGATCATCGACGCGGACGAATGAGACGACGGTAAATGATTTCTCATACAAAGTTAATGAAATAACCTTCGTCACCCCCGCGCTGGCGGGGGTCCAGAGGGAAACCGTAATCTCTGGATCCCCGCCTGCGCGGGGATGACGGGTTTTATTCTGCTTTCTCAAAGGTCTTTATCTGAACTTGACACTCGTCATTGCCAACTCACGGCTCTCGCGATGCACCGATTTCCCCCAACTCCGGGTTACCTTCGAGATTCAGCTCCTGGAGCTGAGGCCTGTTCTTGAGCGGAGCGAGCATTTCGCCCCGCAACATGCAGCCGGAAAGGTCGAGCGATTCCAAATGCGGTAGGCTCGCGATTCGCTCGATCGCCTCCGCCGAAAGGAACACGCCCGAGAGGTTCAGCTTTTTGAGCGAGGTCATTCTCGCGATCTCCTCGAACGCCTGCGGTTTCAGCATCGCACGGTCCAGTGTGAGCGTTTCGAGCGGCATCTTCAGTTCGCTCAAAAACGACCCGTTGATCAAAATCTGCTTCAAGAGGAGGTGTCGCAAATTCGGGAACCGTTTCAATTCCGCGAGCGTCCGGTCGTTGACGCTTCCGAGCATTCGCGAAAAGCCGAGGGTCTTAATCCGTCGGGCGAACGATTCGTTCTCGAACAGGGCGGTGAGTTTTTCCGGTGAAAATTTCGCGTCCTCAATCGTCAGGCTGTTCAACTCAGGCAGGGCGACGACGACTTCGAGCACGGAATCGTCGATCGAGAAGCCGCCGATCTTCAGTTCGGTCAACCCTTTCATTTCGCGAAGCAAACCATAATCATCAGCCTTGAGGTTGGCGTTTCCTCGCAAATCGAGCGAACGAACACTCGGCACTTCGACGATCGCCGCGAGCCCGACCGTCGTCAGCCCCGGCATTTCCAACAGGGCGAGAACCCGCAGTTCCCGCAACCCGGCGAGAGCGGTGATCCCGCGATCGCCGACATGGGGCAACCGCCGCAATCGCAGCCGTTTCAGGGCCAGCCGTTTTTTGACGAGCCGGACGATCTCCTCATCGGTCGTCGGAGTGTCCTGCAAAAAAAGTTCTTCGAGAAACTGTAAGTTTTCGATTTTGCGAAGCGTTTCGCTTGAAAGACCGGTCCCGCTCAGGGACAGCTTTTTCAAATCCGGGAGCCGGAGCACTTCCGAGAGCGTCGCGTCGTCAACCGAGGTTCGTCCTCCGGCCAGATCGACGGCGACGACCCTGCCGCGGGCGTCTTTTTCAAAGGTCCCGAACGACTTGCGGATCTGCTCCAAAATCGATTCGTCGACCTCGATCGCCTCTTCGCCAGCGGTCGCAGGTTCGGTTGCCGGGGCGGGAACCGTCGGCTCGGGCAACCGTTTTTCGCAACCGCCCAAGACGCAAAGCCAAAGGCACAGCGAAAGAAGGAAGAAGAAAGATTTTGACATATTGATTGAAAAACAAAGTCCGTTCAAAATCTCAATGAAGCACGATCGCTTCGATTAAGATTCTGAACGGACAATCCTATATTTAACCCGTACTCGACGTAAACCAAGCCCGTACCCGGCGCAATTTAATACCGGTAATACTCCGGCTTGAACGGCCCTTCGACCGGGATGCCGAGGTACTTCGCCTGTTTCGGCGAGAGCTTTGAGAGCTTGACACCGATCTTCTCCAAATGCAACCGGGCGACCTCTTCGTCCAGCTTTTTCGGCAGCATGTGCACTCCGATCGGGTATTTTTCCGGCTCGGTCCAAAGGGCGATCTGGGCGAGCACCTGGTTCGTGAACGAGTTCGACATCACGAACGACGGATGCCCGGTCGCACAACCGAGATTGACCAGCCGCCCTTCGGCGAGCAGCAGGATTGAATGTCCATCCGGGAAGGTGTACTTGTCAACCAACGGCTTGATGTTGGTCTTCTTGATCCCTTTATACGATTCCAGACCGGCAACGTCGATTTCGACGTCGAAGTGCCCGATGTTGCAGACGATCGCATCGTTCGGCATTTTTTCCATATGCTTGGCCATCACGATGTCGCAGCAGCCGGTCGTCGTCACGAAAATGTTCCCTTGCGGGGCGGCTTCTTCCATCGTCATGATTTGGAAACCTTCCATCGCCGCCTGCAAAGCGCAGATCGGGTCGATTTCGGTCACGATCACGCGGGCGCCGTACGACCGCATCGAATGGGCACACCCTTTGCCGACGTCCCCGTACCCGGCGACGACGACGACTTTTCCGGCAATCATCACATCGGTCGCCCGTTTGATCCCGTCGGCGAGCGATTCCCGACAGCCATACAGATTGTCGAACTTGCTCTTGGTCACCGAATCGTTGATGTTGATCGCGGGGACCTTAAGCTGCTTCTTCGCGTGCATTTGGTACAAACGATGCACGCCCGTCGTCGTCTCTTCCGAAATTCCCTTAACCCCTTTCATGATCGAGGCGTATTTCGGCTTATGAAGCAGGGCGGTCAAATCGCCGCCGTCGTCCAGAATCAGGTTGAGCGGCTTGCCGTCGGGAAAGACGACCGTCTGCTCGATACACCAGTCGAACTCGGCGTCGGTCAGCCCTTTCCAGGCGTAAACCGGAACCCCGGTCGCCGCGATTGCGGCGGCGGCGTGATCCTGCGTCGAGAATTTGTTGCAGGAACTCCAGGTCACCTGGGCGCCGAGCTTGGTCAGCGTTTCGATCAGCACGGCCGTTTGGATCGTCATGTGCAGGCAGCCGGCGATCCGGGCGCCCTTGAGCGGCTTTTTCCGGCCGTATTTTTCCCGCAGGGCCATCAGCCCGGGCATTTCGTTTTCGGCGAGTTCGATTTCCTTCCGGCCCCAATCGGCCAGGGACATGTCGGCGACTTTGCTGTTCATAGGGATATCCTCCATTTTCGAGAAAGAACATTGATGAGTGCCGTTTCAAAGCGAGCCTGAGGATACCCCCTGCAGCACTCCTCGCGAAAAAAGAACGTAACACGGGCATCATACGCCAAACCATTTCCCATGTCAAGTCAGTATTAGCCGGTCCTTGTTCAAGCCGCAGACCGTCTTCAAGTTTCACGGAAAAAATTGCGAACAGATGTGGGGATTTCTTCGTAGGGAGAACAGGACGTGAATGGTTCGCGTCGTTTTTTCTCACAAGGAGGTTACAAAATGCCCGCCGCCGAAGCCCGCTCCACT
>JAVBQI010000093.1:0-4911 GCA_031549145.1 Thermoguttaceae bacterium | reverse complement strand
AGTGGAGCGGGCTTCGGCGGCGGGCATTTTGTAACCTCCTTGTGAGAAAAAACGACGCGAACCATTCACGTCCTGTTCTCCCTACGAAGAAATCCCCACATCTGTTCGCAATTTTTTCCGTGAAACTTGAAGACGGTCTGCTACGGTATAATTCTCGTGTTCGCCTCCCTTGACCGTTGCACGAAAATCGGGTAAATTTCCTGAATCTTTACGAATTTCCGCGGGAATGGCGGAATTGGCAGACGCGCTAGGTTGAGGGCCTAGTAGTAGCAATACTGTGGAGGTTCAAGTCCTCTTTCCCGCATTTTTCTTTCTCTTGGATATTCTTGACCTCGGGGGCATCGTTGGGATGCGTTTCGACCCCCCTTTCGAAAACAATATTTTCAAAGGATCATGGTCCGTTCGATCATTGAAAACCCCGGAGTACCGGCTAAAAGGACAAATACTCCTACGAGGCCGGGTTCTGGTTCCTTTCTCCCGTTTTCCTGATTTCGATATGCAACACGAAGTTCAAATCCGAGTTCGATACGAAGAAACCGACCAAATGGGCGTGGTGTATCACGGCAACTATTTCACCTATTTCGAAATCGGCCGAACGGAAATGCTGCGTGCGGCCAACATCACGTACAAGGAAATGGAAGAGTCGGGCCAATTCTGCGTCGTGATTCGAGCCGAATGCGACTTCAAGAAACCGGCGAGATACGATGATTTGCTGACCTTGCAGACCCGCGTCAAACGAATCACCCGGGTCAAGATCGAGCATGAGCACCATTTGTACCGCGGCCGCGAACTGCTCGCGGTCGGCGGGATCACCTTGGCCGTGGTCGATAAAAAAGGGAGCATCCAACGCGTTCCCGATTGGATGAAACCGGAAGAATGAGTGGGTAAGTTTTTTATCCTCTTTCGTTTTTCAAAATTATCAGAGGCGTCATTTCAATGAATCACGACAAAAAACGAATTGGCTGGATCGGGACCGGAATCATGGGGGGCGGCATGTGCGCGAACCTGCTCAAGGCCGGTTTTCCCATAACGGTTTACAATCGAACCCGATCAAAAGCGCAACCGCTGTTGCAGCAGGGGGCGGTCTGGGCCGATTCGCCTTTCGAGGTCGCCCGAAATGCAGATGTCGTTTTTCTCATGGTCGGTTACCCCGAAGACGTCCGACAGGTCGTGCTTGGGCATCTCGATGAGGTCGGCAAAAAAATATACGGTGTGATCGACGGATTGAAAGAAGGAGGAATTCTCGTCGATATGACGACGAGCCGACCGGAATTGGCCGTCGTGATCGCCGAAGAATGCGAGGTTCGCAAGATACATGCTCTCGACGCGCCCGTAACCGGCGGGGATGTCGGCGCGAAAAACGGAACCCTGTCGATCATGATCGGCGGCGACCCGGCCGTCGCCGAATCGTTGCAAGATTGCTTTGCGGCAATGGGAAAGACGGTCGCGTACCAAGGCGGGCCCGGGGCCGGACAGCACGCGAAAATGTCGAACCAGATTCTCATCGCCGCAAACATGTGCGGTGTCTGCGAATCGCTCCTGTATGCGTATCGGGCCGGACTCGACCTTGAAAAGGTGTCCCGATCCCTCGCCCAAGGAGCCGGCGGGTCGTGGGCCTACTCGAACATGGGATCGCGAATCATCGCGGGGGATTTCGAGCCGGGGTTTTATGTCGAGCATTTGCTCAAGGACATGAGCATCATTCTCGACGAGGCGAGGCGGATGCAACTTGCCCTGCCGGGAGTCGCGCTCGTCAACCAACTGTATCTCGCCCTTTCGGCGCAGGGACATTCCCGAAGCGGAACGCAGTCGCTTGTCCTCGCCCTCGCCCAAATCAACAACATCGAATGGGAAACGAAAAGAAATTGAAAATTGAGAATTGAAAATTGAAAATGCAGGAACAAGAATCCTACATTTTCAATTTTCAATTTTCAATTCTTAATTTTTATCTTCTCCCTTTCCATTATTTATGAACTGGAAAGATAAAATCGTTTTGATCACCGGCGGGTCGAGCGGGCTCGGGCGAGTGATCGCCGATTCGTTCGCCGCCGTCGGGGCGAAACTGGTGCTCGTCGCGTTGGAAACGGCGGACCTCGAACAGACGGCCGCGGAATTCTCCCGCTCGGGAACCGAAGTGCTGCCGCTGCAAGGGGATATTACGAAGCAAGCCGATGTCGATCGGGTTTTCCGAGAAGTCGCGAACCGGTACGGCCGATTGGACGTGCTGGTCAACAATGCCGGCCGGTCGATGCGGGGAAAGGTTTTGGAGACGACCCCGGAGCAGTTTCAGTCGCTTTTCGATCTCAACGTGCTCGGAACGATCCGCTGCACCCGGGCGGCCGTCCCGCTGCTGCTGCGGCAACAAGGGAGCGTTGTCAACATCGGCTCCCTCGCCGCGAAAAGCGCGTCTCGCTGGGTCGGAGCGTACCCGGTCTCGAAATTCGCGGTCGCCGCCTACTCGCAGCAGTTGCGGCTCGAACTCGGGCCGGAAGGGTTGCACGTGCTTCTGGTTTGTCCCGGCCCGATCAAGCGGGACAACCCGCGATTGTATCCGCTCGAAGGGTTGGAAGGCATTCCGGACTCGGCCCGGGCGCCCGGAGCCGGGGTCAAGGTCGGCAAGATCGACCCGGTTTGGCTCGGACGGCAAATCGTTCGCGCCTGCGAAAAACGACGCCCCGAACTCGTCGTCCCCTGGAAAGCCCGGCTCCTGTTCGCGATCGCCCAGCTGTTTCCGACCCTCGGCGATTGGCTCGTTCGCAAAAATACGTAACTTTTGATGATCTTCAGATAAAAAAAACGAATCGGAGCCGCGACCGTAAGGAAGCGGTCGCCCCGCGAAACCGCTCCCTCACGGTCGCGGCTCTGACTGCGTTGTTCGAAATTTTCTTTGAAGATCAGTAAACCGGAAACACCCGAGACAAAGCTCCTCGCTCAATGATCGCGGTTATTCTCCAACCCTTTTCGTCCTATGCCCTCACTTGCCGTCAACCTCGGTCGTTTAACACTGGCCAATCCGATTTTGGTCGCTTCGGGAACATTCGGCTACGCCAGGGAAATGGCGGGGTTGATCGACCTCGGGCGGCTCGGCGGGATCCTTCCCAAGACCGTGACGCTCGCCCCGCGAGCGGGCAACCCGACGCCGCGCACGGTTGAAACGGCTTCCGGGCTGCTTAACTCGATTGGGCTGGACAACGACGGGATCGACGAATTTCTCGAAAAAAAATTGCCGTATCTGCGATCGCTCGGGGCTCCGATCCTTCTCAGCATCGCGGCCAAAAAATCGGAAGAATGCCCGCTGTTCGGCGAAAAGCTCGCCGGCCGGAGCGGAATCGCGGCGGTTGAATTAAACGTTTCCTGCCCCAATGTTTCCGGCGGAGTCGATTACGGAACCGATCCGAAGTTGTGCCGGGAGATGGTCGGAGCGATGCGAAAAGCGACCGATCTTCCCCTGATCGTCAAGCTTTCTCCGAACGTAACCGACATCGCAAGCATCGCGAAAGCGGCCGAAGAGGCCGGGGCCGACATGATCGCGGCGATCAACACCTGCTTCGGCCTCGCGGTCGATTGGCGGGGACGACGGCCCCGGCTCGGCAACGGTTTCGGCGGGCTCAGCGGCCCGGCGATCAAACCGATCGGTTTGCGCTGCGTCCGGCAGATTTTCAAGGCGGTCCGAATTCCGGTGATCGGGATCGGCGGGATCGAATCGGCGGACGACGTGCTCGAGTATCTCGTCGCCGGAGCGAAGGCGGTCCAAATCGGGACGGCCAATTTCTACAAGCCGGAGATTACGATGCGGATTCTGGAGGAACTGCCGCGGCTTTTGCAGGCGGAAGGAATCGCCTCGGTCGAAGAACTGGTCGGAACCCTGAAACTGTAAGAGCGTAACCGAACCGCGCCGCGAGTCGACACCGCCCCTGTCGATCGTCATTCTTTTGGCATGCGACCAGCCTGTCTTTTTGTTCGTTTACAAAAAAACTCATTTGACCTGCGAACCGTAAACCTGGGCCGGTTGCGATTGAATTTGTTCCGGATCGGCCGGAGAAACATGGACGGTGTGAGAGGCCGAACTCGAAGCGATCGAACCATACTGTGAGGTGCCGGAGGGGGCGAAATCGTTCCCGACCTGGGCTCCGGTCGTGTTGCGGAACGCGGCAACCGGAATCTTGACCTCGTCTCCGACTCTTTGTGTCGTACTTGGGACCATAGGGGTAACCGAACCCGACGGAGGGGCGGAAACCGGCGGATTCGTGTAAGCCGGAACCGAACCGGCATTTTCCGGCGGCGGCGTAAACGTCGTCGAGGCGGCCGGCTGTGCGGAAAACGCCGAGGCTGGAGGCACCGCTTCCGGCGGCGGCCCTGCCATAACGGGGGGATTCGGCTGGGCCGCTAGCCCGACGGCGGAACCCGTGGTGTAAGAGCCGGTCCCCGGCGGCGGAACCGTCGGCGAACGAAAATAAGGATCAAGCGGCGTTTGGTTTTGTGTCGATTGACACCCCCATGAAACCGCGAGCATCATCAATACAATCGTCAATTGGGCGGATTTCACTGTCTTTCACCCTCACGTAAATTGGAAAATCTTTCGAAATTTTCGGACCACGAATCATAGTTTTTTTCAAGGTCGGTGTCCAGAGCAAAAATCCTGCGGATTTGTTGATGCGAAAATCAAATGATTTATGCGTATCCCTCAGACCGCCTTCAAGTTTCACGTTTTGAATCCGAGTCGTTTTGCGGCGGGACAGGGATCGGCTTGGCATTTTTCTCGGACCTCGAGTAAGGTTCGCTCCTCCTGTCGCAGCAATCCCGTCAACGACACCGCGATATTCGTCAGTACCGTCCAAACCTTGCCCAGGCCGGAACCTTGCAACGCATGTTTGTCCTCCTCGTATTCACGGTCCTTCGCCCAATGCAGGC
>JAVBQI010000118.1:0-46381 GCA_031549145.1 Thermoguttaceae bacterium | reverse complement strand
AGTGGAGCGGGCTTCGGCGGCGGGCATTTTGTAACCTCCTTGTGAGAAAAAACGACGCGAACCATTCACGTCCTGTTCTCCCTACGAAGAAATCCCCACATCTGTTCGCAATTTTTTCCGTGAAACTTGAAGACGGTCTGGGGTAGCGAGTTGATCGCCTCGATCTGCTCCGGTTGGTCGACGTGCGTGTAGATGTTGAGCGTCAGGTTGATATCCGAATGGCGCGCCAAGACTTGCGCCGTCTTCGGCGAAACCTTCGCGCGACATAAATTCGTGATGAACGTATGCCGCAAGCAATGGAAGTCGGCGTACTTGCCACGGCTGTCGCGGTAGGTCAGCATGTCGGACTCTTCGCGTACTTTGCGCTCCTCGTCGGTCTCGGCTTTGTCGATCCAGAACGCTCTGGCCGATTCGATGTCGAACTTGATCATCTTCGACGTCGCGCGTTCGACCTTGCAAGTCCGTGCCGAGATCGGGAACAAAATCTCGTCCGGCTTCGGATTACGTTGCGCCAGCCAGTCTTGCAGATATTCGACCAAGTCGGGATGGAGGATTTGCGTATCTTCGCGGCGACGTTTGCTGTACGCCGCCTCAATCGTTACGGTTTTGATCTCGGCGTCGAGCTTGAAATTGCGGAGCGTGAGGCTTCCCAACTCGCCTTTGCGGAAGCCGGTCCATGCCGCGAGAACGTACAGCATGGCCCGGTCGGGACCAATGAGCCCCCAACTCGGCGGACCCGTTTCGGCTGCTCGAATCAAGAGCGAGAATTCTTCTTCGGTCAAGGCCCGGCGGTCGTGGCGCCGATCCAGTCTTGCGTTGAGCTTCTGCATCCCGATCAACGGACTGTGAATCAAGCGATTGTTGATCGTCAACCAATTCGCGAAACTCTTGAGGATTTGCAAATAATGGTTGACCGTCTGGATGCCGACGCCGTGTAGTTCGCGAAGGTCGCTTAAAAACGCTTCGACTTCCGTTCGCTTGATCTGCGCGACGTTCTTCCAACGGCAGGCTTCGACGAAACGCCGCAGCTTGCCACGAGCACCAACGAGATGCGACTTCGAGACGCCCTTGATTTTCAAGTGTTTTTCGTAATCGTCGAGATGCTCCTTGATCGGCCTTTGCATCTCCTCCTCCGCCGGGTGCAGCACTCCGGCGCGTTGGCGTTCGGTCTTGTCGATCAATTCGGCGAGCATTTGTTGCGACAAATACTTGTTCGGCGAAAGCGGGATGCGATGGTCGACGCCACTCGCGTCGCGGTAACGTCCCCACCATTTTTTCGACTCGCCCTTCTTTTTTTCGCCGGTTTTCGGATCGATGATGGTTGTTTTCTTCTTGTAAATTTTCGACATTGTTCTTTGCTCCGATAATGATATTTCAAAAATGGTCGTCGGCGAACTCCCGCCTACGGCTTCGTGACTGATAGAGAGCCTCAAAAAGCCGAGAAAGGCAAGGTGTCATTTGGGAAATACGCTGTAAAGTTCGGCATATTTCTTATTCGGACGCCAAACCCAATCCTTTCGGCGAGGGCAGTCTTCTTCAATCCATTGAACGAGTTCAAGCCGACGCCAGAAGACAGATTTGTGAAGCCGGACCGGCTGCGGTACGATGCCGAGGCCGTCCCACATTCGCCAGGTCTTGGGATCGACGCCGCAGGCGTAGGCAGCCTCGCGGCAAGTGAGCAAGAGACGTTGTTTTTCGTTCGGTGTTTTGATCATACGATCTTTCTGCGAAAGGGAACCGCGAGCGCGGCTCTGTATGTTGTGGGCGGCAACGCGACGTTTCGCGTTGGGTGAACGAAGTCGCCGGTATGGGATTTCGTTCGAGGGACCGGCAAGAACGCAACCTGCGCAAACACAGGCGGCGTGTGGCCGAAGAAAAACGCCCGGCTTGGTCAGGCGAGCGTTCGGATGAGATGGTGATGTGTGCTGTTGCGTTTACATTACGGTTTCGGCTTGTGCAATCGCGGCTTTCAGGCGAAGAATCGCGTTGCGGAACGGAACCGGATCGAGGAATCGCAGGTCGCCGTTCGTTTGCTTTTCGTGGATCGTCTTCATGAGTTCGATGTTCTCGCAAAGAATCCGTTGCGCCGATTCAAGGCGTCGTTCCAATTCGCGTTCGTTTTCTTCACCGAGTTCGGGACCGCGTTCCGCGATGAATTCGAGAAGCCCGATCTCATGCCGTTCGATGGCGGGGATGGTTTCGGTCAAGATTCCAATCAGTTCGTTGGTTGCCGACATGGTTTTCTCCGTTTTGTATGGGTTGATATTGTGCGTTTATTGCTTTACCGGGCGGCGAAGAGTCCCCGACCGGTTTTAATGAAGCGGGAGGTCTCCCCCTTCTTGATGATGTCCATCTGGACGGCGGCGGAGAGTGTCATGGCGGGCGTTTTGCCGCCGGGGCTCCATTTCCCGCTCGAAATCGCGAGTTCGGTGATTTCCTTGACGTTCATTTCGCGATTCTGCTCTTTGAGAATTTCATGCGCGGCGTCGAGCCCCGACATTTTGCCGGAAGGTTTGCCGCCTTTGCCCCGCTCTTTTTTCGTTTCGGGAACAGTCGCTTCCTCTTTCGGCTTCGCGCTTTCGGGACCGATGCCCAAGGCGTCGATGATCTTCTTGGCTGCCTTGCCGATCGGGTTCGATTTTTCGTGCTTGATTTCGCGCAGAAATCTCTTCGGATCGGTTACGGTAAGGCGTTTGTTCGTTTTGACGTTCATGCAGTCGAAGGCGATTTGCCCGTTGACTCGCGTGTCGACGGAGAGAACCTTGACCGTCGTCTTGTTCTTGCCGATTGTGATTTCGTACACATTGCCCTTGGTGATCTGGTTCGTTTTCATGTTTGGCTCCCGAAATGGTGTGGATTGAAATATTGTTGCACTGCGTCGATGGCAGTGTGGACATGATATGATGACATTCGTGAAAGGCAAGGCGAGTTTCGAGAAAGTTCGTGAAATGTTGAAAAACAAGGCATCTTCTCGCTTTTTACTTGGGCGGTTTGGCGATTTTCGCCGATCTTCGTGATGAAAACGATCCGTTCGTTTCAAACCATTTTCATCCATTCACCGAAAGGGAACCATGTCGCAACAACAAAAAGAACCGCTCACGCATTTGAATCGCGCTCACCACCGTATCCGGCAAGCCTGCGAAGAAATTCAGAAATTCAGAACGCTGTTTCCAAGAGAAATCACCGAGCAACGTAATTCCATGTTTCGTGAAGATCTCAAGTCGCTTGCCGCCTATGACGCCGCCGACGCCGTCTGCCATCTGCTGCAATACACAAGACGACAGATCAATCAGATCAAGGCGATGGGAAATCCGGACAAAAAGCCGAAAAGCGAATAAATGTCGCTTCCTTTCTCCGTTTGTTTTGGTAAGATCGTCGCTGGTCTTTCCAAAAAAGCAACGGAGAATTATTTCATGAACGCATCCGAAGTCCGGCTCGGTCAATGTTATTTCGCAAGGCTCTCCGAACGGTCGACGCAAGTTCGAATCGAACGTCCCGCGTCCGACGGCGGTTGGGTCGCTCGCGTTCTTTCGCATGGCAAACATGCCAAGATCAAAAACGCCGCCCAACTGTTACGGCCATGCGACGAAGACGAGATCGCCGCCGTCGTGCGTGGGCTTGAACCCAATCGAAGATCGCTCGTCGAGGCGGTCACGGAGTTGCCGCCGTTCGCGTTTGAGAACAAAGACGGCGAAATTCTTCCTACACCGCCGACTCCGAAGCGAATCAAGATCGCCGAGCCGCCTCCCGAATCCATGTCGCTGTTGGACGCCGCCGCTTACGTTCTGAAAACGGCGAAGCAATCGCTTTCGACTCGGGAGATCGTTGAGCTTGTGATCGCTCAGAGTCTTTGGATCGCCAGCGGCGCGACGCCTTGGCAGACATTGAACGCAGCGCTGAACCGCGACATGCAAACGAACGGATCGAAGTCCCGATTCGTGAAAGCGGAACGCGGCAAATATTCGCTGCGGTAAAATCGCCGCTCCGTCTTGATCCACGCCGTTTCGGATGCTATGCTGATACTTGCACGAGCGAAAAACCCCACAAGGTCCATGCTGAATAATGGTGCAGATTCAGCACCATTTTCGAATATGCGTTCGGAAGATTAAATCGTTTAATCCCGACGGCGTAAAACGCGGGTGGCTTGATCGTTCGTATTGGAATGTTTCAACGGGATCAAATTCGCGTTTTTCGCTCGAAAGTGGGGCTAAAGTGGTGTGATTATCCATGAGGATGCTGAACGGCGTTGTACGGAAAATAAACCGCCAGCCACTGGGCGATTGTTGGGAAGAAAATGAAGGCTCCGTGAAGTCTTGCACTGACCGCGACGCTTCGCCCGTGTTCGCCGTTCGGGTCAAGATCGGAACATTGGACGAAAGCCGGGAACCGGGCCGCAGGCGGCGAATATCGCGATGCCGTACAAAAAATAGGTTCTCCCGGGCCGAAAAAAGAAGTGATGGTGGGGGAACGGGTCGCGCTGGTAGACACACTTTCTTTCAGAAGCGTCGCAAATTGACCGATTTTTCGACCGTACCTCATGACACGTCGGGAGTTACGGCGAAATTTGCCCCGGAAAAGCCAGACGGAAACTCGCCAGGGGTGTTTGAGCCGCCTTGGGCTAAAGTATAATCGTAACGCGACTTGTCGCAAATCGGCTCAAAGTTTCGGAACGCCGGGTTTCGAGAACATTTGGCGATACGGAGCGGCGATGTTGAGGTCGTTTTTTTCTTTCGAACGCCGTCCGGGGGACCGAGAGTCAATTTTTGCGATACACTATCGAACGAATCGCCTTTCTCGAAAACGCCTCCCTATATTCGACGCAAACCGCCCATCCTGACATTCGCGATAGAGCCGATTTGACGAAAAGGGCGACGTAGCAATGGGATATGAAAAATACCACTCGGCGAAATCGGCGACCCTAAAAACAGGGAAAATGGCTCTAAAATGTCCCGCCCATTCGTCGTATTTTGTATATTCGCCACAAATGATCCAGCATGACGTTTTTCGGCCCGGCGGGCCACTGACGGGGCTCAAGGCAAACATGGTCGTAACCGGGATGAAAATGCCCGCCGGTCCGTCCGTGCGGTCCCATATCGGCTCAACCGCACGGTGTCGTCGTAAGTTCAATGATACCAATGGAAAATGCGGTGTGCGGTTAAAAACAAACTCTACTCAGGGGCGCGAGGCGTTCCCTTTGGCGTTACGAAAAACGAACTCGTCCGAAGGAACCATTTTTTATTGTGTTGCGCTAAATCGGCTTAATGCAAGTTTTGTTTAGTGATCTTGTCGGCATCGACATTATCGATACGATAATATGAAGTTCGGCGGGTAACGATCCCAAAATACGCTTTTTCGATCAAAAGAGGCCCCTCCGGCCCGGCTTGGTTCTTTGGCCATCATGACGTTCGAGTTTGAATGTGTACGGTAAAAACCGCCAACTGCAGGGCGGTTTTTGAAAGAAATCGGCCCCGACTCGAAAAAACGAAAAACGGCGTTTTTTAGGCCGTCCACCTCCGGCATGGGTAAATGGTCAAGTTTCCTTCGCCTCTCGAAAAACCTTGATATGATATCAAGGGAAATCCGCTCAAAAGGCATTCTGGCGAGGACGCCTCACTCCCGACGAATTCTACGGTACCGATACGGTTGTCAGTGAATTCGGCCCCGCTGACCTTGCTCCCACCTCCGATCAAAAAGCATGCGTAGATGACTCCTCTTGTCACGTTTCCTCCGTCGATCTCTTTTCTTCAATAATGTTACGCTTTCGCAGTCGGCGCCGTTGAATTTTATGACCGCCCCGGCCCCAGCCGAAGGGGCGGTCTGTATATCCCTTTAGGGATATGGGAACTGTAGCGCGGGCGCTACCGACAAAATCGCAAAATGTTACTCCGTAAGTAGCGCCTGCGCTACACCGTTGAAGTAGCGCAGGTGCTACACGGTATATCGTTTAATCCGGTATTGGCTGACCTCCTTCTGCCCTTCCGGACCGAACAAGCCGCCCTGGGTAACAATTTCGATTATGTCTTTTTCAATCAGCTTCTTGATCGCCCGAACAATCGTGCCTCGGCACTTTCCCGTTCGCTTGGCCAAGTCGCTTTGCGCGGTTCGAGCGATTCCGTTCTTCGAATCCCGAAACAAGGTCAGCAGGACTCGAAACTCCGAATCGGTCAATCGCCGCTGCTCGACGTCGATCAACCGGTTGAAAAGCATCCAGCGTTCATGGTATTTTGTACTCTTTTTCTCCAACGACGGCGACGATTCCTCGACCGGCGGCTTGGCGACCGACGCCTTGGCCCGTTCGTTCCGCATTCGAATATGCGGTGGCAATTCCTTGGTTTCCATAATTCTCCTTCAATGATCATGAAATGTCAAGAGGCGCGAACGATTGCAACGCTCCGTCGAACAGCAGGTTGAAATCCTGCTGTTCGTGGTGTCGTGACTTGAGGTGCTTGATCGGGACGAGCAGCTTGCCGCTTTCATGGGCATTGCCGAAACAGACGCCGAAGCAGTCGTCCGCACCGTATTCGATCTCGCCGCTTTCTTTGAAGCTCGACAGAGTCAACGTGCCGGCATCGTACCCTTCCCGACCGGCGGCCCGGTTCAGCGACGATAAACCGATCACGCAACGCCCGGTGCTTGCCGTAACACGTATCGAATCCATGACGCGGTTCATTTCGACTCGAAGTTCCTTGTGCTGGTTTCCCAGTTGCAGCGGTATTCGTTGCAGATAATCGAGAATGATCAAGTCGCCGCCGTACCCGGCGACGGCTTCGGCCACGATTTTCAGATCGAAGGGGGGCACGACGAAGGTGATTCGCCGGGCCAATGTTTCAAGCTGCTTGATCCCGGTGTCGATCATCGACTGCTGCTCTGTCGAGAATTTCCGTAACTGGACGATCCCGAGCGGGATGCCGGAGAACCGGGCGACCTGGCGTTCGAGCAACACGCTCGGCGACATTTCGACGTTCGCGACGATAATTCGCAGATCGGAATTCAAGGCCAGGGCGTCGATGGCAAGCTGCATCGTCAGGGCCGTTTTGCCGCTACCGGGCGCACCGCCGAAAACGATAATCCGGTTTGGAGCCAATTCGATCCGGTTCAATTCACCGAGTCCGACGTCCCAAATCAGCGGCAACGCACCAGAGTACAAATCCGTGCAGAATTTGCCGAGCGCCTCGATGCCGGGAATGATATTGCGTGAACCGACCGGCCCGGAAGAAGCGAATGTCGTGACCGCGACCGTCTTTTCCAGCATCGCGGAGAGATCGACGTTCGGGACGGGCGGCTTGAACCCCTTGTCCGCAAGCGTCGACGCCGCCTTGGTGTAATCGCCGTCCGCCTCCAAGACCGCGAAAACCTCGAAGGGCGGTACGTTCTTTCCCTGCTCGAACGGCGTATTCGGCGAAAAAGCGTGCAGAAAGCCGTTCGATTTTGACAAGGTCGTCGAGTGCTCCTTACTCCGATTGCCCGGATGCTTGAGAAACCATTGTTCGTCGGACTCGCGGTCCAAGATCCAACCGTGCTTGAGAAGAATTCGCAAGATCGCATGCGGCGTCTGCGGATCATCGTTGAACAAATCACCGGGACGATCCATGTCCGGTTCGAAGGGTGTCGCGATTACTGAAACGGATTCTTTCGGCTTCCGGTCCAGCGACCGGGCGGCGTCGATCAAGAGATCGCGTTCATCCTGCGTAATCGTCGGCGGACGGAGCCAGTCGCCTTGAATCAGCGAATATGCGTCCGACGGAGCGACAACACAAAAACCGCCCTCACCACGGGTTTCAATGGTCGCCTTCCAGACGTCCTTCTTCTTTTTCTCATCGAACAACAGCCGGTAGCAGAGCCCTTGGTTCGCCTCGGCTTGAGCGCAACGATAAGCGACATGATAGCCGCCGCTCGGCGTTTGCTCGATGACGAGCCGATCCAACAGTTTTAATGGGATCGATTCCTTCCACGGTTCGAACTCGACGCCGCCCGCATCGAAATCGAGCATTTCCAGTCCGCCGGAGATTGCTCCGCCGATCACGGCAAGACGGTCCGGGAGCTTTCCGTTGTATGGCGTCAAGTATCGCTTTTCAAGGTCGGCGTCGTCGATCAACTGTGTTTCGAAAATTTTCCATTTGCCGACCGGCAGTTTCGTTCCGGCGGCAATCGGGGTCACCGACAGACCGGCGTCCCTGTATGTTTTCGCAATGCCGAGCATTTCTTCCGCTTGGCATCGCCCTGATTTTTCCGACATAAATATACCTGAATGGAGAAAGGAAGGTGGCCTCGAAGACCACCTCCATAAAGTTCAAAAAAGGGCCGATAGAGGCCGCTCGGGGCCGGAAAGGTATATTTGCCCGATCCGGCTCCCAAACGGCGATTCTACGGCGAAAAACGCCCTGCCATTGGGCGGTTAAACGTCTTTGCGCTTCCGGCCCAGCCGAGCGGCTTTCTTCTTTCGTTCCGCCTCGGTCAGCTCCTTCCGGTTCGGATTCGTCCCGAACCGAAACGGCCAGAGAAAGCAATTGGTCCCGGTGCAGGTTCGAACGTCCTCACGGCAGTCGCCGACGCAGTCGAGGCAATGTTTCCGGATCGCCTTCAAGGGCGGTAATGGTTTCTGTTTCGTTTTCATGAAATACTCCTTCAATTTGTCGAGAGCTCATCCCAATGAACAAAGCCCGCTTCGGTGATCGCTTGCTGTAGAACGCCGATCGGAACGGCAAGCGAGACGGTCTTGTAACCGCGATTGACGGCCCTGACCTGCTTGTACTTGTCGTGCCAATCGGTCCAGTGATTCTTGAGTGCCTGTTGGATTTGCGAGAACGGAAACAGGTAACAGCGTTTGCTCGGCAGAAAAACGTAGGCGATGTAATGGCAAGCCAACGACTTGCATGCCCAGCCCCAGGTTTGATGTTCTTCCGAACTCCGGGTTTCGAGCAGAATGTCGTCGTAGTCACTGTGCCGAACCTTTTCATCAACGTAAATCGTGCCGCCGTTCTGGAGCCGGATGATCCGGTCGATTCCAGCCAACTGCTCCGGTGTCTCGCTGGGAACGCGTTCCATCGACTCGAAAAACGGGAACGACCGGCTGTAGATTTGTTTCCACCACGGCGCGTCGGCGATGGACTCGGACAAGGCGAGGCTTTCGTGAAAATCGTGTACGGGTAAGATCATGACTGGTTCCCCCATCGGCTCCAGCCTTGCCGTTCGTTTCGCGCGAAGAGTTCGATCTTCGGTAACTGCGGATACATTTTCTCGATGATTTCGTACACGATCTCCGGTTTGCGGCTGTGTTCCTCGCGCGGCGAACGGATCACCGACGAAGGTCGGGCCTCCGCCGCCGGAGCGGGAATTTTACCCCGGGTCGCAACGAGCAGGATTTCATGCTGCTGCCGGAAGTAATAACCCATGCCGATCTTTTCTTTGTCCCAGACCGCGCAGGTGCGATAATCGAAGCCCCAAGATTTCAGCACGTCGAACGCCTCCCGCAATTTCGGGCTCGTCGTCCAGAGAAAAAGGACTGCGTCGTCGTGGGCGACGTTTTCGACGTCGAGCGCACGAATATCGTCCAGCGACATTGTCGGATAATGGTTCTCGATGACCCGCATGTCGGATTCGCTGGAATCATAAGCCCAGGGCGGATCAGCATAAATCACGGCGAACTTGCCGAGTGAGCCGTCGAGCGGTTTATTGTTACAAGTCGCTTCGACGATCTGTTGCGTTCGCTTTTCCCGACGCTGGTCGGCCATCTCCTTACGGATTTCCTTTGACGCTGCCAGAATCGCCTTCCTGTCGTCTTTGGCGATGACTGCCTTTTGTTTCTCCGGCGGAGCGTCCGCCAACGTTGCGGCCACGGAAACGGGAAGTTTTCCGGATTCGACGGCGGCGACGATTTCGGGAATCGCGTCCATCTCGACCTTCTTGGCATTACGGACGGAACGTTCCGAGGTGTTGAGCAATTTGGCTGCCTCTGCCTGGCTCGTTTCTTTCTGATCAAGCGGCAATTTTGCCGCTTGATTTTTTCGATTACCGCCATGAGGCATGTTCGCGATTTTCGCCGCAACCATTGCTCGTTGGGATTCATTGAGATGCCGCCGATGCAGATTGGTCGAGACGACGAAACCAACAGGATCGTCGCCCCCGTAATCGACGAATCGCGGAACGGTATTCGACATGACGCAGGCGGTGTAGCGGTTCCGACCATCGAGGATTTTTCCCTCATGTATCGTGATCGGGAACGTCAAACCATGTTCGGCGATGTCCTGCGAAAGAGTCGCGAGTTCCTCCGCGCCGAGGAGCGGAAAAAGGTTCGCGAGCGGATGGAATTGAAGATCACTGCTTTTTCCGGCAGTGGACGGAGCCGATGTTTCCCGCTTCGGCGTCGCGGTTGTTTTCGTAGCGGATTTCGCCATGAAGACCTCGTAATGTGCAAAGACGACCCGGCCCGACCGAAGCCGGACCGGGAACAAAAAGGAAGCGGGGACCGCCCTCGCTCCCGGTGATGTTTTTGTGTTTGCGTTTCATGTTCGTGTGTTGATGTTGGTTTTTTGTTTTCAATGTGGATCGGTGCTTTCAAAAACTACGCAAAGATCATCGCCTCGCGCAGTTCAGCTTCGCGGATTTTGATCGCGGCGTCCTTGCGTTCGAGTTCGGCGATCTCCAGTTGGCCTTTTTCATAACGTGCTTGCAGGTCTTTGATCCGAGCCTTGATGAACTGGGCTTTCTCCTTGCGACCGGGACAGAAGGAAGGCAACTCGTCGAGTTCCTGCTGCGCGAATCCAATCTCCCGCTGAATTTCCTTGCCCTTGTCTTCGATGAATTTGATACGCTGCCAATTCTGTTGTTCGTTGAGCGACTCCAGCTCGTCGAAAATGCTCTGATCGCGGCAGTCCTTTTCCAGTTCGTTGCGGTGCAGCCAGATTTGATAGAGGCTTTCCTTGGCCCGGTTGTATTTGGCCTGAAGCGGCCAACGCTTCTTGTCGTACTCGGCTTCGACCTTTTCGAATTCCGCGCGAATACTGGCCAACTCGGCGTCAACCTCGTCTTGTTCGTTTTCGTACTGTTTTACCTTGCGGACCTCGGCGATCAGTTCGTCGCGACGTTTTCGCCATGCGACGTCCTCTTCGAGCATGGCGACGTTGCGGTCGACGCGACGGCAGATTTCGAGGATGTCGGTTTCCTCCCGATCTTTCCCGGCGGCGAGATCGCGCAACAACATTTGATAGCGTTCGTGATCGGCGACGGCTTGGGACTTTTCGGCTTGGGCGAGGGATTCAAAATTCACGGTCATGGTCTTTTCTCCATTGGGGGAGTGGGTGGAATCGTCCGAGATGATCGACGGGACCTTTTCCGCGTCGAGTTCGGGCGATTGGGGTTGGATCGACTTCTCGATCCGTTTCGATTTCTTTTCACGTCTCATAATTCCTCCGTTCGTGAAAAGGGTCAATGGGATTGGTCAAGGGTCGATAAATCGATATCGAACAACTGTTGAAAGCGTCTCGGTAGGGGACGCCGGGCGATCTTCCAGAGCGGCATGTCGAGCAGTTCGACGGTCTCGTCTTCAAGGGTGTCCCGCATGGCGTCAAGGTCGACCCAAACGATGCCGAGCTTTTTGTGATCACATTCGAACCCGGTGAGTGTCGCTTGTTTCAGGATGTGAAAAGCGATCCGCCAAAAATCGGCTTTATGAAAACGGTGTTGCCAATAGACCGACGATGGACCGCGAGTTGCAGGTGAAGCCGGGATTTCCATTCCGGGAATCGGCTGCGGCAAAGGAATCGGAAAGATCGGTTGAAAAGCGTGAGCTGTTTCATGCAGGAGCGCCGTGTTGAAAGCGACGCGGCTCGAACGGTTTTTGTGCAACCGAATCAAATAGCCACCCCCTTGCCAATCGACGATTTCGTCACGATAATGAAGCGAGTCGGCTCCGCCCGCAATCGTCATGAACACATTGTCGCCTTCCGTCGGAGCCCGAATGACGTAGATCGGAAACTGCAAATCGGCTCCAAAGCGCTGATTGAGGAACCGCTGTCCCTCGATCAACCAGTCGTCGGCGATCAAGGGACGCGTGTCGGGAGTCTGTTCCATGTGCGTACACCTATCGTGAAAAGAGTGAATAAAAATGCGCGCCCTCTACGCAGAAGGATGGAGGAGCGAACGGAACAACGGCCCGAGCGACCGTTTACGAGAGAATGAATCGGGACGAATCCCGACTCAAAGCAGGCAGAAAATCATTTTTCGGATTTCGTGGCGACAGCGATATCCTCAGACGGTGATGCGTCGATACTAAACTCCGCGCGAAGATCTCCAACGATCTTTCTGGCGAGTTCAGGATCTTCGTCGAATATTCCCCGAAGCAGTCCGGGGGCAAGTTTTTTGCGGTAACTCACCTTGAACAGGGAATACAGGCAGTCGAGCAACGGTTCCGGCGAATGTTCCGGGATATTCTGGATCGTAAAAGTGTGAATCGGTGGCACAACTCGCTTCGTAGTTGTTTTTTGTATTTCCCGAAGTTCTTCACGCTCTTCATCCGTGATCCAGTCGAAATAATCGTCGTCGGGATCGGGTTCGAAATGAACGTCATACGGAGACGTTTGACGTTTCTTGTTACCTTTGTGATGGGCGATGGTCGCTTTTTTTTTATCGGCGGTCGGTTTATCGGGCACTCCGAACTCTTCCACGATGGCCTGAATTAGCGCAGCAATTGTTTCACTACCATCGTTGGCACGAAGCGCGTCAAGGATCAAAAAAGGGCATTTTCGAGCGTAATCTCGAGGAAAATGGGCGATCAATTGGGCGATGAGCACTTCCGGCTGGTCATGCGGCAAATCCGTCAACGATGATGAGGTTACATAAGGTTCGCCGGTCGCACCAGGTTTTTCGCCGGGCCGACAATACAAACCGGCCTTGAAAGGTTCTTGCGGAGGTGTGTCAGGCAAGGTTTCCTGCTTCGGCAGATCGACTTTCGGCTTCACGATTTTCTTCGCCTTGTACATCTTGCCGTCTTTGCCTCGACGCTTCTCAGTTGATACACCTGTACCAACTGAATCCTCCGAGCGATAACGACGTACTGTTTGATAGGAACATTGCAATTCTTCCGCCAGTCTGCGATTGGTCCAATCTTTCCACTGCTCCTTGTCCGCGATCATTGGAATGATCTTTTCCCAGTCGCCATCCTTGAACCGCAAACCGTTCTTGGTATTGAGTCTCACGGCCGCGAGAAGCGCGTCGTCGTGGGAACCGTCGATCACACAGACGGTTATTTTGAGGTAACCGCGACGCTTCATCGCCCAATAGCGATGTCGGCCATCGCTGAGCCAGTAGCGACATCCGTCGAAATACACGGTGATCGGTGGAAATTTCTTGACGTCCTCCTCGGTCTCCATCGCTTCGTAGTAGTCTTGGATCGTTGCCTCATCGGTTTCGAGCCGAACCTGAAGTTCATCGTCGAAGACGATCAGGCTCAAATCCAGTTCCTGAATTCTTTCCTGTTTGTTCTCTTTCATGTTGGTAACCTCTCCTTATATTACTTGGCGGCAACGGTGAAAAAAGTCCCGAAAAAAATAAAAAAATCTCTATGGCCGTCCCATCTGAGCAGGATACAACCGGGTTGTACCCTGCGTCCTCCGTTTGATATATGGCGGCGTGACCGCAACATCTCGCATGAAAAATCCGTTTCAAAGATCATTTTGATCGAAATAGCCGATTTTTGGTCGACATCACCCCTCAATAATATTAATTTCCGTTCATTGCCTTATTATTCGTGGAAAAAATATCCGTCCCATCAATAGGTATCTATTGCCGTGGAGGTCGTTATTATTTCAAACTTCAAAAAAAGCCTCACGCCCCTATAAATACAGGCGTTTGAGACTCGGTTATCGCATTAAAATATTGCGGTGATCGTTATAAAGACCGGACGACTCAACCGCTTGTGACAAAGCGGGTTAAAGCAATTTTTGATTTTCTTCATAGCCGCTCGGGGTTTTGGGACGATAACGGTGATCCGACGGCCTTTCAACCTGAAATTCGCGCAGATGCTCTTTGGGGCAACGCGCAGATAAACCGGCTTCCTTGCCATAAGAGGCCGCTCGACCTACCGGACGGCGTGTTGAACGTAGGTCTGGTCGCCCCGGATACTCTGCCGAAACTCGATGACCGGGATGCGACCCGCCTCCTCCAGCCGAGTCCGGCACGACCGAACCATGCTCTCGCCGACGTCGAGATGCCGGGCGATTGACCGATTGCTCGATCTCAGGCCGATGTGGTTGAGCAGGGCCTGCGTCACGAAAAATTCCTTTTCCGCATTACTCGGTCGCCGTTCCGGACGCGTTTCCTTGCCGAGATGGAACCATTCGGCGTCGATTCGGGTGCCCACGCGAACATGAGCCCGAATCTTCCTGCCCATCCGAAGATGAGCGCGAAGCCGCCGAAAACCGTCCCCCAAGATCAGGTGATTTTCAAACGGGTCGTAAAAAACAATGATCGGTTCGCCCTCGCCCTCCAATATCCGCTCCCCGGCGAGGTCGGCGTCGGAACGGATCGTCAAATCGAAATAGTGCCAAATATCCTTGCCGTCGAGTTCGCAGAGGAACGGAAAATCGTCTCGTGCCGTGAATTCATGCTTCTGGTTCAGTTTCAGCGGCCTCGGAAGGGAACGCTCCATCGCCTCTCGGACTTGCCGGGCAAGGCTCTCGTCGGTTCCCGCATGCCGAGCGACCACGGTGTCGTTTTCGCCTGTCCGGGGAAAATGATCCCAGACAAACCGGAGGGCGACCCAATTGTCACTTTCCGTAGGTCGAAGTCCTTCGTCGCCATGAGCGCCGGCCGCGAACCAACGGGCCGCTTGCATGTCGCCTTGATGGACCCGGCAAAGGATCGGCTTCGTCATTCCGTTTCGGCAATGGGCGGCGAAGCGAATGAAACCGTGTGTCAGGCGGTACTTGCCGTCTTCGGGAAATTGAAAAACGTCGATCGGCGGGAACGAAGCCCCGTTCAACATGGCGTCGCCATATTCACCGATGGCTCGCCGGATGATCGGTGCATCAGGTTTGGCTCGCATGTTGAGTTCGGGATCGGCAATGATCTCGCGGGGATCGAGTTCCCGCAGTTTCGGCTTGCCGTCTTCCTCGGGATCGGCAGGTGTTTTTCTCGTCGCCGGATAGAGCTTACCATCCCGGCCCATGACTTTCCGATCCGGCTTGCCCAGCAAACTGTCTCGGAATTCCGGATCGGACTCTGCCTGAACTTTGATTTTGCTCACATACTGCTGCTTGCAACCGACGATTTCGGCGATCTGTGACGTCGACTTGTCGGGCAATTGCTGCAAAGCGAGCAGGATGGAGCGTTTGCGATCTTTCGGTTTCAGGTTGCACCCCTGTTTTGCGTTGCGCTGGATCGCCGTCCAAAGCGCATCGGCACGGCTTCCTTCCTTGACGACGGCCCAAAGAACGTCGTGTCCGGCCCGGATCGCGGCGTCCCGGCGATGGTGGCCATCGGCCAAATACTTCTTTTCGCCGTCGAAAAAGACCTCGGCGGCGGGGAATTTTTTCATCTCCTCCAACGTCTGCATGCACTCGGCGTAATATTCGACGACTTCGGGATCGATGGCGATACGCACCTGGAGCGTCGGCTCGTCGGCAAGCTCGGCAATGGGAATAAAGCGAGGTTCGTTCATGGGATATGTTCAAGGGAAATGGTGAAAATTGATATACAACATGCGCAACCGATCCGGGAATCGCGGCGAGGAAGAATCTATCGTGATCGAGAATCGGGCGCAAACCGGAGGCGTTCAAAGATGTATTACCGAAACACGCGAACGCTGAAAGAAACTCCTTGTATTCGGAATTGATTCTCTGTTCCGCCCAGAGGATACCACGAGGGTATACATGCGCCCAAGGCAATGAGGCTCTCACTCACGCCGTTTACGATAGGTTGAAAGCGGCTTCCCGCTTCACTATAGGTAATTTAGCATGAGATTCGGCGTTGTCAATTATCTCCGAATTTTTTTGTCGATGGCGATCAACTGGCGCAAATGCGCCACCTGAACTTGGCCGAAAACCGTTGACAAGGGAAAATTCTCTCATCTTGCGACCGCCGGGCCGTACGGATATAATCGGCAACATCTCGTTCGAATGTCGTCGCCCGTGTCGCCACCGAGGACAGCTTGAGACGAAACCCCGGCTTCCCGTTTCGGACGCGATGTGCGGCCCGACAGGGCGTTTGGGCGGGAAACGGGCCGAAAACGAGGAAATCGTGGAGAATTGAAGAGCTCCGTCCGACACCGAATTTCGCTCCACCGGGACGGTGGTGGGGATGGGAAGCCGACTTAACCGATTCGGAGGAAAGAATTTGACCGCCGCCCGGCGGCTCCCGTCGCGACGGTTTCGGCAGCGGTAGCAGATTTCGATCCTTCTTCACAATGCTGCCTCGCTCCCGAGTTTCTAAATCTATTCAAATCGTCCGTATTGAAATTCTGTCCGTAATCTGATATTTTTATCATAAGTGGTCTTCTTCGTTTTTTTGAGGATTTACGCTGCAGAAAAAAGCGATTCATAATACAAGAGTCTGGCAATGCAAGTTTTTCTCAGTTACGGCCACGATCAGACCAAAGAGTTGGTTTGCGAAATCAAGAGATACTTGGAAGATCGACAGATTGACGGGCAAAGCCATTATGTCTGGGTCGATCAATTTGAAATCAAGCCTTGCGACGATTGGCGATATGATATTACTGAAGGGATAATTAGTAAGAGCGAGTTTTTTCTGGCTTTTCTCTCAAAATACTCGGTCCGTGAGCCCGGCGTCTGCCGGGATGAAATCGCCCTTGCCGTCGCAGTCAAAGGTGGGAATATCTTAAGCATTCTTGTCGAAAGTGAAAAGAAGGTCAAAATACCCGTCAATATCAGCCATATCCAATGGCTTGACATGAGCGACTGGGAAGAAAAATGGGATATCGGTGGAGATGTTTGGCTGAAATATAGAAAAGAAAAGTTCGACCAAATCGCCGAAATTGTCGAAAGCGAGGAAAGTCGACGTTTTACAGGCGAAATCGAGCAACTGCGTAAAACTCTCGTTCCGATCCGTTTCGATGCCCGTATTAAGGACCTGGTCAAAAAGGGCTTTGTCGGACGTGAGTGGTTGTTTGACACTGTGGAAGAGTGGCGTGAGCGACCGGGCGACTCCCGGATACTGGGAATCATCGGCAGTCCAGGAGTGGGCAAAAGTGCTTTTGCTGCTCAGCTTACCCGTATACCGAACCATAATGTCATCGCCGCACATTTCGTTGATTGCCAAAACAGCGATTCGAATGACCCCTTCAGAGTCATTTGCAATATTGCTTTTCAGTTAGCCACGCGTTTGCCGGACTATCGGAAGTTCCTTCTTTCTTCCGTCAGACTTGATTATCCCGATCTTAAAAGCAAATCGATTTCGGCATTGTTCAGTTTTCTTCTTGTCGAACCGCTGCATCTGGCCATTCACGGCGAACGCGACCATTACCTCATCGTGATTGATGCGTTGGACGAGGCGACGAAAAACGGAAGCAACTCACTCGTTCCAATGCTTGCCATGTATGCCAAGTTACTTCCCTCTTGGCTTAACTTCGTCGTTACCAGTCGATTTGAGAGCGATATCAAACTTCATCTGCACGCCCTGAACCCTACTGTCCTCGATACGCAGACGGAATCCAACCGGAAAGATATTCGCATCTACATAAAAGAACAATTGAAAGGGGATATTGAAAACTGGCCAAACTCATCGCGGCTTATCGAACAAATCCTTGAAAAGAGCGAGGGCGTTTTTCTCTATATCGAGCGGTTTTGCACGGATGTCAAGAAAGGTTACCTCTCGTTGGACCGCCCGGACGAATTTCCGCAGGGATTCGGTGGGATGCTTGCCCAATGGTTTGAGCGACAATTTCCGGATCGAGAACGGTACGACGATGAGATTTGCCCTGCTTTGGGCGTCATTCTTGCCGCTCAAGAATCGCTTCCGTTGGATATGCTTCAAAAGATTTTTCAATGGAACAAGAAGAAATCTCTGAATTTTGCTGATTCGCTTGGCTCTCTTTTTACGGTCGATTCGAATGGAAAACAGGAAACAATTAAAGCCTATCACAAGTCGATTGCAGATTGGCTCACCGATCTTTCCAAGTCGAGGTGCTATTACGTCGACTTGGAAGACGCCCATCGACAGTTGGCTGATTTTTGTTGGTCGGTTTATCAAGAAAACGAGTTGCCCACCTGTCCTTATGCCGTGAAGCATCTTCCGGCACATTTGATTGCCTCGGAGCGTTGGGATGATCTCGAAGTTCACTTGACCGACTTGTCGTTTTTGGAGGCGAAAACCGCTGCCGGATTTGTTTTCGATTTGGCGGACGATTTCAAAAAAGCAGTTAATGCGTTGTCGTCGGAGCGTCCGATGCGTCGCATTCTGAAATTGCTTGAGGAAGCATTGCGAAGGGACATCCACTTCATCGCCCGGCATGCGGAAGACTACCCACAGGCCCTTTTTCAGTGCCTCTGGAACACCTGCTGGTGGTACGACTGCCCGCAGGCGGCGGATTATTATGTCGAACCGGAAGGGGGTTGGAATGAAAGGAATGCCCCGTGGCTTGCTACCAACACACCTCGGTTATACGAACTACTGGAGAAATGGCATGAGCAAAAATGCAAGGAATCGCCTTCACAACAATGGCTTTGTTCTCATCGTCCTCCTTCGCTTTTGCTAGGATCTGCCCAAATTGCTGTATTGAGAGGACATGGAGAGTGGGTAGTAAGCGTTGATTTCAGTCCTTTGAATGATCGTTTTCTCGCCAGCAGTTCCCACGATAAGACGGTGCGTTTATGGGATACAAAAACTGGAAACGAGCTCGCCATATTTGAAGGGCACAATCATTGTGTCAAACACGTTATCTTCAGCCCTAACGGTCGCTATCTTGCTAGTGCTTCATATGATGGAACTGTTCGTATATGGGATGCAAAAACTGAAAAAGAGCATCATGTCTTAAAAGGACATAACGACAGCGTCACCCACGTTGCCTTCAGCCCGAAAGGCCACATTCTCGCTAGTGCCTCCGAAGACAAGACGATTCGTTTATGGGATATAGAAACAGGAAACGAGCTCGCTATTTTCAATGGCCATACTGATAGTGTTACTCATGTCGTTTTCAGCCCTTCGGATGGACATATTCTTGGCAGTGCTTCTCAAGACAAAACCGTCCGCTTGTGGAACATTGAAACAAGAAAAGAGATTCATATCCTTGAAGGACATGATGATTGGGTCAATCACATCGCTTTCTGCCCAGACGGATGCTGCCTCGCCAGTGCTTCCCTAGACAAGACCGTTCGTTTGTGGAATCCCCAAACTGGTGAACCAATAGATATCTTTGACGGTCATGATGATTTTGCCTATCGTGTCGCTTTCAGCCCAAACAATCATCGTCTAGCTTGTGCATCTGGAGATAAGACTGTTCGTGTATGGGATACGAAAACGAAAAAGACACATCTTAACTTAAAAGGGCATGACGACTGGGTCAAAGATGTTGTTTTCAACCCTCTGGATAGTCAACTTCTTGCTACGGCCTCTGAAGATAGGACGGTTCGCTTATGGAACATGGCAGATGGCAGTACATCTAATGTTTTAGGCTGGCATGATGATTGCGCCACAAGCGTTTGCTTTAGCCCGGATGGTCGCTATCTTGCAAGCTCTTCCCGAGATAAAACGGTTCGGTTATGGGACATTGAATCCGCACATGGTATCCCTGTGTTAAAGGGGCATCGTAAACTTGTCAATTGCATCGCACTCAGTTCAGATGGTCGTCATCTTGCCAGTGCGTCTTGGGATGACACGACTCGTTTATGGAATGCAGAAACCGGAAAGGAGCTTATGCTCTTAAACGGTCACACCTCTTGGGTTACTCACATTGCTTTTAGTCCAAATGGACGCTGGCTCGCTACTGCATCAGATGATAAGGCGGTTTGTTTGTGGGACATGGAAAACCTACTTGCTCCGACAGTATTAGAGGGACATGTTGGAAACTTCTCTCGTGTTGTTTTTAGTCCGGACAGCAGCCGCCTCGCCAGCGTCTCTTGGGACGATACGATTCGTCTATGGGATGTGGAAACCCAAAATGAGCTTGCAAGCATAAAAGAGGATATGACTTTGTGTACTTTTGTTACTTTTTGCCAAAATAACCATCATATTGCTGTTGCCAATTGGGACAAATCGATTCTTCATATATGGGACATGGACACAAAGAATCGCACCGAGATCATTGACGACCCGTCAGCTATCAATGCCATTTTTTGTGCTGCTCCAAATTCTCTTTTCGCTTTAGCCGCCACTGGGTGGGAAACAATGATTTGTCGGACAGAAAATGACATGACTGTCGCTTGGTTTTCCTCTTTCATTGACAAAGCCATTGCACATCGTAACGGATACACTTGGAGTGGGCGCACTGGCTGTCATCTTGCTGTTTTTTCTCTTTGCGACTTTTCCTCGAAGGAAAGCCTACCATCACACATGCGTTAACTGAAGTATTCATTCTCATGCCGATCAACTATCGAGAGTTCATCCACCCGGAAGACGAGGCGGCGAGGCAGCAATTGGAGGCTGTGCCGGGATTCCAAAACGCGACCAAATGGTTCATGGACCTTGGCATCGAAACCTATTGTCACGGTCTGTTCATGGGCGAGAAAATCCGGCTGTCTCCGACTCAATTACCGGAACTCTACAATCACTTGCCGCCGATCTGCCGGAAATTCGGAATCACGGAACCGGAATTCTATTTGGAGATGAATCCCGGTCCCAACGCCTACACGCTCGGCGATAAACGCACATTTTTGGTCGTGACCAGTGGACTACTTTCCCATGTCAAGAACGACGACGAATTGGTCGCCGTTCTCGCTCACGAATGCGGCCACATCCTTTGCCGACACGTTTTTTACCGGACAATGGCCTCGTTGGCGAGCCGACCGGCGTCGTTGAGGGCGTCCTGGATGTTTTCCTCCCTTTGCATCATGGAGCCGTCGAGCGAAATTTCGATTTGCAGAACAAGTTTTTTCGAGGTCTGGGAAACAAGGATCGTCGACATGGTCGCCTCCGTGCGAAAAAAGATTCGGTGAATTCACGCAAGCAGTTTACACGAAAAGGCAAAACAGGTCAACAGCATTTTATGGCATCACCCGATCACAAAAGGTGGCGTTTTCAAGGCGATTGCCGGGATGAAAACGGCGCTCAAGATCACGTTGCGACAGGAGAGCGGCCACATCCAGGCCGAGGCCGGGGTGGGAATTTTCGGCCAACAGGCGATCCCGACGATCATCTCGATGCTTTTCTTCTGGCCGGTGCTGGTGACACAGATTTGGGGCATGATCAAGCAAAGCAGCCTCGACGATCACGCGATGGAGTTGATCGAAAAATCGCTTCAACATCTGATCGGGAACCCGACCACTGCCATTCAGGTGGATCGAGGTAGCTTCTGTCCCGACTGCGGCGGCAAGACTGGCGGTGGCAAATTCTGCCCGAAATGTGGAACGAAACTGGATTGAAACAACAGAGACAGCAGAAAGAGAACAATCATGCAAGAGACTCATCAAAACCAGATGGAAGATACAAAACGTGAAGGATATCGACACTTTGCATTTATCAGCTACAAGCGACGTGATAAAACTTGGATGTCTTGGTTTCAAGGTTTTTTCAAAATGAGTGATGAGCGATATGCTGAGTGGCTTCAAAACCGGATCGAAACGTATCGACTACCAAGTGTGATATGCAAGTCTCGTTCGGACTTGCCGAAACGAATTAGACCACTCTGTTGCCGCGATAAGACAGATTTGAGCGGCGGCGTTCTCGACGTTTCCATCGAAACGAAATTGCGGGAATCAAAATATTTGATCGTGATATGTTCACGGAAAAGTGCAAAGTCCAAATGGGTTGGAAAGGAGATCGCCTTCTTTCAGAAAATGGGACGATGGAATCAAATCATTCCTTTTATCGTTGACGGCGAACCTCATTCGACAAATCCGGAACAAGAGTGCTTTCCAGATGCATTATTGTCGCCGGTTCATGGCGGCAGCGAGAAAGAACTGCACGCCATTTCGGTCAAACAAGACAGAAAAACAAAAGCATTTGTCCGAGCCGTCGCAGGAATGCTGGATATTAAGTTCGATGACTTGTGGAACAGGGAATGGTGGCGGTTTGTGAGAAATATGGTGATCACGGGTATCGTCGCCATGATTTTCCTGTCGCTTTTTTCCTTCATGGGATTTTCCTATTGGGATTACAACCGGGAAAAAACAAATTACTTCGCCGACTATGTGGAAGAATTCGGCGTGCCGAAGGGAATCATCGCGATTTCGGAGGACTTGGTCCGACAACGTCATAGGAGCTACGAATTTATTTCGCGGCGAGGGCTTGTCAGGAACGTGCGGTACATCGACTCCCAAAAGAATCCGCAGGATCACACGGATTCGGAGGACGTGGATCGAGCGGCGATTGTCGAACTAAAATACCACGAAGGGGTCGAATATTTTCCAGATGTAAAATTGTTGACCGCCGACCGAACTGAAATATGCTCGAAAATACACGGAAAAATCAACTCTGACGAGGAAGTGGACGTAACGAATCCGTTAACGGTGACGGCGAAAGCCGGGATACATCCAATGATTGTCGATTTCAAGCGAAGTGCATTGGTAAAAAGTACGGAATTTTTGGGCCGTGATTTTGACCTCTCCAAACGTTCTTCTCAAACACGACCGAAAGGCAGTGCAAACGAAAACAGGCTGGACGCGGAAATAGATTTCAGTTTTTCATCGTTGACTGTGGTGGGGGACAGTATGGCTCCACTGGCATCAAAAACGACTCAAATGGGTGGCGGTATGTTTGGCGGAAAGCGTTCAATGGAAACCAAAACTATTAGCAAAATCGTTCGGCACCACTATGCATACGACAATAGCGGGCGGGTAAAAATCGTCCGGTTCTTGGACCGTGACAATATGCCGGTTTGTGACGACGATGGCATTTACGGTTTCGGATATGAACAAACCCCGCGAGGACAGACTCGTGCGATTGTGTATCTTGACCAGCAGGGAAAACCAAAGTCCAACACCGCTGGAGTCGCTATAAAGGCATACACCTACGACGAACGGACGGGAACTCGCTTGACGACGGAGTGGCAAGACCCCGACGGCAAGTTGGCGAAGAATGAATACGGCTATTGTGCCGAGACCCGCGAATTTGATTCTGTAAGAGGATGGATCACAAAGGAAACCTATTTGGACAAGAATCAAGAACGGTGTTTGAATAATAATTATATCGCCGGTTACACATCCGAATACGACGCGCAAGGACGGGAAACGAAACGGGCCTGTTTCGGCGTCGATGGCAAGCCCTGCTTACACAAGGACGGTAGCGCCGCTTGGGTGGCCGATTACGACTCGCAAGGGCAAGTAACGAAGGGTTCTTTTTTCGGCGTCGACGGCAAGCCGTGTTTGAGCAACGAACAAATCGCCGGTTGGACATCCGAATATGACTCACAAGGTCGCATAACGAAGCGGGCCTATTTTGGCGTCGATGGTAAGCCGTGTTTGAACAACATACAAATCGCCTGTTGCACATCCGAATACGACTCACAAGGTCGCATAACGAAGCAGTCCTATTTCGGCATGGATGGTGAACCATGCTTGAATATACAGCAATTTTCCGGTTTGACATGCGAATACGACGCGCAAGGACGTGAAACGAAGATGGCCTGTTTTGGTGTTGATGGCGAACCGACTGCTTCAGGCAGCGATGATCCCTATGATTCGTGGGAAAAGACGTACCATGAAAACGGCAACAGGAAGACGCAAACCTGGTTTTACAACATCACCAAACATCCTAACGGCTGCTCAAAATGGGTGTCGACATACGATGTAGAAGAGTGTTGCATCAAAAATGAATTTTTCGATGCAGACGGCAAGCCGTGGTTGAACAACCAACAAATCGCAGGTTGGAATTCCGAAAATGACCCACGGGGGCGGGAAACGAAGCGGTTCTATTTCGGCATCGATGACAGGCCATGCTTACACAAGGATGGTGATGCCGGTTGGACTTCCGAATATGATGAAAAAGGACGAGAAACAAAATGTTCTTTCTTCGGCGTTGACGGCAAGCCGACGGCTTTGAGGGGTGATGATCCCTATGATTCATGGGACAAGACGTACCATGAAAACGGCAACAGGACGACGCAAACCTGGTTTTACAACATCACCAAACATCCTAACGGCTGCTCAAAATTGGTGAATGCTTACAATGAACAAGACAAACGAGTAAAAATCGAATTTTTCGGTGCCGATGGCAAACCCTGCTTGAGCAACGAACAGGTTGCCGGTTGGACATCCGAATACGACGCGCTGGGACGTGAAACGAAGCGGTCCTTTTTTGGTGTTGATGGTGAACCATGTTTTATCAATGCCAAAAATGATTTTGGCTATGCTTCTTTTACATCCGAATACGATGAAAAGGGATGGCTCACAAAAAGATGTTTTTTCGATACTGATTGCAAGCCGTGTTTGAGCAATAAACAGGTTGCCGGTTGGACATCCGAATACGACCCGCAAGGAAGAGTAACGAAGCAGTCCTTCTTCGGTGCCGATGGCAAACCCTGCTTGAGCAACGAACAGGTTGCCGGTTGGACATCCGAATACGATGAAAAAGGCCGACTCGCAAAAAGGTGTTTTTTCGGTGTCGACGGCAAGCCGTGTTTGAGCAACGAACAAATCGCCGGTTGGACATCCGAATATGACTCACAAGGACGGGAAACGAGACTATCCTTTTTCGGAGTGGATGGCAAGCCGACGGCTTTGAGGGGTGATAATCCCTATGATTCATGGGAAAAGACGTATTTTAAAAACGGAAACAGAAAGACGCAAGTATGTTTTTACAACATCACCAGACATCCGAACGGCTACTCAAAATTGGTGAATGCTTACAATGAACAAGATAAACGAGTAAAAATCGAATTTTTCGATGCCGACGGCAAACCGTGTTTGAACAACGAGAAAATCGCCGGTTGGACATCCGAATACGACCCGCAGGGACGTGAAACAAAACGGTCCTTTTTCGGTGTTGACGGTAAACCGATGGCTTTTGGTGGGGATAATCCGTATGATTCGTCTGAAACAACGTACCATGAAAATGGTAATGTGGAGTCGCTGACGTGGTTCTACGGCGCCATCAGACATCCAGATGGTTACTCAAAATGCGTGTCGACATTTGATGAAAAAGGACATATTGTCAAAATCGAATTTTTCGGCATCGACGGTAAGTTGTGTTTGAAAAACGGACTTGTTGCCGGTTGGACATACGAATATGATGAAAAAGGGCAAGAAACGAAGCGAGCCTTTTTCGGTGTTGATGGCGAACCAAAGACTTTGGGAGACACCAACCCGTTTGATTCGTGGGAAAAGACATACCGTGAAAACGGTAAAAAGGCGTCGCAAAAGTGGTTTTACGACGTCACCAAGCATCCGAACGGCTGCTCAAAATGGGTATCGGCATTCGATGAAGAAGAGCGTTGTATCAAAACCGAGTTTTTCGATGCAGATGGCAAGCCGTGTTTGAACAACCAACAAATCGCAGGTTGGAATTCCGAATATGACCCACAGGGGCGGGAAACGAAGCGGTCCTATTTCGGCATTGATGACGGGCTATGCTTACACAAGGATGGTAATGCCGGTTGGACTTCCGAATATGACACACAAGGCCGTGAGATCAAACGATCCTTTTTCGGCATTGACGGCGAGCCGACGCTAATCAAAGATGGTTATGCTTTTTATGAAAAGTCTTATGACCAACAGGGAGCGTTGATTGAAGGCAAATATTACGACATCAACGGTGATAGGGTCAGTACACGACCGAGGGCAGCATGGATTGATCCCGATGGCCAGGGGGCTCGACTAGGCATTGAAGTCGGCGATTTTCTCCTTGATTACGATGACATTGATTTTTCATCCGTTGCGAAATTCAACGTCTATCGCAGTCAGGAACCGGAAAACGGTCCGACGAAAAAGCTTCGTGTTTTCCGAAATGGTACGATTCTTGTGTTCGATGTCAGTCCGGGCAAGTTGAAAGTCGCTTTCCCTTCCGCCGTTTTTCCTCCGGTGCCGGAACAGCTGGAAGAAACTAAAAACGAATCGGAAACCAAGGAATGAACACCATGAAACACATTTGCACCACTTTGGCGATTGGCGTCGGCGTGACGGGGCACCGTAGAATTCCTGACGATCAGCACCACCGTATCGAAGAGCAAGTCGCGGAGATTCTCACACGGGTCAAAGCCGCCCTCGCGAACCCCAAGGACTGCTGGAACGGATTTGAAAACGACTTACATCAAGAACAATAATTGATCGGCCCAAAATGGCAGATCACCCCCCCTTACTTTTTAAGGAGCCATTCATGAACGACTTTAATCCACAACCGATCGACACGTCACGGGCGAAACTGCCTTTTGAGGTCGACGAAATTCGTGAGCGGTTGGCGGAGAACGTCCATAACAATTGGGCGGTCCAACGCATGAAAGAAGGATGGACCTTCGGTGTTCGCCGGGATGACGAACAAAAAAAACATCCCTGTCTGGTGCCGTATTCCGACCTGCCCGACCGTGAAAAAGAGTACGATCGGAAAACGTCAATCGAAACTCTGAAGGCGATCTATGCCTTGGGATATAGAATCGCCAAATCGGACAGCCCCGTCGATTGATGAAATCCGTGGCCGGTTGCGTTGGAAACACTCGACAGAATTGCCGAAACGATATTTACGCTTCCTCATCCTAAAGCTTCCGTTCGAAATCGCGATAATTCGTGCACGAAACAAACAATAACGGTATTCATGAACACCATCCCGAAAATATTCCGCTTTCTCAAGAAGAATCAATACCGTATCTGGTGGGTCTACTTTACGGTGATCGCCATCTCCTGTGTGGTTTTGTGGCGTTTCCTACCGGAACAGTATCCAAGGAATTCGAGTGTGGATGCCACATGGCTTGACCGCTTTTTCGCCGTCTTCTTGTCCGCGAAAGGGAACCTGGCCGAAATCACCGTGGACAGCACTTGGCTCCAGGTGTGTCGACTGCTCCTGCCGATATTCATCACGATTTGGATGTTCGATATTATCGTCCGTGTTTTCATTCATTTTTTCACATGGCTCGCCATCAACCGCCTTTTTTGCAACCATGTCATCGTCTTCGGAGTCGGCGAAAAGGGATTCGCCTTGATCAGTGAAATCCTCAATCGCGGCCAACTTGTCGTCGCGATAGACAAGAACGACAAAAATCCCTATCTCGAACAAGTCGAACTTCGAAACGGTTTCACGCTGGTCGGCGATGCGACGGATATCAAATTTTTGAAAACGCTCGGTTTGCATCGGGCCAAGACGTTCTACGCCATGACGGGGGACGACACGATCAATATCGAATGTGCCGTCGCCATGAAGGAGTATTTCAAATACAATGCCATGTCGTACATGGGGCATATCTGGATTTTTTTATGCGGTTTCAAACGCGACCTTTTTACCGCGAGAATTCAAGTACACAACTCCACTCTTCGCCGTCTCGCCTGGGAAAAAGGCGGTCCTTTCGCTTATGCCTCGCTCACTGAAGACGTCGAGACGCCATGGGTCTGCTACCCGTTCAGCGCTTACGACGAGGCAGCCAAGGAGGTTGTCAGGATGTTCCCCCCCGATATCGCCGGGAATAAAACGAAACCGTATCGGATCATGATCGTCGGCTTCGGGTGGTTCGGCGAACAGGTTGCCCTGCAAGTGATCCGCATGGGAACAACCCCGAAATCGCTCGGCCATGAACTCGTAATTCATGTCATCGATAATCAAGCCGATCTGAATCGCGAACGTTTTTATCGCCGCTATCCCGCCGTCGATCCCGACAATGCCGGAGATCTTCGTTACGGCGGCTATGCCCCGCTGGCGAAAATGGATTTCATCAACGGAGACATTCGACGCATGAATGAAAAGGCGGTAAGAACCGCCGTACCCGATATCGACGAGTGCACGGTTGTTTACGTCTGCCTGGCAGATGAATTGATCGGCGCCGAGACGGCATTCACTTTGGCTAAAATCACGCAAGGAAGCGATACACGCATCGTTTTCGCTCTGCCGGAAACGGAACGAATATCCGGCGAGATGCAACAATCATTCGATCCGTTCAATATCAACATGTTTTTCCCTCTCACCGAGAGTTGCTCGCTTGCCCCCGGGGAAAGTCAGCTTCGCGAGACTGTCGACAACATGGGCAAAGCGGTAAAGATGGCCTATGACAACAAGACCATCGACTCGGCAAACAAGGAGGGCGTGAACCCTCGAATACCGCTGTACAAAAGTGTAGCGGAAATGGAAGAGCCCTGGTCGAAAGACCTCGAATGGAAACGCGAGTCAAGTCGCCAGGCGGCCAGCCATGTCTTCTTCAAGCTCCGCATGGCGGGAATCGGCGACCAGCGTCTCGAATGCGTCGGCAAAGGCGAAATCATTTCAGCATGCGAAGCTCAGCGGGAATTGCTTGCCGTAGCCGAACATGACCGCTGGTGCACGGAACGTTTGCTCGACGGGTGGATCTATGGAAAGGATCGTGACGACATCAAGCGTATTCATCCGGACATCCAGCCCTTTGCCTCGCTACATAGAGAAACGCAAGACATTGACTTCGCCATCAATTCGATATGGCCGCAAGTCATGGAGATTTGGCAAAGCTCAAGGAAAAAAAAGAATCCTTCGGCATCAAAAGCACCAACCCGAGAATCGATACGAGGTTTTACCGGTGACAATGCCGTATTCGGTAATTTTCATCCTGCCCCCATTACGTTCGATGGAATCGTGTATCCGAGCAGCGAACACGCCTATCAAGCGGCGAAATTCGACGATCCTGAAATCAAACAAAAAATCGCATCCGTCCCCAAGCCCAAGGTGGCCAAACAGTACGCTCATTCACTGCCACTGAAGCCCGATTGGGATTCTCGAAAAGTCGAACTAATGAGAAAAATTGTTTTTGTCAAATTTTCACAACATGCCGCACTTCGTGAACGCCTTCTCGCTACGGACGATGCCCATCTCGAAGAAGCGAACCGGCATGGCGATACTTTTTGGGGAACCGTCGACGGAGTCGGTGAAAACATGATGGGCAAAATTCTCATGGAATTGCGGGATCATTTTCGACATGAAGCTGATACGGTGGGCGAAACGTTCGACGAATTTTCCGAAAAAACAATGATGGGGGTGTGGGAAGAGATGCAGCATAAAATGCGGCGTGAAAAGGAAGCGATGAAGACATTGCCGCCTCTCCTGGAAGAATTGGTCGCCGAATTGGAAGCGTCTGAAACTTACGAGCAAACCGCCGAAATATTCAAATCGTATTCCTCTCGACCGCAGGGGCTTAAAGAGGATGACGGGAAATGGACGTATGGAAATGTCTTTGTCTTTTATGGTTTGGCAAGCCGCTTCGATGTCACGATCCATAACTTGAAGGCGCTGAGCAAAACCAACCTTTACTGTTATCCCGTTTTTATCAAGAGTATCAATACGCCGCGCGACAGAGTCGCTGTTTTTGTGCGGATTCAAAAGATGAAAGACAATGAATCCATGATGCCGTTCAGAGAAAAAATGGCGGGGTTATGCCTGACTGAGAGACTGATCGCGTTGGACGAATTCAAAAAAATGTTTATTTTCGGATTCATCAATTTGGCAGCCATTGAGTCGACCGATAGCTGGCTTCTGACGCCGAACAACGACTTGGTCATCGGTAACTGGGAACGGCTCAAGGGGATCGAAAATCAAGAGGAGAAGGAGCTTATCATGGATAAATGCGAACGGATGCTCGGAATGCGTTATGATCCCGAAGAGAGGACATACAAGTTATTGTGAATGACGGGATTGGCCGGAAGCGGCTTCGTCGCAAGTCGGCTGCCGGACGGGAACGACGAGCGAAAATCGTTCCGTTTTGTCCGGTACCACTTCCGACCCCACTGGCATCTTTACCGTTCCGATAAAGATGCTGGTCGCTACCGCAAAGCCCGAATTCTTCGGACTTTACAAACTACCCCCGACAGGATTCGGACCTGTGACCTACGGTTTAGGAAACCGTCGCTCTATCCCCTGAGCTACGAGGGCAAAACGCCGACAATTGCGCCGACATTGAAATGAAAAACTTGGAAAATTCGTAGAGCTACTTTCATAACTCTCTTGCTGTTCTTTTTGACTCCGGAATTTCAAGGGACAGAAACGAAAAAAGAGGTTATGAAACAACCTACAACCATTCACGGATTTGTCTTGGACCGCACCATATGCCAACTTAGAACCATTCCAGAGAAATATTATCGGAGGCATTACATTTCGTCAAGTTCCCTGCTTGTTTTACACGAGGATTGCAAAGTCGTTTTTTAGCGCGCGAAGACGCGGAGACCGCAGAGGAACCGTTGAACAATATTCAAAACAGGCCAAATGCGCAAGGCTCGACGAATGATTTTCATAAAAAAACTCTGCGGCCTCCGCGTCTCTGCGCGAAAATTTTTACTTCGCAATTCTCGTGCTTGTTTATACCGCCCCTACCGACTACGGCATACAAGGTCCGCAAGTTGCGTCAGAGTACCGACTACACTGCGGCTCTTTTTATAAATCCGGCCCGGCCTTTTACCTCGGGGCGGTTTTTCGAACTGAACCGTATTGCGGCCAAGCGGAACGCGGGTCGAATCGCGGTTGCGGGGTCAGCCCCGTCGCGACCGCCGGCGTTTGAACCGGTTGCGGTTGAAATTGTAATTGCGGCTGCACCTGCGGTTGCGGCTGCGAGGCGGCGGCGGTCGGCGTCGCAAACGCAACGGGCGGAGATTGAACTGATTCCAGGGCGACGGCGACGGCAGCTTGGGGCGTCGCCGCTTCGACGCCAGTTTCGATGCCGGTCTCGAATTCGATGATGTAGCCTTTGTCTTTCGTCGGGAATGTGACGCCGACACCGTTGCCCGGATCGACGCCGCTTCCCTGGTTTTCAATCACCTCTCCGCTCGAACCTTCGATCGTCGCCCCCTCGGGCCGGAATTCCAAAATCGTCGTCGGCATCGTCGGAATCGTGCCCGCGGCGTTCGGATTGTTTTGTCGTCCCAAGGCCGGAACCGGAGCGACTTGCGAAGCGCCGTTTTTCGAAAAATTCAAGATCGGCGAAAAACCGTAACGCCCTCCCGGATTGCCGCGAACCGGGCTAGGCGGCTGCGACGAAGGGTAAGCATTCCCGTATTGCGGTTGAGCGGAGACAACCGTTCCGGACGAACCGCTGTTTGCAAACGAACCGCCCATTTCCGATTCCGAGAATCCCGCCGCGAAGCCGTCCGGATCGGAAACGTAGCCCGACGGATCCCAGGAACCTGAAGCGTCGTAAGAACCGCAAGAGCCGTTTTGACCGAGACCGCAGCCGGACATTCCGTCTTCATAGATCATTTCGGAGGGATACGATTCGGACGAGGCCGTCGAGCATTGCCGTTGCATCACGGAATCGAGCGCTTTTTGCAGCGGAGATTTCGGCGTTGCGATTTCGAATCGCGTACCCGAGGACGGAATAAACCCGCACGAACCGCCGAGCTGGTTTTTCCAACACGGATCGAACGGCTCTTCCCCCTGGTAGGGAACGTAACTCGCCGCGATGATATTGTCCGAAGGGCGAGGCCGCCGCATCGCTCGTCCGGAAACGTACAGCCCGTCCGAATTGACGCCGTCGCCGTACGGCAGGCCCTTGAGCGGAGGGCTTTTGGAAATCGCCCCCCGAACCCCCAGAACGCTGGGATCGCGGGCGATCTTGTCCGAGAAGACCCGCATGTCGTACACAATCGGTTTGAGCGTTTGCGAGAGGTCCTCGACATTTTCGATGGTCGCCTGCACGCTTTCGTACAATTCCGGATTGTTGATCAATTGGGCGAGCGAGCCGTCCGGATTCCGGAGCGCACCGACCAGTTCGGAAATATCGCTGAACATCCCCTCCATTCTTCGGGCGGCGCGTTGCATCGTTTTGACGACTTCCGAACCGTTGTCGCCCAACGCGGCCGTAAACTCGCCGATATTGTCGAGGTTCGTGTTGACCTTATCGAGGGAAAGGTTGACCCGGCCCATCGTTGTGCGGGCTTCGTCGGCAAAACTGTTGATATTCCCAAGAGAACTGCGAACCTGCTCAAGCGTGGGCGGAATATCCTTAATGATTTTGCGAACGTTTTGTCCGAAATCCCGGTCGGCGAAAATGTCATTGACGTTGCCCGCGAGCTGGTTGACGGCACCCATCGTGTCGTTGGCCAGTTCAACGATTTCCTCGAACCGCCGTTGCTTATCTTTCGCTTCGGCGGGGGTTCCGATCACCGCGTTGATGCTTTCGATCAACGAACCCGCCTTGGCCGCTGCATCGGAAATATTTTGGATCGCACCGGTCAGGTCCCCTTCGAGGGAACCGAACGATTGCAGCATGTCGACCGGCATCATCCCGCGAATCAATTCGCCCGGTTTGACGGTGGTTATCGCACCAGGATAGTTTTTGTCCTTGACGATTTCCAACGTCGTTTCATTTAAATTGATAAAAGGACTGTTGATCCGGCAAAATTCGTTGGTATAGATGCTGCGTTTCTTTTGGATCGCGAGCTTGACGACCGTGTAAGTTTCCTTGGTGTCGTCGACCAAATCAACCGAACGGACATTGCCGATCTTGACGCCGCTTTTATAAACGGGCGTATCCGGGTTGATGCCGGTCGCCTTGTCGAAGCGGACGGTGATCTCGTACGTTTCCCCGAAGCCGACAAACGATTTGCGACCGAATTGGATCACGAGGAAAACAAGGACGACGATCACCGCCAGGACCATGATTCCGATTTTGAATTCGACATTTCGCTTGCTCATGATTATTTTCAGGAGTAATTTATAAGGCAGCAAATTTCGTAGCCGTTCGCGATCCAAAAGCACGAACGTTGACCTGTTTTTTAATTCTCAAAAAACCGTTCTCCGGCTTCGCCACGGAGGAATTGGGCGACCCGTTCGTCGGAACATTCGTCGATCTCTTCGGGTGTGCCGTCGAAAAGGATTTGCGGTTCTCCGACCTTTAACCGGGAAATCGGGTACAGCATGATGATCCGGTCGGCGACTTTTTTGGCCGAGGTCATATCATGGGTTACCAAAATGCCGCTGACGTGATGCCGCTCGTGAGCCTGGATCATCAACTCGTTGATCACATCGCTCATGATCGGATCGAGGCCGGTCGTCGGCTCGTCGTACAAAACCAATTCCGGGTCCAACACCAGGGCCCGGGCAAAACCGACCCGTTTTCTCATGCCGCCGGAAAGTTGGGCCGGTTTCTTGTCGATCACGTTTTCCGGCAAGCCGACTTCTTTCAACAGGTGAGCGACCTTTTCATATTTTGCCTCCTCCGAAAGCCGCGTATGCTGCTGCAGCGGAAAGGCGATGTTTTCTCCGATGGTCATACTGTCGAACAGGGCGGCCTGTTGAAAAACAAAACCGTAACGAATCCGCTGCTGCGTCAAATCCTTCTCCGAAAGCGATTGGAGGTCGTTGCCGTCGAACAGGACCTCACCTTCGCTTGGGGAAAGCAGGCCGATCATCGTCTTGAGCAGGACGGTTTTGCCGCAGCCGCTTTCGCCGATGATCGCGATCGTTTCGCCCCGTTCGGCGCGAAAATCGATGTCCCGGAGAACCGGCGTCGAGCCGAATTGAACACTCAAATTTCGGGTTTCCAGGATCGGGACGTCGCTTTCCACGGAAACGCGAAGCGAGGAAGTTCGTGTTTTTTCCCTCGGCCTTGGAATCTCCGTTTTTCGTTCCGAACCGTAATCCGGGAATGTCGATTTTTCCGGACTTGTTGCCGCTTGCCCTGTTTCAACGACGGGAGAGGCGTGATTGAGGATGATCCGCGGCCCTTTGCGGGCAGGGGGCTCGTTTCGCTGCTCTTCTTCGGGATTCGTCGCCCCGGCTTGTTTTTCGCTTTTCGCGGCCTCGCGGTCTTCGGAAGCGTCCCAGCGGTCGAACGTTTCGAATTCGTCCTCTTCGAAAGGTTCGTTGCTGCGGTTGATCGGGCGTCTCGGTTTTTCCGGTTCCATACTCAACCTCCTCCCGTAATCAACGGCGGGTTCCAAAAGAGAAGGTAAAACCGGTCCAAAAGAATGCCGATCATCAGATCGAGAAACAGGATCGCGACGAAAGAAATGACGAACGATTTCGTCGCGGCCTTGCCAACCCCTTCCGCTCCGGCATCGCAATTGAAACCTTGAAAACAACTGATCAAAGCGATCGCTCCGCCGAAAAACGTGCTTTTGAACATTCCGGCGAAAAGGTCGAACAGTTTGACGAAATTCCGGGAATTTTCCCAATAAAAATGCGAATCGACGGGAAGGATGTAGGTACAGTAAAAGGCACCGCCGAAAATTCCGGCGAAGTCCCCCATTGCCGTCAACGCCGGAATCAGGACGAGACAGGCGATCAACCGGGGGACGACGAGATAATGAATCGGGTTCGTCCCCATGCTGGTCAAGGCATCGATCTGTTCGGTAACCCGCATCGTCCCGAGTTCGGCGGCGATCGAAGAGCCGACCCGACCGGCGAGCATTGTCGCGGCGAGAACGGGACCGAGTTCCCGAAGCAAGGAAAGGTTGATCACCGCCCCGATCCGGGTTTCCAAACCCAGGGCCTTGAATTGGGTGTACGTTTGGACGGCGAGTACCATTCCGATAAACATTCCCGTCAGCATCACGACGGGCAGGCTCAAAACACCGATCGTATAAAGGGAATTGTCGAGCGTATCCCGCCGGGTTGGTTTCGTCACAAACCAATAAAACGCCGTTGCGGAAAAAAGTGTAAATTCGCCAACAATCTCAAGTCGTTTTGTGATATATTGCCCTGTGCCAACAACCATTCGGTTCAGCGAGAACAGAAAATGCCGCTGAAACTTCCCCGGATCGCCAAGAAAAGCCTCCGACTTTTCCGGCAAGGAATCAAAATTGTTGATTTGGGTAGGATCGGTCGAGTTTCGAGACATTTTAGATCATTTGACAACGGCAATTATTGCGTTTTTTCACTCTCGGGCCGCACTTTGTGAGTGCGGTTTGTTGATTTTCCTAGCGGCTCGTTTCGGCGCGAAAACAGAAAGAGCCAAAAACAGGTTCCTGCTCTATCATTATCGACTTTAACGATTATTTCCGACAGAAAAAATAAGAAGAATGCACAAACTTTTCCGTTTATGTATTATTTGCGGGAAAAAGAAAGCGAACAACGAGCCAATGATGCCAATCGCCCGTTTGTCGAGCGGCGCAGACGCCGGAGCCTTTCGCGAGAAAAATCGTTCAAGAACAAAAGCCGGAAAGGAGCGCAGCGCATTGACGATGTGTTGAGCCGAGATGAGCTTGAACGTCAACACATCGTCAATACGCCGAGTACGGCTCCTTTCCGGCTTCTGTTCGAAATATCATGCCGCAACCGATCAATGCATTTCGAGCAAGTCGGCGTCCATAATGCCGTAAACCTTGGTCGGATCGTGCGGATGGTAGAGCGAGGAAATCTGAAGGGCGATCACATTGACAAACCGCAGTCGAAACATCGGGATACTGGAACTGTCCTGAATCATGATCGGGACATTCGGGGGATAAACCAGCGCCATCGGCTTCTCGGCGACCTGTTCGTCCTCTTTCATGTCGTAAGTTTTGACCGACCAGCGGGCTTTCCCTTGCAACAGATTCGGACTTTCCTGCAAACGGAAACCTTGCAGTTCGATGCCGACGACGTAATCGGCTTTGAAAGCACTCCCGACATCGCGGAATTCTTCGAAACTGTTATTGCAGTCGTCGAGCCATTGTTCGACCTTGCGGTAATCGACGACCGTGAGTTTCTTGTTTTTGCAGTTCTTTTTAATCAATTTCGTGACCTCCCGGTTCAAGTCCCTGGGAACGGTTTCATTTTGAAACTGGTCCATGGAAAGGGAACGGGTCACGACGACGACCTTGATTTCGCCTTTGTTGAAAAATTTATATTCCGGGTCGACTTCGCGTCCTTTCCAAAGATAGGCGAGGGTAAAAAGCGTGGACTGACAGCCGATGCTGCCGACGATCACCGCGATGAGACCGAGCGAAAGGAAAAGCCGAAACGGCCGCAAACGGGAAAATGTGCTGATAAAACCCATGATCGATACGATTTTCCAGAAATTAAGGAAATGGGAGACGATTCGGACAAGGGAGAATAAGAAATATCTCCCTGTCGATCAAGGGCAAATTTCCCCGGAAAAATGTACAGCACACTGGTTTTTCGCTTTGAAAGGGAATAATATGGGAAGATAGAAGGGGCAACTTGGGAACTCCCCCCCCCGGCTCCTGTCCTCTGTCCTCTGTCCTCTGTCCTCTGTCCTCACTATGAAAATTCAAGTCGTTTTTTACAGCATGTACGGGCACGTCTACCAATTGGCGGAAGCGGTCGGCCAAGGGGCTCGCGAGGCTGCGGGCGCGGAGGTTGCGCTCTTTCAGGTCCCGGAGCTGGTCCCCGAGGCCGCCCTCAAAAGTTCCGGGGCGGATGTGCAACGGGCGAAGTTCGCCCACATTCCGATCGCCGAAGTCGCCCGGCTCGCGGAAGCCGATGCCGTGATTTTCGGAACGCCGACCCGATTCGGCAACATGTGCGCCCAGATGCGCAATTTTCTCGACCGAACGACGAGCCTATGGGCGAAAGGGGCCTTGATCGGCAAAGTCGGCAGCGTCTTCGCGAGCACGGCCTCCCAGCACGGCGGGCAGGAAACGACGATCGCGAGCTTTCATACGACGCTCCTGCATCACGGCATGATCGTCGTCGGCGTACCCTACAGCGAGCAAGGTTTGACCGTTTTGAACGAGGTTTCCGGCGGCACTCCGTACGGAGCGACGACGATTGCCGCGGCCGACGGCAGCCGGGCTCCTTCGGAAAACGAATTAGCGATCGCCCGTTTTCAGGGCAAGCACGTCGCCGAAATCGCCGCGAAACTGGTAAGGTAATACAGAATCCTCCCACATCGAGCCGGGACCTTACGGTCCCGGCTCGATGTGGGAGGATATGCCGCTCAACAGACGATTCGCGAGATCGTCCCGATGCCGCCCTACAATTCTTTTCGCATCGCCGCGATGCTGAAGCGGAGAGAAAGATAGGTTTCGAGACAGGCCGCGGCCGGGACCCGGAAAAGGGATTGGCCCGTCAACGTCAGAACCTTACCCTTTTTCAGCTTCGCGAGGGCGTCTTTTCCCCAACCGTTGACCCGGCGACGGGTTCGGACGTACCGATGCGTCAGTTCCTCGTATCGGGCGATCAGCCTTTCGCGAATGAAATGCTGCGAGCGGTACAACACCGATTTGTCCGTCGGATTCTTTTCGATCGTAACCAACTGTTCTTCGATTTCGGATACAACCTGCTGCAGGGCGATCGCCTGTTTCTTACAGGAACGGCTCGGACGTTGGATCAGGCATTCGCTTCGTTCCCGCAAGGTTTGGGCCGTAACGGCGAGCACGCGGCGAATTTCCTGGATCGCGGCATCGCAACGGCCCGACCAGTTGTACTCGGCGACCCGTTGTTGGATCGTGTTCCAATGTCGTCGCAAATCGGCGAGCGCCGCGAATCCCCTGCCCGAGGAGCTCGGAACGGCGATCGGTTCAAGGACCGACGGCGGTTCCGCATTGTTTCCGGAAATCGCGAGCGGTTCAAGGGCGAACGGTTGAGGCTGCGTTTCGTTCTCCGACCAATCGCCGTCGGCTTGCAGCAGGGCCGTTTTCGGTTCGGGGGACACATCAAGCAGAATCGCATCCGCTTCCGGCCGCCGGGTCAGGAACCAGATTTCCTGGAATTCGAAAAACAGCCGGACATACGAACGCGCATCGAGCACGAAATCCTTGACCCAGCGCCAGGCAAATTGGAACAACCCTTCTTTTTTGAAGCCGGAGCGTCGTTCGAGCCGGTTTTTCACCCGAAAGAAACCGGTCATCATCGGGTGTGTTCCGGAAAAAACGCCGGAATAACGGTACCAGATCAAACTCCAGAACATGAACCAATAATGCTTCCGGGCGATCCGTCGCAAAATCGTCGTGCAATTGTCCTTGGTATAAAATTCGGTGTAGGCGATCTTCGTCGCCTCCGCCCATTGGCCGTTCGGCATGTTCGGGTGCTGGAACGCCTCGTGAAACGAATCGTATTTATTCAAATCGGGATCGATCGGCTCGCCCCGTTTGACCATCTCGAAATGATCGACGGAGCCGGGCAACGGGGTCATCATAAAGAAGGAGACCAGGTCGACGCCGACATGATCGCGCAGGAAATGGACGTCGCTTTTGACTGATTCGATCGTGTCGTTCGGGAAGCCGATGATGTAGCCGACGTGTACGACGACTTCGGCTTTCTGCCAACGTCCGACCATGTCGCGGTATTCTTCGACGCTGTTTTGCGATTTTCCGGCCGCCGCGATGTTCGCGGGATTGACGCTTTCCATTCCGATGAAAACCGACCGGCAACCGGCGGCTTTCGCTTTTTCGACGAAATCCGGGATCTTGCACGATTGGGTGTCGATTTGCATCATAAAGCCGACGTTCAAGCCTTCTTTGCGCATTTCGATCATTCCGTCGAAGACCTCGCGCCAAATGCGGCTCCGGGCGAAATTATCGTCGGTAAAGAAGAAATTCTTGACCCCTTTGTCGTGATTCCGCCGGATCGTCGCGAGGACGGCATCGGCTTCGCGGCAACGCATTTTTCGGCCTTGAATGTTAATCACGGTGCAGAAGGTGCAGCCGTAAGGGCAGCCGCGGCTCGAATCGATCGTCGCCCAACGGGCTCCGAAGTGATCGACATAGGAGGGATCGACCTGCGGCAACGGGGCATCCTTCAAGTCCGGGGCTTTCGGAAAACGGTAAATCGGTTGAAGACGGCCGTCCAAGACGTCCTGAAACAGGGATTGCAGTACGCCAGGGGTTTCCGACTCACCGCAGATCAGGGTCACGCCCCGGTCGGTCAGTTCCTGCAATTCGGGGGTCAATTCTTCGAACAGGGCGAGCACGCCGCTGACGTGAAACCCGCCGATCATTGCATCGACGCCGAGTTTTTTGAATTCGAGAGCGATTTCGGCCGCCCGGGGGAACTGTCCGGTTTGAACGCCGACGAGGCCGACGACGACCTTCGTGTCGCCGCGGCGGTTGAGCCGGGCGATTTTCTTGAACGGAATTTTTTCGACGTTGTCGTCGTAAGAGGTAACGCCGATTTCGATGCCGGGAAACGGATTTTCGGCGGCGAGGGATTCGGTGAGACTTTTGAGAACCGCGAGGGAATTCGAGGGGACGACGCCCCAAATATATCTTTTGACGTAACCTTCGTCGTCGTAACGGGAAGGAACGACATAGACGATTTCAAGTTTTTTAGTCATAGAATTAATAAAAGCAATCTGATGTTGAGCAGTGAGCAGCGGTTATTTTAGATCAAATCAAAAATTCGTGCACCATATTCCGCTCCCGTTGGTCGCTGCTTTCAAGGGATGAGCACCGCACACCAATCTTTGACCGCCTCGCCGTCCTTGGGCGGAAAAACCGACACTATTCTACTAACCTATATTTTACCAGAATGCTGTTTTTACACAAGTTCAATTTTGGGCTGTGCGTCGTAAATTTCGAAAGAATCTTTTGGTCCAATGAGGTTCACAAACCAGCCTGTCGCTTGGTAATCGAGCCGGCTGCAAGAGTCTGCAAAGTCGAACACGGCAAACAGCAGCCCGAAGCGTCAGCGCCGGGTTGGCCCTCACCTTTCCGTATTGGAAAACCGGCGCTGACGCTTCCGGCTGCTGCCCGATTCGAAACTTTTTCAAAATTTTGACGCTGCAATCGTGTCTTGGCGCCGGCCAACGCGGGCTTGTTTTTGTAATTTGATTACGGTATCATGCGAAGGCGGCTTGTTTGAGCATATCCCCCTTTTTTTCTTCATTATCGCAGGAATATGAAACGCTTGGTCCTGATCGGCGGCGGCATATTGCTTATTCTTGTTATCGCTTTTCTTTTTTGGGGGGAACGCTCGCGATCCTTATTTTCCGACCACTCTCCCGAATCCCTGGAAAGCGGCAAAATCGCGATGCCAACCGGAAAATGGGCGGAAAAAATCCGACAAGTGATCGAAACGGCCCAGCGATCCGGAAAGAATCCCAAAGACGTCGAATCTTTGACACATCAAAACGTGTCCGCAACCATTCAAGAGGCGGCCGCGATCAACGACCCACTCGAACGGGCCGGTGCCTTGGCCGAGACGTTCGAGGCCTTGCTCGCCCAGCGAATCGGGACCAATATCCCCGAAATCCTAAACGCCTTGAACGAGGACGAATTCGGCCGGCAAACGCGCAACGGCCTCATGATCCCGTTGACCTGGTATTACATTCGGGAGGACAACAAAATCAACGCGGTCTCCTCGATCCGCTCCTTTTTCCGCGGCATGATCGAGTACCCGCTCAACCCGGAATTGCCGGGCCAACGCAAGTTGCTCACGGACATGTTGAACGCGATCCTCGTTTTGAATTTAACGAACGAATCGCAAACTTTTTTTCAAAACCTGAATCGAACGGCCGAGACCTCGCGCGATGCCGGCCGTCGGGAATCCTTTTATTCCTACATCGCCGAGCAACAGATTCGTCTCCAGGAAACGGACTCGGCGTTGGCGACAATCAACCGTATGACGATCCCCGCCAACCAGACGAAACTGCTGCGTTCGATCATCGAAGACCGCCTGCCCCCCTTTTCCGCCGATCTCGCCGAACAGACTTCTCCGGAAGAAGGGGGGGCCTCCCTCTTTTCCCTTGCCAATCCCGAGCGAATCCGACAGGCTCTTGAGCAGGTTTTTTCCGCGATCGCGAACCTTCAACCGGAAGACAACCAGCTTCCGGTCCTCCGCGCATTGTTCGATTCGGACATGATGTGCAACCCGGAGCTTCGCGAACTGACGGGCAGCGTCTTGAAAACGACCGTCGCCCTGCCGCCCACGCTCAAGGCGAACGCGCTTTCGATCTTCGATAATCCGCAAAACCCCAGTATCCGAAGATCCCTGGGCCTCGCGACTCGAAACACGGAAGATTCCCGGTATGCAACCGACGGTTCTCCCGATTCCCGGGAACGAAAAATTTTGAGGGCTCCCCCGGTCGAGCGACGACAGTTGGATGAGGAAGACCTCCGCATTTCGATCAACACGGCGTTAGACCTGATCAAATGGGGGCAAAAGGCCGACGCGACCGCACTGTTGATTCGTGCGGACCGCCGCAGCCGGGGACTTTTTCTCGACGCCGATCAGGGGGTTTCCCGGTTGACGATCGCTTCGATGTTGATCGCCCTCGGCGATGTCGGAGTTGCCCGAATCCTCCTTGACGATCTGTTCGAGATTCTGCGGAGTTTTCCGAAATCGGCCTCGGTCGATTCGGAACTGACCCAGCTCGCCTCCTTGCAAATGAAGTCGCGTCTTTTGGAAGAGGCGGGCCGGTCGATCGCCGAAATGCGGCCGAGCAGCCCGACCCGGGCGGAACTGCTTCACGATTTGGCCAAGGAGCAATTCCAAATCGGTCAATTCGAGGATTCGCTCCGTACGCTCCGTCTCATCCCGAAAACGGCGTCAACCGAAGAGCTTCTGCATTCTTACGAGGCGGCCTCTCAACGAGTACGGGATCTGCGGGAAGGCAAACCGTATTCGTACCCCCGGCTGAGCGAGATTCTGTCTTCGGGCGATTCCCAGCACGTTCAGTCTTCGCTTCGGGAACTGGGACTGACGCAAATCCGCGAGGGGATGCTGTTCGATGCCCGACAGACGGCCCTCGCGATGCCCGCCGGAGCGGGACAAACGGAATTGCTTGCGAAAATCGTCCAGGCGACAACGGATTTGGGCCGGGCCTACCTTGCCGATACGGATTTGCAACGCCAAGTCCGGAAACGGGCATTCGATTTCGGATTTCAAACCGCGAAGCGGATCGCCGATCCCAAAGACCGGACCGCGGCAATGGGGACGGTTTTCTTTCTTTTCGGAGGAACCTTTCCCAACGAAGAAGTCCGAAGCGAATTTTCGGAGATGTTGGACTCGATCCGCACCGTTTCCGGGGATCCCAAACTCAAGGCGAGCCTTTTCATTCGCCTGGTTCAAACGAATCTCGCCTCTCGGGCGACGGAAAGCCGTTCGCTCGTCTCGGGCCCTTGGTCGATTCTCGAACCGGGAAAGGGTCAACCGTTTTTGCAGGAAAATTCGCAAATTCTCGACGAGGCCGGAAAACTGATTTCGTCTTTGGACTCACCTGCCGACCGGGCGTCCCCTTTCGCCCAGCTCGTCGCCCTTGATGCGCAAATTTTCGAAACGGAAAAGGCCCGGAAATCGCTTGCCGCGACGGTTGAAGACGTTGAAAGAATCGCGGACGCGAAAAGCCGTCCGCCGATCCTTTTGAGTTTGGCGCAGACGCTGTTTCTTTCCGGTTTTCCGGAAGAGGCCCGCAAAATGTTCGACAAAGCGACGCTCGCGGCGAGCGGGCTGTTCCCGGAATTCCGAAGATCGAACAACGTCGAGGAACTGCTTCTCAAGAGAGGCAAGGAGCGGCTTTTGGCCGACATCGTCCGGGGCGAAGGGGAGATCGGCCTGCTTTCCGAAGCGGTTGAAACGACGGGAAAAATCGGCGAGGTCGTAACCCGGGACAAACTTTACAAGATTCTCGGGCACATTTTGCTCGCCCGGGGCCAATACGATCAGGCCGAAGACGCGTTCAACCGGCTCGGGGACGAGAATTGGCGACGCTCCTGCCTCAAAGAGGTCGCCTTTCGCAGACAATGGGGCATGCTCGAAGGAAGCGAAGAGTAAAACACAAAGAGCCAGAGACGAAGCACCTCGCCGTCTCCGGACAATACTCTCAATCCATAACCCTCAATTTTCAATCGAATCAAACTCGCTTTTCTTTTTCGGCAGGACATAGCACAAGCCGATTCCCATGAAATAGAGAACCGTCAGCGGAACGGCCATAAGCATCATGCTTTGCGGGTCGCCCGGGGTCAAAAGCATCGAAATCAGGAAAATGATGAGAACGGAGATTTTCCATTTCGTAATCAGTATTTCCAAGGGGAGGATACCGACCCGCTCCAACACGAAAATGACGAGCGGCAACTGGAAGCTGATCCCGAAACCGACCGGCAGGAAAAACGCGAAATTGACCCATTCCGTGATCCGCGTGTCGGGATCAATATTCATCCAGGCGTTGAAGGCGAAGAGAAAATCGAGAACGTACCCGAAAACGAAAAAGAACGACAGCGACACCCCGGCGATAAAGAGGATAATGCTGAAAGGCATGAAAATATAGACGTATTTTCGTTCTTTGTAATACAGTCCGGCGGCGACGAACGACCAGAGGCTGTAAAAGATTCCGGGCGATCCGGCGACGATCCCAACCATGAATGCGGCCTTGATGTAAATCCAAAACGGCTCATGTACCCCAAGGGCTTTGGATCGTGTGCTGGAAAGCGATTCGATTTTTTTGAAGAGGACCATCGGTCGCGGTTTTTCGTCGAGCCGGACCGTAACGGGAGTCGCGGCCTCCGGTTCGACTTTGCGGTCCGCACTCTTACCCGTCTCGGTCGTCGTTTTTCGCTCGTTGAGATTGTCGATCAGGTCGACGGGGCGATGTTTCTCTTGAGCCTTTTCCGGCACGGCGATCAAACGCTGGTCGATCTGATTCTCCAGCTGACCGGGAAAGATGTAATAGATTTCGGGGAAAAATCGCTTTTCCTTGGGAATGGACATCAGCCAACCGGCGTCGTACCCTTCCGCGGAAAGTTCTTTGGAAGCTTTTTTGAGCAGTTTGGTTCCCTGGTCGAGATAATACTTATCGAGCGACTGATTGAGCGGAACCTGAATGTAGGAAACGACGTTGCCCGCGAAAAGGAGGCCGACGACAAAACCGCCGGCGAGCCAAAGCACGGCTCTCCAAAGGCAAATGCGGAGTTCTTCGAGGTGCTCCCCGAAGCTCATGGTCGATTCGCTAAAAAGGTTTTCGTTTCGTTTGAGCATGAGAAATATTGCCCTCCGCGAAAAATTTGAACTGAAGCTTCGAACTCAACACTCGCGGTTTCGGGGCTTTCGTCGCTTCGCTCAGGAAGCCCCTTGGTTCATTTTTTGTGCGGAGCACAGTAGGTGCTCGAAATGACAAGAATCAAAGCCCCCAATTTAACACGGGAACCGGCCAACGGCAAGTGGTGCAATATCGAAACGTTCCCCCCATGTTCTGGAAAAATCGATGCCAAAGGTGTAAAATCAAATCCTTACTTTTGGCACGTTTTCCGCGGCAGGTTCGGCAACTCAAGTTACGGAAAATTTTGAACGACAACCCTTCACACTCTGATTGAACATGAGCAGAATTCTCATTCTCACGGGCGATTTTACCGAAGATTACGAACTGATGGTCCCCTTTCAAGCCTTGCAGGTCCTCGGATACGAAGTCGATGTCGCCTGTCCGGGCAAAAAGGCGGGCGAAATGATTAAGACGGCGATTCACGATTTCGAAGGGGATCAGACCTACACCGAAAAGCCCGGGCACCGTTTCGAACTGAACCTCGATTTCGCGGCGATCGACGTTTCGCGGTATGCCGGACTGCTCCTACCGGGCGGTCGCGCTCCGGAATATATCCGACTCGACGCCGAGGTGATCCGGATCGTCCGCGATTTCGCCGAAAAAAAGAAACCGATCGCCGCGATTTGTCATGGTCCGCAAATTTTGACGGCCGCCGGGGTGATCGCCGGCAAAAAAATCTCGGCCTACCCGGCCTGCGCCCCGGATGTCCGGCTCGCCGGAGCCGAATATGTCGAATTGCCAATGACCGGGGCAATCACCGATGCTCCGTTCGTAACCGCTCCCGCCTGGCCGGCTCATCCGAATTGGTTGCGAGAGTACCACGAATTGCTGCAAGAGTGAAATACCGTAGCCGGTATACTGGTTTTGTTCCTTGCTCTTTTTGTTGGGATTATCCGGGATTGTACGGGAAAATTGCGGCTTTTTTTCTCGAAAAATCAAAATCGCCCGAAACCGAGGTTCAATCCCAAGGTATAATTGAGGTGCTTTCCCGCATTTTTTCGTCTCCCCCCCACTCGATCCGGTCCCATGCCCGAAGTCGCTCTTGACGAACTGACACAACGCGCGCTCGGTTTCGACGTTCTCACGCCGGAACAGCTCCAGGAATTGTGGGGAGGTTTCGGGACGCAAAAAGTCGACGTCCAACTGTTCCTCCAGGAAACCTTGCGTCGGGGCTTTTTGACGAACTACCAAATCGAACGCCTTCTCAGCGGCGAATCGGTCGGATTCTTTTACGGGGATTACAAGGTCTTGTACCGGGTCGGGGCGGGAACGTTTGCGCGGGTTTTTCGGGCGACGCATCGCACGACCGGGAAGTTCGCGGCCGTCAAGGTGCTCCGCAACCGGTTTTGCGACAATCCGACGGTGATCGACCATTTCGTGCACGAGGCCGAACTCGGGATCGATCTGCGACACCCGAACATCGTCCCGATTTACGAAGTTTTCTCTTCGGGCAAGAACCATTTCATGGTCATGGATTTCGTCGAAGGTCAAACCCTTCGCGAATTTCTCAAGACCCGAAAGAAGGCGGATCCGAAAGTTTCGACCCGAATTATGATGGATATTTGCAGCGGGCTCGATTATGCCTCGAAACGGGGTTCGCAGCACCGGGATTTGAAACTTTCCAACGTCTTGCTTTCGAGCATGGGCAAGGCGATGCTCGTCGACTTCGGGCTGGCGTCGATCGCCGAAAAAGGGGGCTCGGGCAACCCCGAATTCCGGAGCCAACGTTCGATCGATTATGCCGTTTTGGAGCGGATGAGCGGTGTCAAAAGAGACGATCCGCGGAGCGACATTTTTTTCCTCGGTTGCATTTACTACCATCTTTTATGCGGGGAAGCCCCGCTTTTGGAAACGAAAGACCGGATCAAACGCGCCGATAAGAACCGCTTTTACAATATCAAGCCGATCCAACAGGCCGATCCGTCCGTGCCGTTCGCGATCCAAACGATCGTCAACCGGGCGATGTCCCTCGATCCGGAAAAACGGTACCAAACGATGGGCGCCGTACTTGAGGATCTCGAAGTTTGTGCGCGACGTTTGGCCGAAGGGACCGCGAACGACGGAGCCTATTCCGATCCGATGGGGACCGGTTTTCGCCGACCGGCTCCCGCCGCTTCCAAAGACAAGCAGAAATGCCTGATGATCGTCGAATCGAACGCCGAGCTTCAGAATATTTTCCGCGAGACGTTGAAGAAGGCGGGATACCGAACGCTTCTCGCGGCTTCGGCCGAACGGGCGGTCGACCGGTTGTTCGACGACAACACGGTCGCGGAC
>JAVBQI010000230.1:0-6360 GCA_031549145.1 Thermoguttaceae bacterium | reverse complement strand
GGGAGCGTTTGTGCCGCATTCGTCCTTCGACAATGTGAAAGAACAGATTCGCGAGGCGATCGACATCGTCGAGCTGGTCTCCCGTTTCGTGCCGCTGAGGCGTGTTGGCCGACATTACGTCGGTCGATGCCCTTGGCACGATGATTCCCGTCCTTCTCTTCAGGTCAATCCGGACCGTCAGTCCTACAAATGCTGGGTTTGCAATGTCGGGGGAGATGTTTTCTCCTTTATCATGCAAATGGAAAAGGTCGATTTTAAGGAAGCCCTTGAAATTCTGGCCGATTTGGCGGGCATCACCTTACCGAAAAAGAAAGAATTCGTCCCCCGGAAAAAGGCGCAAGTCTCGGGAATCGGCGAGCAGGACGAAGAAAGCCTATACCAGGATGTCGAACCCTACACGTTGGCTTCGGATTCCAACACCGAACAGCTCCCGCCGCCGAACAAACGGACCTTGTACCAGGTGATGGACTGGGTTCAAAAGCAATATCACGAAGCCTTATTGACGTTGGAAGAAGCGGCCAACGCGAGAAAATATTTACAGGATCGGGGAATCAACGAAGCGAGCATCCGGCAGTTCGTGCTCGGGTATTCGCCGTTGGATTACGATTGGCTGTTGAAAAAGGTCAAAAGCAACCCTCGCCGGATCGCCTGTTTGGAAGCGGTCGGGGTTTTGGCTCGGCCGCAGGACGAGGACGGACGGTCGCAACGGTCCAATCGCGTGTTCGACCGATTTCGCGGTCGGTTGCTGTTCCCGATTCGCGATACGCAAGACCGGACGGTCGCGTTCGGAGGGCGGGTACTGCCCGATTCGCCGCTGCAATCGCGGGCGAAGTACGTCAACTCGCCGGAAACCGTGCTGTTCTCGAAATTCCGGCAACTTTACGGTTTAGACATCGCCCGGTTGACGATGCGGAATTCGCGGCGGGCCTTGATTATGGAAGGGTATACCGACTGTATTATGGCCCACCAGACGGGGCTGACCGATGCGGTCGCGATCCTCGGAACGGCTTTGGGGCCGGAGCACATTAAAATCCTCAAACGGTTCGCCGAAAAAATGTATCTCGTTCTCGACGGAGACGAAGCGGGACAGAAGCGAGCGAACGAGGTGTTGGAACTGTTCGTCGCCCAAGGGGTCGATCTTTCGATTTTGACGCTGCCCGAGGGAGCGGACCCTTGCGAATTTTTGTTGGAAAACGGAAAAGAGGCATTCGAAGCGATGTTGCAAAACGAGGCGGTCGACGCCTTGGAGCACGCGTTTCGGAGCGCGACACGCAACATCGACCTCGAACGGGACATCGTCGGCTCGTCGCAGGCCCTCGACCGGCTGATCGCGGTGATCGCCGCCGCCCCGAGCGGGTTGGCGGGAGCCGATGATCCGAGCCAACTGCGATTGGAAAAAACGATCGGTCGGTTGGCCCTGCGGTTTCATATCGCCGAGACGGAGATTCGCAAGCGACTGAAACAGTGGCGCGACCGCCGTTCGCAGGCCCCGAGTTATTCCGAGCGAGGCGAAGAAAACGGTCCAACGGGGCAAATCGAAGAAAACATTTGGGCGAAACCGGAGTTCGCCCCCGATTTTTTGGAACGGGAACTGTTGGAACTTTGGTTCGCCGATCCGGAGACGTTCGGGATTTTGGACGATTTGATTCCGGACGATTGGCTCCTTTCGCCGCTGACCCGAAAGATACACGAAGAATGGAAAGCGGCGGCCGAGCATGGGGACGGCGGCTCGTTCGAGCGGCTGATGCTGCGGTTCGACGATCCGGCGGTCAAAAACCTGCTGGTTGAAATCGACGAATCGGCCGCGGAAAAAGGTCTTTCCCCGAACATGGGCGCCGAAAAACGAGACCGGCTAATCACCGAAATCGTACAAGGTTTTACCCGCCGCGACATCAAGCGGCGCAGTCCGAGGGAAATCGGCTCGCTCAAGGACGCGGGTCTTTCCAAGGAAGAAAAACAACGAAAACTCCAGGAGATTTTACAACAGAAAAGAGGACAAAAAGGTGAGAAGGAAAATTAAGAATTAAGAATGGGATTTCGCGGCCGCAAGTCGCGGCTCTCTTCCAACTTCTCACTTCTCACTTCCTGCTTCCCACTTACAATTTCCCCTCCCTTCAACCCAGCGCATCAAAGGATTGGTGCGGAATAAGGAGCTTTTATGTCAAGGACCGACTATTTCGGATGTGATTTTCAAGACCTGATCAATAAAGGACGAGACCAAGGGCATCTTTCGCTCGATGAGATCGTCCGACACATGCCGGACGGTGATTCGCTCGACATGATGCAAATGTCGGAGCTGTTCGATTCGATTGATCACCGGGATTTCGAGTTGACCGACGAAGAGGCGACCGATACGGAATTGCTCGAACTGCAAGCCGAGGAAGGGGAGCACGATTCCGGGGACGCGGCGGACGAGGGAGCCGATTCCGAGGCGAAAAAACCCGCTTTGCCGGAAGAAGTCGAAAAATGGAGCAGCGACCCGATCCGGCTGTATCTGAACCAAATGTCGAGCCTCGGCCTTTTGAGCAAAGAAGAAGAAATCAACTGCTCCAAAAAAATCGAATTGACCCGGCGGATGTTCCGTCGCTCGGTGATGGAAAGCCCGTTCGCGTTACATACGGCGTTCGGTGTTCTGACGAAAGTGTATCACGGGAAGCTGCCGTTCGACCGGACGATCAAGATGTCGCTCACGGAACGTCTTTCCAAAGAGCAGATTCTCAAGCGGATGCCGTCGAATTTGAAAACCGTGGCCGCCCTGTTGGAATCGACGACGGCGGATTTCGAGCGTCTGGTTCGCAAGAGCACCCCGCAAAAAATCAAACAGGAAGCCCGGACCCGATTTTTGCAGCGACGGCGGCGGGCGTTGATCCTGACCGAGGAATTGAGCCTCCGGACCCGACGGGTCCACGCTTTAATGAAGCAGCTGGAAAAAATGTCCGAGCGAATGGACGCGATCCGCAGCCTGCTCTCAAGTGCCAAATCGAATATCACCCCGGAAAAACGGATTCAATTGCGGGACGAATTGCGGCAGTTGATTATGACGACGCAGGAAAGCCCGCGCAGCTTGCGAAATCGCTGTCGGTTGATGCGGGAACGGCTCGCGGCCTACGAACAGGCGAAAAGCGATCTCTCCCGGGGCAACTTGCGGCTGGTCGTTTCGGTCGCGAAAAAATATCGCAACCGCGGAATGAGTTTTCTCGACCTCATTCAAGAAGGCAACACCGGGCTGATGCGGGCGGTCGACAAGTTCGAGTATCGCCGCGGCTACAAATTTTCGACGTATGCGACCTGGTGGATTCGGCAGGCGATTACCCGAGCGATCGCGGAACAGGCCCGGACGATCCGGATTCCGGTGCACATGATCGACGCCCTCACGAAACTGCGGGCGGCCTCGCGCAACCTGTACCAGCGGACCGGCCGGGAACCGAGCATCGGCGAGATCGCCGAGGCGGCCGATCTGACGATCGAAGAGGCCCGGAAAATCATGCAGATGGGCGCCAATCCGATTTCGCTCGAACATCCGGTCGGCGATTCCGAGGACGCTTGTTTCGGCGAGTTCGTTTCGGACAACAGTTTCGAGAAGCCGGAAAAATCGGCGGCGAACGAAATGCTGAAAAAGGAAATCGGCAAGGTCTTGAAAACGCTGACCTACCGGGAACGGGAAATTCTCAAATTGCGTTACGGTCTCGACGGCGGCTATTCCTACACGCTCGAAGAAGTCGGTCGAATCTTCCAAGTCACCCGCGAGCGCGTCCGGCAGATCGAGGCGAAGGCGGTTCAAAAACTGCAAAGCCCGTTGCGTTGCCGGCATCTGGAAGGTTTCCTCGACCCGAACGAAGAGGAAGAGTTTTAGATCAAATCAAAATTCGTGTTGGTAAAAAAAGAGCCGTAAGTGTAGTCGGTACTCCGACGTAACTTACGGACCTTGTACAAGATTCAGCCCCGGCAGCTTCAGGCTCTGTACAAGGTCCGCAAGTTGCGCTCCGCTACACTTACGGCTCTTTTTATCGGTCTCCGCGAAAACACCGATTCTTCGAAAGACCTCGCAATCCTCCCGTGTTGGTTGCGATCGTTTTTTGGGAGGGATATACTTTGTACACAGTCCAACGCAATGGGCTGTTTCAATCCCCCCCAATTTTGGAGACGACAATGAACGGTAAGATCAAACTCGGTTTTATTCCCGCCAATCGCGGGTTCTTCAGTTCCAAACTGGCCGCGGCGATGCGCAAGGAGACGATCGACGCTCTCGAAAAACTCGGGATCGGCGTCGTTGTTCCGAGCGAGCAACAGACCGAGGTCGGCTGCGTTTCGACCCTCGCGGAAGCCGATCTCGCGGCCGAACTCTTCCGCCGGGAAAACGTCGACGGCCTCCTGATCGGTTGCGTCAATTTCGGCGAGGAAACTGCCGTCGCTCGAACCGTCAAGAAAGCCGGACTCGATGTGCCGATCCTGTTGTTCGGCTGTCACGAAACGGAACCGTTGACGATGCGGACCGAACGTCGCGACGCCTTCTGCGGGCTGCTTTCCCAATGCGACGTGCTGCGGCAGCTTGGCGTCAAATACACGCTCGCCCGAACGCCGATCTGTTTTCCCCGCGAAGAATGCTTTGCAAAGGACCTCGACTGGTTTGCCCGGATTTGCCGCGTCGTCAAAGGGGTCAAAAACGCCCGATACGCCCAGATCGGCGCCCGGCCCGAAGCGTTTTGGACCTGCCGTTACAGCGAAAAAAAATTACAGCGTCTCGGCCCAACCTCGGTCGTTCTCGATCTTTCCGAAGCACTCGCCGGGGCGAAAAGCATCCCGGACAGCGATCCGGAACTCTTGAGCGTTTTGGAGGCAACGAAAAAATACGCCGATTGCAGCGGCGTCGAACCGCAATCGGTCGTTCGCAGCGCGAAATTCGAGCTGTTCCTCCGACGCTTTCAAAAGGAGCACGGGATCGACGCGTTCGGCATTCAATGTTGGAATTCGATCCAACAGAATTACGGCTGCTGTACCTGCACGGCGATGAGCCGGTTGGGAAACGAAGGGACCCCCTGCGCCTGCGAGTCGGATTTGCTCGGGACACTTTCGATGCACGCCGCGATGCTCGCGAGCGGCTCCCCGGCGGGACTGGGGGATTGGAACAACCTGCACAACAACGACTCGGAACTGGCGAACATCTGGCATTGCGGTGTCTTTCCGGCGGCGTTCGCGAAAACGCCGATCCGGCTCGGGACACAGGAAATCATGGTCGAAGGGGGCGGGGCGAAGCGCGAAGACGCCCAGGGGACGATCGAGTTCGTCGCCCGACCCGGCCCGGTCACGCTCTTTCGGGTAACGCAAGACCCGGATTCGAATTGGCATGCGACCGTGATCGAAGGGGCGTTCGAAGACAACCCGGCCTGCACGTTCGGCTGTTACGGTTGGTGCCGCATCCCGAACCTGCAGCGGCTGTACCGCGAAGTCTTGCTCCGACAGTTCCCGCACCATGTCGCGATCACGCAATCGCACATCGGCAACGTCTTGTGGGAGGCGTTTGGCAATTACCTCGGCATGAGCATGTATCACGCGACCCAGCACGTTCCGGGGCTGTATACGACCGAACCGCCGTTTTGAGGGGTAGCGGAATTTTTTTTCGTTAACCTCAAACCGACGAGCCGGGACCTGCGGTCCCGACTGCACCGCCTCGTGAGAAGGGAGAACAACACAAGAGATTATCAGTCGGGGGCACAGCCCCCGGCTCGTTGTTGGGTTTTGTCCGCCTTTCGTCGATTTTCCCCCCGTTGACGGGGGGGCGTGAGCCGGATATACTACAGCGTTTTGATATTGATTTCCCCGGCCTTCGAACGGTCCGGGACCGGGGAATTTACCGTTTGACCGATATTTCGCGGTCCAAACGTCGGCCCTATGCGTTGAAAAACGACGCGCCGATGTGCCGGGCGATCGCGAGAAAGGAAGAAAACCATGTCGAATGCGCAGAAACTCTCGATCTCGGTCCAAGACCTGGTCGACGCCGGGGTTCATTTCGGGCACCGGGCGAGTCATTGGAATCCGAAAATGCGTCCCTATGTGTACGGACGCCGGAAACTCATTCATATCATCGACGTTCGGGAAACCGTCAAAGGAATCTTGCGGGCCCGAAAATATCTGAAGCAGGTCGCCGCCCAAGGGAGCCTCATTCTTTTCGTCGGTACCAAACGTCAAGCGTCCGAGCCGGTCGCGATTCAAGCGGCCCGATGCGGCATGCCGTTCATCTCCAATCGTTGGCTCGGCGGGACGTTGACCAACTTCCGCACGATCCGCAGCCGTCTTTCCCGGCTTGAGGAACTCGAAGCGATCACCGAAGAGGAACTGCATTCGACCTACTCGAAAAAGATG
>JAVBQI010000068.1:0-41990 GCA_031549145.1 Thermoguttaceae bacterium | reverse complement strand
AGTACGGTAGCGGCCCAACAAGGCCGCGGTTTGACCGAAGGCGAAGCCTACAGCCCATACCGGCTACGGTATAAGATCGGCGATATCGAAGACGCCGTCGCCTGGTTTTTCCCATTACAACACTTTAAGGAGAGTTTTATGTCCGCATTTCCGGAAGTTACCAAAGTCACTTACGAAGGTCCGAAATCCGCCAATCCCCTCGCTTTCCGTTACTACAATCCGGAAGAAAAGGTCGAAGGGAAGACGATGAAAGACCACTTCCGTTTCAGCTCCGCGTACTGGCACACGATGCGGGGGAGCGGGGCCGATCCCTTCGGGCCGGGAACCATGCTTCGACCTTGGGAAGGGCCGGAAGATAACGTCGCAAACGCCCAGAACCGGGTCCGCGTCTTTTTCGAGTTTTGCGAAAAACTGCAAATGCCGTTTTACTGCTTTCATGATCGCGACGTCGCTCCGGAAGGGAAAACCCTGGCCGAATCGAACAAGAACCTCGACGCCGTCGTCGACGTTTTCGAGCAAGAGCAGAAGCGAACCGGCATCAAACTCCTCTGGGGAACGGCGAACCTGTTCGGCAACCCGCGTTACATGCACGGAGCCGCGACGAGTTGCAACGCCGATGCTTTCGCCTACGCCGCGTCCCAGGTCAAGAAAGCCCTCGAAGTGACCCTCCGTCTCGGCGGGGAAGGTTACACGTTCTGGGGCGGCCGGGAAGGGTACCAGTGCATTTGGAACACCGATATGAAACGCGAAGCCGACCACCTCGGAAAGTTCATGCATATGGCCGTCGATTATGCCAAGGAAATCGGCTTCAAAGGCCAGTTCTATTTTGAGCCGAAGCCGAAGGAACCGACGAAGCACCAGTACGATTACGATTCGGCGGCGTGCATCAACTTCCTCCGGGCCTACGGCTTGGAAAAGTCCGTCAAAATGAATATCGAAACCAACCACGCGACCTTGGCCGGACACAGCGTCGAGCATGAACTCGATTACGCCGGTTCGCAAGGTTTCCTCGGTTCGGTCGACGCGAACGCGGGCGACGAGCTCCTCGGCTGGGACACGGACCAGTTCCCGACGAACGTGTATATGACGACGAAGATCATGCTCATGATCATGAAGTACGGCGGGCTGGCCCCGGGCGGGTTGAACTTCGACGCGAAGGTCCGTCGGGAAAGTTTCGAGCCGCTCGATCTGTTTTACGCGCATATCGGCGGAATGGACGCCTTCGCGAAGGGGCTCTTGGTCGCCGCCGAAATGCGGAAGACCGGCGAGATCGCGAAGATGCTCAAGGACCGTTACGCGTCCTGGGACGGCGGAGTCGGGGCGGAAATCGAAGCCGGCAAGCACGATTTCAAGTCGCTCGAAAAGTACATGCTCGCCAAGGGCGAGGCGACGCCGAACACCAGCGGACGACAAGAACTCTTCGAAAACGTCGTCAACCGCTACACGTTTTAGTGTTGACGGAGAATACGGAATTAGACAAAATAGTCGAAATGCCCTTCGTCACCCCCGCGCAGGCGGGGGTCCAGAGGGAAACCGCAATCTCTGGATCTCCGCCTGCGCGGGGATGACGGAATTTACTCTTCTTTCTCAAAGGTCAATTTCATAATTTTTGCACTCGCAAAATTGAATTTTGTGAAAATCAGACGGGAAGCAGGGGGTTATACTTCCGGCTTCCCGTTGGCGATTACCTGAAAAGAACAGGAACAATGCCGGACAGCCTCTCACGACTTTTTCGCGGCGGGATTCTTTTTCCGCTGCTCATCTGTTCCGCCGTTTGGGGAGCGGATTGGCAGCATGTCCGGGACGATACGCCGCTGTTTCGCGAAAAGGAACGGCCCGAACTGCAGCAACTGCTCCGTTCCCTCTCGGAAACCGAAGAGACGGAGTTGGAAAAAGCCCCATTTTCCCAAGTCAGTTTCCTGCAATTGGAAGCCCAGAGCGAGGAATATCGCGGCAAACGCGTCGCCGTTGCGGGCAAACTACTTCGTTTCGAATTCGTTCCTTTTCCCCGAACGCCGGAAGGGGACGAGCCGGGTTTTCCCGCCGCCGGATATTACGACTGCTGGGTCCGGCTCCCCGATCAACCGATCAAACCGCTTTCGGTCGTTTGCCTTTCCGAGCCCGAGGCGGGACTTTTCGGACAACCGGTCGAGATATTCGGCTATTATTACAAACGCCGGACCTATTCCGACGGCAAGGAATTGCTCTCGACGCCGACGATCCTCGCGAAAACGATTCGGAAAAACAATGAGGGTTCGCGATTATCGGAAGCCGAAAATCCGGCCCGCGAAAACGCTCACGACTTTTCGGAAAAGCCGGGAACGGTCGTAAGGGAAAGAATCGACACGCCGTTCCTTTTACAGCTCTTCGGGCTCTCTCAATCGGAATGGGACGAACTCGGCTCGGCCGAACAGCCCGCGGATTTCCCTCGCGAATCGTTGCTCAAAGTGCTGAGCCGCTTGCGACAGCCGCTGGTTGAGAACGTGCTCTCGGATTATGCGGAAAAAGCAAAGAGAGCCGATCTTGACTCTTTGCCTGTGGGATCGGTTTTCGAACTTTCCCAAGACGTGATCGTTTCCCGCGTTCTGAAAACAACGGTTTCCGAGGAGGAAAAAAAGCGGTTCGGTCTTGAGGCGTATTACCTTTGCCGGTTGAAAATCGCAAACGCTCCCGATGCCGTCGCGATCGTTCCGCAAGTCCCCCGGTCCTGGCCGATCGACGCCCCCTGTTCCGAACGGGCCGGGCTGCGGGGAATTTTGCTCAATAACAGATCGGGGCTCGTTTTGGTTGCTTCCCGGATTCAATGGTTTCCTGCGACGCTCCTCGGAGATCACGGTTTCGATGCTGGGACGCTCGATGCCGTTCCCGTCTTGCCGCCGGAAACGTTTCTCCGAAAAAAAGACGCCGCCGAGCTGCCGAGGGCCGATCAGGGTGATGCCGGTTCGGGGGACAAGCGGCAGTTCGATTTGCTGCGTTTGACGGAAGCGGACCGGGAACCGTTTTATCAAATGCTGGAAGCGGCCTCGAAGATTCCGCGACCCGAGATCGACGCCGCAGTCGCCGCCGAATTGAAACAAAGCGGGACGGACCGTTTTCCCGTGATCGACCTTTTCAACCGGCCGCAGACCCGCCGGTGCGACCTCGTCCGCTTGGTTGGAAACGCGAGACGGATCGATCCGGTCCTGATCGGCGACGAAGAGATCAGGCGGCGGTTGCAGACCGACCGGTATTACCAAATCATGTTGACGACGGACGATTCGCAGGACAACCCTCTCGTTTTTTGCATCAAAAATATTCCCGAAGGGCTGCCGACCGGCGGCGGGGAGGGATTCAACATTCCGATTTCGATCAGCGGTTTTTTTTACAAGACCTGGGCCTACCGAAAAATGGGAGAAGCCGTTTTGGGTCCCGGATCGGAGAAACCGGAAAGCGATTGGCAATTCGCCCCTCTCTTGATCGCCGCGCAAGTCGATTGGTTTCGACCGCCGGAGCCCGCCGCCGAAAAAAACACGGTCGCTCCGCTGTACACCTCAACGGCCGTTTTCGTGCTGTTGGCTCTTCTTTGGGTTTACTTCCGCAGGTTACGGGGCCAACGCAAGCCGATTCTTTTCGAGATGAACCGGCACGAAGATCGCCCGTTTTCCGAAGACGACTTTCCCGTCGACGAAACCGGGGAGCCCGACTCCAAGTGAGCTTTATTTTCGGAGCCGCGTGCCGTGCACGCGAAAAGCATGATCGGAGATGTGCCTTCTCGCGAAACTTTACTTTGCAATCCTCTCGATTTTCCGCTGAGGGATGATGATTTAATTGAAAAACAGGTTAAAATAGGGATGTTCTCTTCCGAAATAATGGAATAATGGAAGTGAGTGGTTAGTGACATATGCTCGGTCGTTTCAAAACCGTTCACCAAACGGTGTTTTTATGTTCTCATTTCAACCGACGCTTTTCCAGATTTTGATTTTGATCGGCGGAACGCTGCTCGCGGTCGCCGGGTTGACGGCGTTTGCCTTGCGGCGGCGGGAAGAAATTCTGGAAGATTATTTTACTCCGGACGAAAAGGATATCGAAGACGATTTTTTCCGTCGTCGGGCCGAACGCCGCGCCGCCGCGAAACCTGCTCCTACCGAAGAGGAAACCGGTTCGGCACAGTCGGAAACCGAAGAAGCCCAATGGGGTAACGCGGAATAGGAATCTAGGGATTCGTTTTTCAATTTTTTCAACGAGGCCTAAACCCAGCACATTAGCGAAAGGCTGGCTGCTAAGACTTTATGAAACTGATTTCCTTTTTTCTTCAAAAGACCGGTTCCCTGATTTTGGCCGTGATTCTGCTCACGATTTTAGCCGCTCTGCTCGCGGTTACGACGTTCGTCGAAGCGGATTACGGAGCGGCCGTCAGCTCGTTCTTCGTTTACGATTCGTGGTTGTTTTACCTGCTGCTTTTCCTTTTGTCGCTGAACGTCCTTTGTTCGATGTTGGCCCGATTCCCTTGGAAAACGCGGCAACTCCCGTTCTTGACGGTACACCTCGGCATCTTGGTCCTCTTGGGCGGCTGTTACATCACCGCGAAAGGCAACCGCGAGGCCGACTTGACGATTCTCGAAGGGAAAAGCGCCCGCTTCGCTGTCGCCAAAGGCTATCATTTTTCCCTGCTTCCGATTTCGTTCGAGAAAGACGGCGAAAACGCGACCGCCGGTTTTTCCCATTCCGCTTCGTCCGCGGCCTCGGATCTCGCCCAACGGCGGGAAGAGGAGCGGCGAACCGAACTCGCGATCCCGTTCCGGAGCGGGCCGTTCAACTGGGAAAATTATCGCCGCGAAGTTTGGTTCGACGAGACGCCGCGGTCGTTTCGGTCGCTGCTTTGGCCGCTTATGCAACTTGCAAGCCGGGACAGCGGGGTCATTTATTCGGCGACGAAGGCGAAAAACCCAAACTTGCAAGCCGACATCCGAATCGAAGTGCTCGATTATTTGAGCAACTCCCGAAAGGCTCCCGCCGGGCCGCTTGAGTTGGCCGTTCAATGGGGAACGAACAAAGCCGAAGCCGAGTCGGGAAAAGCGGAACAATGCCAGCTCTTTTTGACGCCGCAGGTCGGTTCTTACCAGGGCTCGTTTCTCGAATTGGGGATCGGAGCCTTTCATGCTTTTGAAAACGGGGAACAAATCACCTTTCGGGTCGCCGAAAGCGAAGCCGAGGTCAACGCTTTTCTCGATTCCGATCCCGGAGAAATTGTTGCTCCGCTGGGCACCCTCGTCGTTCATTTGTTCGGAAAAAAACATGTCGTTCCGATCGAAGAGTTGCTGAAAAAGCAGGCTGCCTTCCGACCGCAATTGGACGAAATGCGGAGCCAAATGAGCTCGCTGATGCGACAGCGGGCCGCGATCCGAAATGCACAGACCACCCCTCCGCCCACCGGATCGGCAAATGCCGAGAATGCCCCGACAACCGACGCTCCGACGACCGACATTCCTGCAGCGGAATCGCAACCGGCCTCAAGTGTTGATGGTAAGTCTTTGAAAGAGGCTGACGATGCGATCGCGGCCTTGTTTGAAAAAATGCGGGAAACCCAGCGTCAATTGAACCTCCCGCTCGGCGATTCGGGTTGGAGCCTCGGCCTTTCGCAATTTCAGCCGGAAGGGCCCGCGTTCGATCCGAGCGGCAAAGGGAATGCCGACTCGAAAGTGCAGCTGATTCCGACAGGGCCGATGGTTTCGTTGACGCTCCTCTCGCCCGGCGGGCAAACGGATCCGATGATCCTGCTCTCAGGCCGGCCCGATTTGAACGCCTTCGGTCGACAGTGCGGGGCTTGCGGGACGTACTGTTTCGACCCAAAGCTCGCGGCCGAAAAAGCGGTCGGGCTCATCCCCCCGGCCGTTCTCGAACAGGTCGACCGACCGCGATTGGACCTGCTGCAAACGCCCGAGGGCAAATTGGTCTATCGGACTTGGAAAGACGGCAGGTTTTTCGGAAGCGGGGAACTGCCGATCGAGGGGTCCCGTCCTATTTCTTTGGGAACGGAGAACGACGTTGTGTTGACGGTGATGCAGTTCGTTCCGCACGATCTGCCCGGCTACAAAATCATTCCGCTCCCGCTCGAAAAAAATCCGACGTATGAGCCGGAGCAACGAGTTCGGCTGCGTGCGACGTTCGACGGGCGGTCGGAAGAGTTTTGGATCCGTTCGCAATACGCCCCGCAAAGCCCCTTGCTCGACCCGCCGGAAGAGGATCAGGTTCGTGTTTTGCAAGGGGACGGGCGGGCATTCCGCTTGCGATATGTGAGCAACGAATTGGACCTCGGCTTTTCGCTTTACTTGCGGAAGTTTACACAAAAAATGGACCCGGGGACCAAGATCGCCGCTCATTTTTCCAGTCTCGTCGATATGCGAAGCGCCGAGGAAACGGCAGACCGGATCGATTTGGTGTCGCCGCCGAACGAATCGGGTCCGTTCCCGCAACCGATCGCTTCGTCGGAAACAATCGACGTCTTGCGGGAAAAGGTGTTGATTAAAATGAACCAGCCCGGCTTGTTCAAGGACCCGAAAACCGGCCACAAGTACCGCGTGTACCAATCTTCGCGGCAAGGGCCGTTCGGGCCGGAAACGCCGGAGTTCCGTTATCTTTACGACAAGCGGATTCTGCCCGGCGAGACCCGGCCGCGGGAATCGCTTTACAGATCGGTTCTTTCGGTCAACTACGATCCGGGTCGGGGACTCAAATACCTCGGCAGCGCCCTGTTGATCTTCGGCACCGCTTGGGTCTTTTACGGTCGGCGAAAATGAGGGCCGCCGACCGTAGGCAACCGCCCGGCGATCGGTTGTCTATCTTTTTGAAACGCGCACGATATTTGCGTACACCCCGCAACACTTTTGCATTGCATTCGCGTTGCGAAACGAAATTCGTTTTGATAATATGAGGTGATACAAGGCAATCGATTTCAAGGTCGAATTTCCAAACATCAACACCCCATTTCAAATCATGCAACACGACATTTCGCGACGATTGTTTTTGGCGGGCGGCGCTTCGGCGGTCGCGCTCCCTTGGTTTCTCCGGACGGCTCACGGTTTTCAAAATGCGCAGGCCCCGAAAATCGAACGAATCAGCCTGAAAACGATTAACCCGGACAAAGGAGCCTACCTCGGTTGGCCGACCGTCGCCCGAACGAAAAGCGGCGAACTGCTCGTCGCCTGTTCCGGCGGTCGGGAACAGCATGTGTGCCCGTTCGGACAGGTTTGGCTGTATCGCTCGAAAGACGGCGGCGAAACCTGGACCTGGCCGCAAACCGTGTACGACAGCCCGATCGACGATCGCGACGCCGGAATCCTGGTGAGCGACAAAGGGACGTTTTTGGTAACGACGTTCACGTCCTTGGCTTATTGGGATTATTCCTTGAAGAAAGAATACGACCTGCGGCAAAAAGGCGAAAAAGGAGCCTGGTCCGACGAACGGTACGCGAATTGGTTGGGGGTGCACGACCGGATTTCCGAGGACGAGCGAAAAAAGGAGCTCGGCTGTTGGCTCTTCCGTTCCGAAGACGGAGGGATCAACTGGTCGGCCCGGATCGACACGTTGGTTAACAGCCCGCACGGACCGATCCAACTCTCCGACGGTCGGCTGATGTATCCCGGCAAAGAGCTTTGGACGGCAGCCCAGCGCAACGGCTACTCCGTTTCGACCGACGACGGAGCGAGTTGGAGTTGGGGCGGAGAGTTCCCGACGCGACCCGGGGATAATTCGCGGGAGTATCACGAACTGCACGGCGTCGAGGCGCCCTCGGGCAAGATCGTCGTTCAAATCCGCAATCACAACAAGGCGAATTCGGGCGAGACGCTCCAAACCGAATCGACCGATGGCGGTAAGACCTGGTCGGAGCCGCACGCGATCGGCGTTTGGGGGCTCCCGTCACACCTGCTGCGGCTCAAGGACGGTCGGCTGCTGATGACCTACGGTTATCGCCGCAAGCCGTTCGGGAACCAGGCCCGGATCAGCGCCGACGAAGGCCAAAGCTGGTCGGAACCGATCACGCTTTCCGACGACGGGATTGGCGGCGATCTCGGCTATCCGTCCTCGGTGCAGCTGGACAACGGCTCGATCGTGAGCGTCTGGTACGAAGTGCAATCCGGCTCGCCACTCGCCGTGCTACGGCAATGCCGTTGGAAGTTGCTCGATTGAACTTCGATAAAAAAACAAATCGGAGCCGCGACCGTAAGGAAGCGGTTGCCCTGCCGAACCACTCCCTTACGGTCGCGGCTTTGATTACGTTGTTCGGAATTTTTCCAAACTCCTTCGTGATCTTCGTGCCTTCATGAGAAAATAAATTGGCAACCAGGTGCGACCGTAGAAATGAAACCACCTTCAATTACGCAAGAGGCCAAATTCCTGCGGCTTGTCCCTTCCCTGCTCAGAGAGCGGCGGGCGATCCAGATCGGCGATCCGACGAAACGCACGGCCAAAACCGCACGGCGGCGGCGTACGTGGTATTTTGGGATACTCAATTCGGCGTGGGGCATTGGCTCGCTCACATTCTTCCTGGGGATCTTTATCATCTTTTTTTCAGGCGATACCGATTCGGGACTCATTCTGTCCGCGATCGGGGTTGGGGCGTGCGTGATCGGACTCTTGAATTATTTCGACATCCCCGGCGGCAGGTTCGTTCCCGCCCGTTGGATCGTCGTTCGCCGGGGGCTTTTCGTCTGTACCGCGAAAGACGACCATCGCTTCATCCCCTGGGAATCCGTCGGCCGAATTGAGACGAAATACCATTCTTACGACAGTCGAATCCGGTTGACGACTTCGGACGGTCTCCTCACGATGTCGGGAAAAAGTTGGGACTTGCTCGCGTTCGTCAACAAGATGCTGATGCTGGTTCCTGAGAGCATCGATCGGTCCGCTCTTTTGACGCTGCGGAAAGAATTGCGATGCGAACGGCTTTACAATCACCTCTTCCAGCTCGTGGAACTCTTTCAATGTGTCGGCCTCATGTTGTGCATCCCTCCGCTGATGTATCTCAGCCGTACGCTTCGCGTCAACGAAACCGACTTCGTCATTTGGATGGGAACGATCATTGCCGCGGTGCTGATCGTGTTCGGTATCTATTTTTGGATTCAATCCGTCCTGAAACGACGACGGCTTGTGCAGGTCGGCCCGCTGCTAGACCGGTTGGATCGGGAAGACTTTTCCGAAGAGTTGGCGGCGGACCGTTCACCCCGGCATGATTTGGGGTCGCCGCCGCGACGGCTCACGCCGAAATTGAAACGAGCCTGCTGGTTTACAGGCAGCGGAGGCTTGGCGACCGTTCCTTTTTGGATTTTCGGGTTCTGCCTGCTTGTGCTCACCGGCATTCTGTTCATGACCGATCCAGCGGAACTACGGTATGGGTTTTTGCCGTTTCGTTGGCAGCCTGCCGGAGAAGGCAAAATCTTTTCGATTGCCGATTCGGGCATGGAACGGGCGCCGAGCGGGGGCTTTGCAGCACCGGGCCGGGACGTGATCGTCCTCGAACGGATTTTGCCCGACGGGCAAATCCTTTATTGTCGTAATCCGAGTTGGCCCAAGCAGGGAACGTTTTTTGAAGGACAAACGGTCCCGTTGCTTCAATACGCCGGAGACGAAAGCTGCTTTCGAATCGATCACCCGATGTTTCAAAATGACACTCGCATAACCGGCTTTGCCCTCTTATTTTTCGGAGGCATTACCTTGCTGGGTATGTCCTGCCCGTTCTTTGCCGAATGGCTCGACCAAAGGAGAAGGACGCGACTTTTGGCGACGGCCCCGGTCGTCCGATTTCGCGTGCGGTCTCGAAAGCAGGAAAAATCCGTCCTTGTTCCGCTCGACTCGGGGGAGTTCGGGCCGATCACCATTCCGTTCGAGGGGATCCCGGGCGAATCGGTTCACGTTTTTTTTGATGAAGCCAAGCCGAAACGGTCGTTTATAGCCGAATTGCTGCAAGCGCCGCTGCATTTCGACGCCGCCCACGGGACGCTCGATATCGAGTCGGACCGATCCTTCCACTACGGCATCGGCGGGATCGTGTTTTTTCTTTGCGTGCTCGGCCTTGCATTTTTTCGCATCGCCTGGGTATATTGAAGGCTTGTTCTTCTATTGAGTATTGAGAGTTGTCTTCTCCGTCATTCCCGCGCAGGCGGGAATCTATAGTGAAACCGTTCCCTATGGATCCCCGCCTGCGCTGGGATGACGGAGAGTGAGGTCAAAAATTTTTGCGCAGCACGTTATTAACCATAATCCAGGACCATTCGAATGAAAGAATTGACGACTTTGAAAACGATGCTCGCGGCCGCCCGCGACGGGCGGTACGCGGTCGGCGGGTTCGACTTCTGCAACGCCGAGACGGCCCAGGCGGTGCTCGCCGTCGCCCAAAAGCTCCGCTCCCCGGCGATGCTCATCAGTGCAGCCTCGGAACTGCGGCTCTGCGGCATCGCCGAAACCGTCAAGATCGTGCGACTGCTCGCCGAAGCGTACGACGTCCCGCTTTGCCTGCATCTCGATCACACCGACAATTACGAGGAGGTTTGCGAAGCGGTCGACGCCGGGTTCTCCTCGGTGATGATCGACGGCTCGCATTTCCCGTTCGAGGAAAACGTCGAATTGACCCGCCGGGTCGTTCGCTACGCCCACGCGAAAGGGGTTTCCGTCGAAGGGGAGCTCGGGGCCGTCGGGCAGAACAAGGACGCCCAGCACGAAGGGGTCGGACCGCAAAGCCTCACCGACCCGGAGCAGGCGGCCGCGTTCGTCGAGCAAACCGGGGTCGACGCCCTCGCGGTTTCGATCGGCAACGCACACGGGCTGTACGCCAAGCGACCGGAACTCGATTTCGAGCTGCTCCGTGAGATCGGCCGCCGGGTCGCCGTGCCGCTCGTCCTGCACGGCGGTTCGGGGACGCCGTCCGACCAGTTGCATAGGGCGATCGAGCTCGGCATCCGGAAGGTCAACGTCGCCTCGGAGATCGGCAAAGCGTTTACGGAGACGTTTGTCTCAAAAATGAACGCCGGCGGCACTTGGTGGGTCTTCGCGCTCCAGGACGCGAAGGCCGCGATCGGCCCCGTCGTCGAGCGCTGGATCAAGCAACTCGGCTCCGACGGCAAATTGTGAGAGGTTACACATCGCAGGGCTGGTACGACGGACCAAAAAAACATAGAATCAAGGACTCGTTTTCCTGAAAATCGATTTTTCCCATGATTTTCTGATCCCTTTTAGATCAAATCAAAAACGTGTACCAGGTCCCGCTCCCGTTGATCGCTACATTTCAAGGGATGAGTACCGTACGCTCATTTTGAACCGCTCTAACCGGATGTCGACTCTTTCGGAGCAGCTTTTGGAACTTTATCTCGATCGTCTTCCAGAACAGGAAGCCGCTGCGCTTCGGGTTCGAATCGAACGCGAGCCGGGCGTCGCCGCCTTGTTCGAGGAAATCCGGCAATCGGCTCCGCCTTCCGAAAAAACAGTCGATGCCGACCGAGACGCCGACGATGAGAAAAGCGCGATCGGCCCGCCGCCGGATATTCCGGACGAACTTCGATCCGGTTTTTTCTCCTCGCTCGAATTGCATGTTCCTGAAACCGGTCGGCCCCGCCCCTCGATTGCGAGGCAGGAGCGAAACGTTGCTGAAAAAAATCCAGACGACTCGGGCGAAGCTCCGGCCCTGCCCCGGTTGCCGCAAACCGGGCTTTGGAACCCTTTCGGAAGAATTTTTTCGAGCCGATATCGCCTCCTCAACCGTTCTCTCGTCGTCTTTTTATTTTTATTCGCGATCATCGGGTACTCGGGCTATTTTTTCGAGCAGCTCAGCCGATTTCATTTCGAGAAAAACCTCCTGCACTTACAAGCCGCCGTCCCCCCGATACTTGCGAAAAACGGTGCCAACACCCTTTCGGTAAGAGTCACCGATTGGGCCAAACAGCCGCTGCAAAGCCCGGTCTGCCTGCGACTTTTCAACGAACGGAATGAGGAGCTTTTGGTGCATCACGAAAAAACGGATGCCGACGGAAACTTGCGGCTGTTATTCGAAGTTCCGGACAACCTCTCGAAAGAGGTTTTATTGGAAATCACCGCCGGAACCTCCCCGACGGCGCGAACGCTCAAAACAAGCGTTCCCGTGATCGACGAGAAAGCGGAGCCGGGAAAAATCGAGGTTCCTCCCGTCAGCGCGAATGCCGAAGAGCAACCGGAGGTTTCGGAAGAATCCGGCATACAACTGTCGCTGGACCAAACGCGATTTGCCCTCGAAGAACCGATCCGCTTCAAAGTGCGCTGTCCGACCCCGGGCATCCCCCTTCTCGTGATCGTTTCGCAGGAACGGATGCCGCTTGGGGAAGTCCTGCTCGAATCGACCGCCTTTCCGGGTATGATCGAATTGCCGCTGGGAAAACAATACTCCGGCCGGATGTGCATCACGCTTTTCGACGGTCGGCGGGATCCTCCGCAAGAAATCGATGCCCAAACGATTTTTCGGCAGGGGGAAAAATATCTGAGAATCGAGAAAATGGAACCGGGTTCGGATCTGCCGGGCTTTCGTGTCACGGACGAACTGGGAAAACCGGTTGCCGCGACTCTGCGTGCCGCTTTTTGGGAAGGGAGGATTCCGGAGAAAGGAAAAACCGCTCCCCCGGTCCTGCTCGATAATTTCGAGGACATCCGTTCGGATTACCTGAAAACCGCCTCGAAAAAAGAATCCTTTTCCTCCAATTTCTTCGAAAGATTCGCCGTCGTCGGGATCGCCGGGAACCTCATGCTCTGCACGTTGACGTTCGGTTTCCTCGGTTTTCGGATGCTCTCCAACCCCCTGCCACTTTTGCTCGCGATCGTTTTTGGCACGATCAGCCTCCTGCTCGGAATTTCGTTGTACCAGGATCACCAGCTCTATCGGTCCGGGACCCAGGCGATTTTGAAACAGCCTGATTCGGAACCGGTACGGAATTTTCCCGTTTCGAGGGAAGCTAAGGCCGCATCAGCGTCCGTTTGTCTCGGCGAATGCTCGAAAACGACCGACGCCCGGGGCGTCGGGCAATTGTCGCTGCCCGGCTCGCCCCCTTTGCCGAAAACCGGAATCCTTCGTATTGAAGCGACCGCTCCGGACGGTCGCACCGGTTTTGCCGAGTTCGCGTTCGACGGTCTTTCGGCGGCCCGACCGTGATTTGACGCTCTTGCGCGCTTCTCTCATTTTCTTTCGGCAACGATCGTGTATAATTGACGCGGGTTTTCATACTTATTTCTCTCTTGACTTTTCCCGATATTTTCATGTCCGATCACGTTTTTCAGTGCTGTATACATCCGGATTGCCGTTCCAACTTCGCGATTGACGAGGTTTTGCATTCCTGCCCAAAATGCGGGAATTTGCTCGACGTCGAGTACGATTGGGACAAATTGCTGCTCCCGAAACGGCTGACCGATTTCGACCGTTTTGCCGCCGAACGATCGAATCCGCACCGTTTTAGCGGTGTTTGGCGGTTTCACGAACTATTGCCGTTCGCTCCGATCGCCGATTGCGTTACGATCGGGGAAGGGCAAACGCTCTTGCAAAATGCGACCGCGCTCGCCCGAATGCTCGGTTTTGACGGCGGCTCCCTTTTCTTGCAGTACGAGGGAATGAACCCCTCGGGCAGCTTCAAGGACAACGGCATGTCCGCCGGTTTTTCGCACGGGAAAATGGTCGGAGCCAAACAGGCGGCCTGTGCCTCGACCGGAAATACGAGTGCTTCCCTCGCGATTTATTCCGCTTACACGAAAATCATGAAAGCGGTGATTTTTATCGGCTCGGGCAAAATCGCCTACGGCAAGCTCTCCCAGGGGCTCGATTACGGCGCGAAAACGATCCAGATCGAAGGAGATTTCGACGATGCGATGCAGCGGGTACAAGAAGTATCCAAAGAACTCGGCATTTATCTGCTCAACAGCGTCAACCCGTTTCGGCTCGAAGGACAAAAAACAATCATGTTTCGCGTTTTGGAAGCCCTGCGCTGGGAGGTCCCCGATTGGATCGTCGTTCCGGGAGGGAACCTCGGCAATTCCAGCGCTTTCGGCAAAGCCTTTATCGAACTTCACAAACTCGGGCTGATCAAAAAAATCCCGCGATTGGCGGTGATCAACGCGGCCGGGGCAAATACGCTGTACCGTTTGTACGAGCAGGAAAACCTTCGTTGGAACGGCGGCCGCTACGAAACGGAAAAAGTCAAGGCGTTTTTCAGTCAAATGGACGCCGAGGGTCGCAAGGCCTCGACGATCGCGAGTGCGATCGAAATCAATCGCCCGGTCAATTTGACGAAATGTCTGCGGGCGCTCGATTTTTGCAACGGCGTCGTCCGCGAAGTGTCGGAGCAGGAGATTCTCGACGCCAAAGCCCTGATCGGGGCAAACGGCCTCGGCTGCGAACCGGCGAGCGCGGCGAGCCTCGCCGGAACGAAACGGCTCCTCGCCGAAGGAGTGATTGCTCCTTCAGACCGGGTCGTCTGCATTTTGACGGGACATCAGCTCAAAGATCCCAACGCGACTGTCGCCTATCACGGAAACGACAAGGCATATTTCGAGGACATTCTCGGGAAACGAGGCGTCAAAACGACGGAATTCGCGAACCACCCGATCAGTTGCCCGAATGATCTCGATTCGATCATTCGGTTGTTGCAATAAAACGTTTAGTTGGTACCCAAGTACCATATTCGGAGGAAACATGAGAATCATCGCAATTGCCGCGTCGTTACTTGTTTATTCTCAATTCTTCGCAAGCCTCGACGGGGCCGAACCTCATTACGATCCGGCCAAAACCGTGTTCGTCGAAGCGGAATCATTCGAGAACAAAGGGGGGTGGGTCGTCGATCAGCAGTTTATGGACCTGATGGGCTCGCCGTTTCTGCTCGCCCACGGACTCGGCGAACCGGTCCCCAACGCTCAAACCACCGTCCGTTTCCCCCAGGCCGGAACGTATCACGTTTTCGTCCGGACCCGAAACTGGGTCGCGCCTTGGGCGCCGGATTATGCGCCCGGCCGCTTTCAACTGCTCGTCAACGGCCAACCGAATCCGATCACCTTCGGGACGGAAAGCGACCCTTGGTTTTGGCAGAAGGGGGGCGATGTCGTCGTCGCGGCCGATCAACTCAACGGAACGCTCGAACTGCATGATCTCACCGGATTCGACGGGCGGGTCGACGCGATTTGCCTGAGTTGCGACGATCTTTTCGTCCCGAGCAACCATCTCGAAGAACTGGCCCGCTTTCGTCGGGTCGCAACCGGTTTGCCGGATGTCGCGCCCGAGGCCGAGGGGGGACCGTTCGATCTGGTCGTGGTCGGCGGCGGCATCGCCGGAACCTGCGCCGCGATTTCGGCGGCCCGGCTCGGTTTGAACGTCGCTCTGTTGCAAGACCGGCCGGTTGTCGGGGGAAATAATTCTTCCGAAGTGCGAGTGCATTTGCAAGGAAAAACCAACCTGCCGCCGTACCCGAATCTCGGCAATCTCGTCGCCCAGCTCAATCCGGATCGGAGCGGGAACGCGATGCCCGCGGATTATTACGAAGACGAAAAGAAAATGAACGTTCTCGCCGCCGAAAAAGGGGTCAAGACCTTTTTCCTGACCCGCGGCGTCGCGGTTGAAAAAGACGGGCTTAACAAAATCATCGCCGTGATCGGCAAACATACGGAAACGGGTCGGGAAACGCGGTTCGCGGCCCCGCTGTTCGCCGATTGCACCGGGGATGGCAGCATCGGTTTTCTCGCGGGAGCCGATTGGCGAATGGGTCGGGAATCGAAGGGAGAGACCGGCGAATCGCTCGCTCCGGAGACTCCCGACAAAATGACGATGGGCGCTTCGGTGCAGTGGTATTCCGTCGAAACCGATAGGGCGACGAATTTTCCGGAACTTCCGTGGGCGATTTTGTTCAAACACGAGACGGCCCAACCGATGCTCAAAGGGGATTGGGATTGGGAAACCGGATTGAATCTCGATCAGATTTGGGATTTTGAAAGAATTCGCGATCACGGTTTGCGGGCGGCCTACGGGCATTGGTCGTATATGAAAAATCGGGCCGAAGGGGATTGGCCCGAAAAGGTCCGCAACCGCAAACTCGGCTGGGTCGCTTATATCGCCGGAAAACGGGAATCCCGCCGGCTGTTGGGGGATGTGGTGCTGCAAGAGCAGGACATCACGGAGAACCGGCCTTGGCCCGATGCTTGCGTTACGACCACTTGGACGATCGATTTGCATTACCCGACGGAAAAAAACACGAGGGATTTCCCGGGGCAGGAATTTTTAACGGTCGCCCGGCACAAAAAAATCGAACCGTATGCGATCCCGTACCGCTGTTTGTACTCGCGCAACATCCAAAACCTGTTAATGGCCGGTCGCGACATCAGCGTAACCCATGTCGCCCTCGGAACGATTCGCGTCCAACGGACCGGCGGGATGATGGGGGAGGTCGTCGGAATGGCCGCCTCGCTTTGCAAGAAGCACGGCACGAGCCCTCGCGGGGTGTACGAACACCATCTCGAAGAGTTGAAGGAACTGATGAGTCGCGGCGTCGGACCGTGATTCTGCCGAGACCCGAGTCCAAAGAAAATGAATCAGAGCCGCGCCCGTAAGGAAGTGGAGCCCCTGATAAAACCGCTTCCTTACGGGCGCGGCTCTGAATGAAATCGTTCAAAAGTTTTCTAAAACTCCGTATTGCACGGTTTTTCAATACCCGATTTTTTTCGAATGCCGTAATACGATTTCGATTAGGGCGTCCCGGAGGATCGGTTTGGTCGCGTAATCGTTGCAACCGGCGGCCGTACACTTGGCCCGCTCCTCGTGCATCGCATGGGCGGTCAGCGCAATGATCGGGGTGTCGCATCCTTTTTCCCGCAGCACCCGCGCGGCCGTATAGCCGTCCATAATCGGCATCTGCATATCCATAAGAATGACATCGAACGGCGTTTTGGCAAGTTCGTCCTCGATCACGAACTTCGTCGCGATCAGACCGTTGTCGGCGACGACGACTTCCGCCCCCGCCTTGGAAAGAATCAGGGAGAAAAGTCGCTGGTTGTCCTCGCCGTCCTCGGCCAGCAAAACTCGGACGCCCGACAACAGTCGGTTTTTCGGCAATTCGCCGGGAGGTAATTCGTTCGACCCGGAAGCTCTCGGAATTTTCCGCCGTTCCGGATTCTCATCGAAAAAGTCAAGATGATCGACCCACTGAACCTTCGAGTCGATTTCAAGCGGCAGCAGGACCGTAAAAACGCTTCCTTCCCCCAGTTCGCTTTGCAAGGTCAATTCCCCGCCCAAAATCTGGATCAGGCGTTGGGAAATCGCCAATCCCAATCCGGTCCCGCCGAACTGCCGGGTCGTCGAGGTATCCCCTTGATCGAACGGCGAGAAGATCACGTTTTGCTGCTCTTCCGAAATACCGATGCCCGTATCGGCGATATCGAAGCGGAGCCGACCGCGCAGCGAGGCGTTTTTCGCCTCTCCCGAATGTCGTATTCCGGTTTTCGGAGGGACTTGCGCATCCCAGGAAACAAGGAGATCGACGCCCCCTTTGTTTGTAAATTTCAAGGCGTTGCCGACCAGGTTGAGCAGGATTTGCTTGATTCGAACCGAATCGGTTGTAATCGTCGCCGGGACCGGAGTTTTGTTGCTCGCCCGAAAAAAGATCCGCTTTTCCCTCGCGAGGGCCGCAAAGGGAGCATAAACTTCCGAGATCATTCGCGACAAGGAGAAAGAAACCGGATCAAGCGTTACTTTTTCGGCTTCGATCTTCGAGAAATCCAAAATATCATTGAGGATTTGCAACAAGTACTTCGCGTTGTTTTGAATGACCCTCGCGATTTCGTACAAATTCTCCTTTGAACTCCCTTGATCCAAAAGAACTTCCGTGTACCCGAGGATCGCGCTCATCGGCGTGCGGATTTCGTGCGACATGTTCGCGAGAAACCGGGTCTTGGCCTTGGCGGCGGCCTCGGCCTTTTCCTTGGCCTGTTCGAGGACGTGCTGCTGTTGCTCCCAAAGCCGTTTTTCGGAGAGTATCCGGGCCAATTCCTTGACGCCGCTTTGAAGGTAATCGGCGATCGAAGGTTTGAACGCCCCGGCCTCGAACGAATAAAAAACGAGACTTCCTTCAAGAATGCCCTTGACCTCCAGCGGGAGGGCCATACAAGAATGAAATTGCGAACGCTGCAGGAAGGTCGACCAGGAGGTCTCGTCCCGACCCGGTTCGAGATTGTTGAGAATCACGGTTTTTCTTTGGCGAATCGCCTGCCCCAAGGGGAAGGCGGGGTCTTCTTCGCCCGCTGACAAATCGGCGCGAACGATGTCGACGAATCCCTGGGCGTCGCCGGCATGCAGGACGGGACGGAGTTGCCGGTCCTTGTAAACGCCGAACCAGGTTTTGGCGATGCCGAAATGCTTGGCCGTGCTCCCCAGAAACGCCGCGATGATCTCCCGCTCGCTCCGACCGTAAAAGAAATTTCGCATCTCGGCCAGGATCGCGAGATAGGCCCGGTAATATTCGAGCATCCGTGCGGCGGCATGTTGGTCGGTTACGTCCCGGATCACGGCAAAAACGAGCGAATCGGTTTTCGGAATCAAGGAAAGGGAGATGCTCGATTCAAATTCTTTTCCGTCAAGTCTTTTCGAGAGCCAGTCGAAAGGCCCCACTTTTTGGCGGAGGGAGCGTTGCACCAATTCCTCGAACGAACCGTCCGCGGAAAGATCGCCGGGCTGCTTTTCGGCGGAAAGCCCGGAAGGCGTTTGGCCGATCAATTGGCCTTTTTCCGTAGCGCCGTACAATTCGAGAGCCTGGGAGTTACACTCGACGATCTTCCCGTTTTCGAAAACGGTGACGGCGTCGAAAGTCTGGTCGAACAAAATACGGTAACGGGCTTCGCTTTCCTGGGTCTCCCTTTCCCGTTTTTTGATGTCGGAGATGTCGAAAGTGACCCCGAGAATTTTCGTCGTCTTACGATTCTCGCCCAGATCGACGATGCCGGATTGACGGACGAAACGTTCGTTGCCTCCCCGGTCGATGATCCGGCATTCGAATTCGAACGTGCTCCCTTCGGCGATCGCTTTTTCAAAAATGTCCTTGACCGGAAAAAAATCCTCGGGATGAATCCAATGCCGGAGAATCCGCTGAATGTCCGAGATTCCCTGCGCGATGTTGGCGGGGAGCAAATCGTAAGCCTCGTTCGAAATTTCCAGTGTACCGCTGTCCATATCGAAGAGCCAAAACCCCGCCCGGGAAACCCGGAGCGCGTGCAAGAGCGAAAGCTCTCGTTCGCGAAGGGTGGTTTCGACCTTTTTCTGTTCGGTCGTGTCCTGGAAAATCGCGATTTGCCCGACCACCCGACCTTGATCGTCGAACCTCGGATGCGAGAAAACAAGGAGATGCACCGTTTTGCCGCGAGGAGTGATCAATCGGCATGTCGTCGTCGCTTCCTCAGGGGCTGGAGAAAAAAGCGCTTCGAGAATCCGCTGCCGGTCTTCCGAATGAATCGCCGCCTCGAATCGATCGAAAAATCGGGCCGTATCCGCCTGACCCGTTTCAAAACCGAAAATTTCATAAACCGTGTCGGAAATTTTCGAGATACGGTTCAACGTGTAATCGTACAACCAATAACCCATCCGCCCGATCTTGATCACGTTTTGCAGGAGGTCCTGGTTCTTTTTCAATTCCTGAGCGTCGTTGATCTCCCGGGTGATGTCCTGGTCGAAACCGCTGATCCAAAGAGGCCGTCCCTTGTGATCCCATTCGGAAACATGTCCCGTCGAACGAATCCAAACCCAATTTTTCGCCCGGTTCATCACCCGAAACCGGGCGAAAAAAACCGGCGTTTCGCCGACGAGATGGGATTCGAGCGACCGGATCACCTCGGGAAAATCTTCCGTGTGTATGGCATTGAACCAATTTTTCCGAAACGATTTTTCGGGATCCGTTTCGATCCCCCGAATCGCGGACCAGGTCTCGTTCGCGTAACCTTCGTCGGTTTCGAGGTTCAGGCTCCATTGTCCGAAACCGACCCCTTGAACGGTCAGGTCGAACCGGGTTTGCATTTCCTTGAGCGGAGTGATATCGTCTCCGGCACAGAAAATCTCGCGGATTCTTCCGTCGGCCTCCCGAAGAACCAAAAAGCCCCAGGAAAGCCAGATTTTCAATCCGTCTTTGCGCAGTCCGGAATTGACCGATCGCATCAGCCGCACTTCCGGATTGCTCAACTGATTTTGAAGGGGATTGTACCCGGATTGACCATTCGATTCCTCCGAAACAATCAACGTTTCGAAGATGTTTTTTCCCAGAAGCTCACCCGATCCATAGGAAAAAAGCGTCTCGCCGAGCCGGTTGCAGGAAACGATTTCAAACCGCTCATTGAGCGTAATCAAGACGGCATGGGCGGCTTCGGCGAAACAGCGTAGTTTTGAATCATCTTCCGCGGCGTGGGACATGCGAGGAAAACTCAAAGGGTGGGAAAACAAGAAAACGAAACGCGATTCAAACGATACGGAGGGGGGATCGGCTCAAAAGATAGTGAAATGGTCCCGACCCGGCTTCTTTATTCTAGCCGAAGGGCGCCCCGCCGTCGAGTGTCGTGATTGCCGTGTCCAATCCGGGAACACCTGTCGAGAGTCGCATGGGTTGAGGCAAGAATACAGGAAATAACGACCCGGGACCTGCGGTCCCAACACGCCGCGATTGCAACAGAATCGCGTTTTTCAACAGCATCGCGATTTCGTTGCCGACTATTTCCGAAAGGCTTCGAGCACTTGCCTCGGGGAAGCAGTCCCGGTCGTTCCCAATTGCCGGATCGTGATCGAAGCGACCAAATTGCCGACCAAGGCGGCTTCCGCGAAACCGGCTCCCGCACACAAGGCCGCGACGATCCCGCTTGAGGTTGCATCGCCAGCCCCGCAAATGTCGATCGGACCTTCGACCAACACGGCGGGCACCTTCGCGACCCCTTCGGGGCTGAACACCCATTGCCCGCGAGAGCCGAGGGTTACGAACACGGTCCGACCGGTCCGCTCCATCATTTTTCGGCCGCACTCCTCGATGATCGCTTCCGACGGTTCCTCGGTCTTCGCCGTGCCGGAAATTCGGTCATATTCCGGATAAAACGGGGCGACGACCTCGAAATGGTTGCACTTGATCAGCACCTCGGAAAAACGGGCGATCTGCTCCCGCGAATCGGCATAAATGATTTTCGGTTTGTTTTTGCGACCGAGTTCCGCGATTTTTTCCCGGACTCGATCGGTGATCACCCCGCAGTTCTGCTGCGTAACCTGGTCCATCACCATGATCGCATCGACCTCTCCGGCGACCGTATCGAGCGTTTTTTCGATTTGGAACTCGACCCAGGGAGGAAGCGGGGCGCGATTTTTGATATCCTCCCGGTTCAATTCCCGTTCGACGATCCGGCCGGCGGCGTCCTTTTCCAAGAGCATCGGTTTGATGTAGGCCGGGGTGTAACGCTCTTCGACCGCGTACAAATGCTCAAGCTCGACGCCGAGTTTCGTCAGTTCCATTCTCAATTCAAGCCCTTCACCGTCGACCCCGGTCATTCCGACGGCGTAAATCGTCCCGACCCCGAGAGCCCGAAGGTTGTTGACGACGGTCCCGGCCGCCCCGGGGCTTCGGCGTTTGCCGACGATCTGGTAGGCGGTCAGGCCCGTTTCGAGCGACGGTTCGTGCAGCGCCGGGTCGATGAGCAGATAACGATCCAAAAAGTAATCGCCGATCACGGCGATTTTTTCGGACGGAAAATGATCGAGAATTTTCTGGAGTCGGGCGAGGTCCATGGTTCGAAAAGGTCGGGTCGAAGAGAGGGATGAGAACAGGCATTAGGCGATTCCAATGCCATTATTGTACGACGAGAAGACGGAAAATCAAGGCGACCAAAAGGTTGCGAGGTCGAGGGAATTGGACGGTTCTGAGGAACGGTCGAATAGGGTAACAACGAGCCGCATACTGCGTACGCGGGGGGAAGAGATCGCCCGCTCACTCCGCGTACGCAGTACGCGGCTCAATCGCATCTTTGATTTCCTGGCTGTTCTTTACTCCGTCATCCCTTCCGCTCCCCGATCCAACGGATGACGCATCCGGGAGAGCGAAGCGATGTTTTCCGGTTTTAACGCACTTTTTTCTTCCGTCACATATTTTCCGTACAGGCCGAGGGCGTGTTCCCGGATTTTTTCGCGAAATTCCGGCGGGGAAATCACTTCGGCTTCCTTACCATACCCGAGAACCCACCACGAAACTTCGTTCAACCCGGAAACCCTGGCATGAAACAAAATCGAACCGTCTTCGTTTTTGACGATACGCTGGGTTTTGTGCCAGGAAACCTCGGCAACGTTTTGGGCGACCAACGGCGAAAAACGAATGACGATATTGGTGTCCCGGCCGGTTTCGGGGATCATGCTCCATGCGTTTCGCAAATACCGTTCGAGCGAGAATCCCCGGGGAATCTGGTACCGGTTCTCGGTCAGCTCCGCCCGGCGGATTCGCCCGAGATGAAAGGTCCGCGTTTCCCGGAACAACGAGGCCCGGCCGATTACGTACCAGCTTCGGCGCGAAAACAAAATGCGGTAAGGATGCAGGAGCGTGCAAATCTCGTTCGGATCGAGCGGCGATTTATACCAGACTCGGACCGCCCGATGCTGGACGATCGCTTCCTTGAGCAACTCAAAAACCGGCTTTGCCTCGTCCAACGGGTTGACCGGCTCTTTTTGCAGGACGATCAAGCCGCCCATCGGCTGTAAACGGTCGGCGATTTTCGGCGGAAAGACCCCGAGCAATTTGTGGGCGGTCTCCAAAGCAACGTCCATAAAGGGGAAATAGCGGCTTCGCCCGACTTCCTGGCAAAGCGTGAGAATGACAAACGCCTCTTCCGGCGTCAGTTCCATAGGCGGGAGATAAACCTGCGAGGTGATTTGATACCGCTGGGTTTGCTCGTTGCGGGTAATGACGATGCCGAGCGATTGAAGGTTGCGGATGTCGCGAAAAATCGTCCGTTCGCTGACCTTGCACGCCCGGGCCAGATCCGCGACGCTGGGGCGACCGAATTGACAGTCTTGGATGATTGTCAAAAACCGTTTGACACGGGCGAAAAATGTCGACTTTCTTTTCTTGACCATCGTCGACCCTGTTGCAGGAAGAAAAATAAAAAAAAAGCTCGAAACGCGGGGAATACCATTTGTATCCCAACGTTTCGGGCTCTGAACTTAGGCTTCCGCCGGAAAACGGAAGTCGTGTCGGTTCTCACACGCTAGAACACGAGTCCGTTTCTCATTTTCGGATTCTGTTGTTGCGGGGCGGCCGGAACGACGAACCGGACCTGCGGCTCCTCTTTTTCCTGCGGCTGCGAGTAGGAGACCTGCCCGATCGCCCGCTGTTCGGCGGAACGCCGTTTCAGTTCCGCGTCCGAAAACTGCCGGGACATCGGATTGGACGGTCGGGATTGCTGCGGCTCTTGCGACTTCAACTGCTGCGGAGGCGGGAGCAGCCCTTTTCTCTGTGGGGCCGAGGTTTGATTGACATTCGCTCCGACCGGGACGATTGCCTGCACTTCCGTTCCCTGGGTTCGCATCGTCTGCGTCTCGATCACGTTCTTCGGCGGAGCGATTTGCGGCTGCGGAACCGGCGTTTGGGGAACCTGCGGAACCGCGTTGTTCTCAAACGTCTCATCGCCCGATTGCATGTCGATTCCCTGGAATTGTCGGTACGTTCCTCGCGAGAACACCTGCGGCCGGGTGTAGCCGTAGTTCAGGTAATGACCGGCGTCCCGCTTCCTCGCCAGTTCCCGGGCATCGGAATACGCCTTGTTGGGCCAGGGACCTTCCGCGAGATACACATTGTTGTATTCGAGGAGCGAACCTTTCCGGCGGTGCAATTCCGTGATCGAGAGGTTGTACTGGACGACGTTGTTGTAAAACTCGGTCTCCGCTTCGGCCAAACGACGTTGGGCGTCCAAGACCTGGTCGATCGTCGTTTTTCCGACATCGTAGGAATTCGTTGCGGCGAAAACTTCCGCTTCCGCGGCGATGCGGCGCTGTTGTCCGGTTTGACTCAACTGGTAGTATTGGGCGACTTCCCGAACCGAATCCGCGAGTTGATGCGAGAGTTCGATTTCCTGTTCCTGGAGCAGGGACTGCGAACGGGCCAAGGCCAGTTTCGCGTTCCGGACGGCGGCCATTTCCTTGCGGAAGCCGATCGGGACGCTGAGGTTCAACCCCGCCTGCCAATCGCCGTAACCGTCGGAGGTCAAGGAGCCGTAGGCACTGGAATTCGCGGAGTTGGAATCGATCCAATCCTTGCCGACACCGTTCCAACGGTATCCGGCATTCAAATCCAAACGCGGGAGCAGGAAGTTTTTGCTCGCGAGGAGTTGAAGTTCCTTGCTTTTGACGTCCCATTTTTGCTTGCGGAGTTCCGGAGATCGGGTCAAGGCTTCGACGACGATGTCGTTCCAGTCCAATCGGACCGGGGCGACCGTCGGTTCGCTCGAAGGACGGAACAACCGACCGTCGGTCGCCGCGATCCCCATGATGTAGCGGAGCGTCGCTTCCGTCTTGAAAAGGTTGCTTTGCGCCTGTTCGGCCCGTGCCCTGAAAATGAAGTATTGGTTTCTCGCCTGGGCTTCGGCGATCGCCGTTCCTTCTTTCGCCCCGAGATCGTATTTCTGCTTGATTTGACGCCAGGTTTGATCGGCGGAAACGTAGCCGGCCCGGATCGATTCGAGATAATGGTAAGCGTAATACAGGTTCCAATAGGCCTTCTCGACGTCGTACACCAGGTTTCGGGTCGCGATTTCAAAATCGGTGATCGTCGAATCGGTGTTGATTCGCGCGATGCTCACACCATTATAGAATCCCGCGATTCCCCCTGGTCCGGCGATCCGGTTGAACTGGACGCCGCGACCTTGCAAAAGGGGTTGACTGAAACCACCTTCGAGATAGGTCGTCCAAAACGGACTCGGGTAAGTCGAATTCGCGGAACCGGCATAGTAATTATTGCCGTTGGTCATATAAAACGTTCCGCCGGTCGCCGCCGTCTTGGTGATGCTCGTTTGAAAGGTTCCGACATCGGTGGTGGACGCCTGGGCCGGGATCAACGCCCCACGGTCCTGGGTTTGCCAACCGACCGTCGAACGGAGCTGGGCATCGAACGCGGACAGGGCCGCTTCGACGCCGTACCGCGGATCACTTTCGACCAGGGCGATGTCGTAAACCGTTGCGACGCTCGAAGGAGCGGAGAGAACCGCTTGGGGAACTCCCTGCACCCCGGCCGTGCTGAAGCCGACGCCGCTCAAGGTTCGAATCACCTTGCTGTTTTTCATTGCAATGCAAATCGATTCCTCAAGCGAGAGATCTTCGAATCGTTCCGGATTCGGATTGGCAACCGACAACGGTTCGATCGCCCCGAGAACCTCTTGTGAGGTCTCGACGTAAGTATCGGGATACTCGATCCGTGTCGCGGTATTGATGTAGTGCTTGTCGATTTGGCCTTTCGAGGTCAAATACACCGGGCGGGCGGGGCCGCAGCCGATGATACCGACCAGGCAAATGCCTAGGAGTAACTGGAAAATCCGTTTTCGTCCACTCATCAGACTAACTTCCTGTTTTAAAGTTAAACTTTGTTGTCTTTTTCACGGTTTGGAAAAACGAAGGAAACCTGAAATCGGCTTCTTTCGGGAACCGGATGTTCCCATCTTTCGCGACCGGAAAAAAACCAGGACCGAATTTGTCTTTTCCAAAACCGAAAGGTTGAAGAATCGACATGTTTTCAATCCCCGTTCGTTCAATTTAAGCGAACGAATTCGCAAATTCCCGAGCACTTATTCCCAAAGGTCAAATCGAAAAGGAAAATGATAAAGGGATATCTTCGAAGCGGCAAAAGTAAAACCGTTTGAAACAAATGTAATTTTGTGACATTTCTGTTTTATTTTATCGCTAAAGTCCATATTATCCGTAAAGTCTATATCGTCGGAAAACTCGATGCAGTTTAGTAAAATCTTGTAATCAGAAAAAACTTTTTTATCGATAATCTCAGTTTATTTGTAAAAATTTCTCTAGCAACGCTATTTTAAATAAACTCCAAAACTGTTTATTTTAAACATTTTTTACAATTTCTTTGATTTTACAAAAAATGAGAGCATTGCATTTCGTTTTACTAGCCCCAAGCGTCAGCGCGGGGTGATAATTGCATCTGAAATGGGCTCAATCACCCCGCGCTGACGCTTGGGGCTAGTGCATCATTTCATTGACCACTCAAACCAAATCACCATGTTTTAAGTCGCTTTTGCAGCTTATCATTACGAATCACTGCTTTTTGACTGATACAGGTTGACCTGGTCCGAATGTTGACTTCCAACACAAACTTTATTTTCTCACCATAATTCCCTTTTCAATTCCTCCTTTGTTAAAATAGGCAACTCGAAAATGTACTTGCAACTACAAATACATGCACGTTCGATCACTTATTCCGTCGACGATCCCACCCCTCTTTGCAGGAGGAGGCCGTCAATCAATGCAACTGAAATGCAAAGCTCTTTAAGGCTGAAGATATATTGGTTTTTAGCTTCGATGAAACTTTCTTCAGCACTAAGTAATTCAATATAGGAAACCTCTCCTTTTTTATATCCTTTTAAACAGAGGTTGAGTGCCGTCTCCGAATCCGACAAGAGACTTTCTTTGCACATTTCAACCGATTGTTTAGCATTTTTATATCGATTAAAAACATCCGCGAGGCGTTCTTGAAGCAAGAGCTTTTGAACATCGATTTCGCGTTGGGCTGCTGCAAGCTCGGCCAACGCCTTTTGAATGTTTCCTTGATTGCGATTGTATATTTGAATCGGGAGGTTAACTCCGATATTGGCGTACGTGTCGTTCGTCGAATTGTCGTACCCAACCCCCGCACCGACCGTCACATTCGGCGTTCGCTCCGCTCTCGCCCGCTGTAAGACCGATTGAGCGACCCGAACCTTGTTTTGAGCCAACGTCAGTTCCGGGCTTGAGGCCAACAGCCGCGACCAAACGGCGCTCCAATCCATTTCCTGAGCGAAAATCTCCAAGGAATCCGTGATTTGTCGATCGGGAAAATCCGGAACACCAAGGACCATTGTCAACCGTTGCCAATTCAGAACTTCGTTGTTTTTCGCTTCCTTAAGTTCAAGAGCCGTCCTATTTCTCTTGTTTCGGGTTTGAATCATGTCGATCAGCGAGGTTTCCCGGGCTTCATACATTTTTTCCGCGACTCGAACCGCCTCGTCTTCAATTTGCAGCAATTGCTCGCGAAATTGAACCGTTTGCTGGGCGGCCAACACCTCGTAGGCCCTGATTTTGACTTCGTTTTTAATCGCCAAAACCGAAAGGGCATACTGCTGTTTCGTCACTTCCCAAGAGCGTTGGGCAATGCAGGAATCGAGACCGATTTTATGGGATGTAACGATTTCCTGCTCAATTCCGATTTCTTGCATTCCTCCCGCCCGATCGTTTCCCATCTCAACGGAATCGATCACGAGCGAAGGGTTGGGATACAGGCCGCTTTGAACCCGTTCCCCCTGGGCCGCTTGAATCTTGTAATACATTCGCGATAGTTCCGGGTTATTCGCGATGGCCAAAGCCTGCAATTCGTCGATCGAAATGTAATCTAAGCCATGATTGTTGCTCTCATTTACCTTCTGCCTCGCCTCCAACTGATACGGCGTTTGCGGCAGGGTAAAACCAGGACTTGGGACGGCTCCCCACGGTTCCGGAGGATTGGTTCCCCGGTACATCGGGTTGGCCTTCGAAACTTGCCTTGGGGAATTCGCGTTATCGCTACGATTTTCGTGAGCGGTTTCGAGCGCTGGGTCATTGGACGGTCGCGCGGCGATCCGTCGACCTGTTTCTGCCCTTCCCGTTTCAACCATTTCGTTCGTTAAAAACGATACGGCAATTAAACAAGAGATAACACGAAAAATAAAATCCATTTCTTTTCTCGAAATCATCAGTCGATTTTTTATACCGATTTCCTGTCACATCCTGCGGAAATCGAAAGGCGATCGGTCGCCACCCTCAAGAAGCTCAACTCCTTTTGAAAACCATGCAACCGTTTTTCCTATCGCGAAACAATGCGCGGCTTGCCCCACGCACGACATGCTTTTCGGGCATTTCCGAAACGGTGCAATTTATCCTAACTGGTTGATCGTCCGCTCATCCAAGAAAAATCAGAGATTCGAGTCCGCTCCCTACGTTGCGTATAACTACGGAGACGGATACATTCCGGGCATGCCAAAAAAGAGATTGAACCAATAAGATCGAAGATCGTCCTACAAGCGGATTATTTTAACAGGCCCGGCGGCGATCCATTCGGAATAACGCGCAAGATCGTTATACCGCAGCCGGTATAACAGCGGGCTTGCTCTTGACGAACCGGCGGATTCGTCGAGCCGCTCACGTTACCTCGTCAGAAATTTCAACTCTCTCGTCCCAATTTGCCGCCGAATCGCCAGGAAAATGACAGCAGTCCGGCGAACCCCAACCCGGACAACAATAACGTCCCCGGCTCCGGAACGTAGGTATCTGGCGGCGGGGGCCTATCTCTCCGCGGTGGGGTGGGCGGAGGAGGGGGCGGTATTTCCGGAACAAAGAACATGCTGCTCGACCTTGATTGCGGATACGTGTAATCGCGATCAAAATTCTCCCGCTTGAAAACCACCAAATCTTCCGACGGAGGCGGCCCTGTCGGGCTCTCCGTACACAGCATCGTCGTTTCGTCGATCGGCTCGTCCAAAAAAGGGAAATTGACCGGATCGGAATAATGTCTCATCACCTCTTGCGAGATGTTCCCTTCGGTTTGAAAATCGCTGATTTTGGCCCTGTCGGCCGAAACCCATTGCGCCGTTGCAAGAAACGCGCAGCAGAAAGAAAACGGTAATGGTAATCGTGCTCTCACGGTCGTACTTCGATTGGGTCTATTGCCTTTTTAAAAAACAATATCCAGATTTTTGTATCGATTTTGACTGTCGAAAACGACGGAACATACATTGACCCCATCGTACTATAGCCAATGGGAGGATTTTGGCAGAAGTATTTTGATTCAAACGGAAAATTATTTCCCGCTGATTTTTCTAACTTCTTTTGATAAAAGAAATTACCGCGATGCAAAAAGGGGCAAAAAATCGATTTTTTTCTGCTCTTTTTGAGACACTAGGGAACCAGACAGCCGTTTGCGGCTTTCTCGCTGGAACCCAAGAAGAATTGCGCAATCAAATTTCAGAAGTGTCATTCTTTCTTCAGTCGGACTCTTCGGCGCCGGCAACGATCTCCAGTGCGTGAAAGGCCCGATATGCTCGTGTCAAAGAAACGAAAAAATGAATGATCGATATTCCGAACACGAGAACAAAAATAATGAAAATCGATTCGAAAAAAGACGAGTTGTCGGGCGTCAACTTAAACGTGAAATCTTTTATCTCAAAAGTTTCCGTTGGAACCAGAAGAGAGGTCGTTCCCCAAAGTACGAGAAAAGGGAAAACCAAAAACCAGAGAAGAAGGAGGCGGGTCGTCCTTAAACCTTTGACAGGCTTGTCGAATTGCATCTTTTCACACGGCATTTGCAGCGCCCGGCAAAGCACGATCATGCCAAAGCATTGAGGCAGTATCGCCAAAGCAAAAAGCCCGAGAGCATTTCGGGCAAGAATGGTTTTCGGCACGTCGATGAACTGGCCCCGCATTAACCATTCGACGGTTAACAGCCCCAAGGAGACAACCAGTTCAAAATAAACGATTCCTCTCACAAGGCGTAATCGGGAATAATAAGATTCGTCCATGTTCTTGAGCTTGAAAAGCCCATCCAATCCCGAAAGGATCAATACGAATCCAATCAAATAGATCGGAAAGAGAGAAAATTGAACAAACAGAAGTATGTTTCCCCAAAACAGGCAATTGATCCAAATGGGCATTTTGCGTCCCGACACAGAGAACGTATCGGAAGGGAGAGATTGTTTGTTTGGAATATCGCTCATGTTTTGATCCTCTTTGCCGTTCTCTGCGGAAATACTGAAACTCATATTCCGTCATTCCCGCGCAGGCGGGAATGACGGGAATTTATTGCTTTGAAGAATTCGCTTCTTTTGCTAAGATCAATAATCGATCATAAATGAAATGATTGAAGAATTCAATCGACAAAAAAAAGGCCGGGGAGGTGAGCCCCCGGCCTTCGTTGAAGGTTTCCGTCTTCAATACGGCAGCGGCCCAACAAGGCCGCGGTTTGATAGAAGGCGAAGCCTGCTGCCTGGACGGCAGGTCCTATTTCTGCGCCTCGGCCATCGCCGTGTAGAAGGCGAAGCGTTCGTCGATCTGCTGCTGCAACTGGGCTTGCAGCTTCTCGTAAACCTGCGGGTTCGAACGGCTCAGCACCGAGAAACGGTTCTGCTTCGCCTCGAAATCCTTGAGCGAACCCTTCGGCTCTTTACTCGTCACTTCCAGCGGCTGCTCTTTCCGCGGGTCGTACGAATAAAGCGTCCAGTAACCGCAGTTGACCGCGTCCTTCTGCAAATCGAGGGCCGTTTCCATGTTGATGCCCTGGGCGATGCAGTGCGCATAGGCGATGATGATCGACGGGCCGCGATACGATTCGGCCGCCTTGATCGTCTTGATCGTGTGCATCGGATTGGCCCCGAGCGCGATCTGCCCGACAAACACGTTGCCGTACGACATCGCCATCAGCCCGAGGTCTTTCTTCCGCGTCGGCTTGCCGCCGGCCGCGAACTTCGCGACCGCTCCGAGCGGCGTCGATTTCGACGCTTGCCCGCCGGTGTTCGAGTACACTTCGGTGTCGAGCACCAAAATGTTGAGGTCCCGGCCGCTCGCCAAAACGTGGTCCAAACCGCCGTACCCGATGTCGTAGGCCCAACCGTCGCCGCCGAACGCCCAGCAGCTGTGCCGGATCAACGCATCGGACGCGTTGAGCAGATTCAATCCGACCGAGCAATCATCGCCTTCCTTTTTGTCCTTTTGGCACTGGGCGATTTTCGCTTTCAGTTCGGCAACCCAAACCCGCTGTTGGGCGATCTCGGCTTCCGTCTCCTGCTTGTTGTTCAGCAGGTTGTCGACCAGTTCGGCACCGATCGTGTCCCGCTTCGCCGTGAGAATCTCGCGGGCGAACTGGTTTTGCTGATCGACCGCGAGCCGCATCCCAAGTCCGAACTCGGCGTTGTCCTCGAAGAGCGAGTTCGCCCAGGCCGGGCCCCGGCCATTCGAATCGACGCAGTACGGCGTCGTCGGCAGGTTGCCGCCGTAAATCGAGGTGCAGCCCGTCGCGTTCGCGACCATCATCCGATCACCGAAAAATTGCGTGATCAGCTTGATGTAAGGCGTTTCGCCGCAACCGGCACAGGCGCCAGAGAACTCGAAGAGCGGCTTGAGAAGCTGCGAACCCTTGATCGTATCGGACGAAACCTCAGCCCGATCGGCCCCCGGAATCGTGCAATAAAAGTCCCAGTTCTCCCGCTCGACGTCCAGGTGCTCGATCTTATCTTCCATATTGATCGCCTTGCGGCCTTCGACCTGCTTGTTCTTGCCCGGGCAGAAATGAACGCAAGCTCCGCAGCCGGTGCAATCGTCCGGAGCGACTTGAATTCGCATCTTCGCTCCGGGATACTCTTTTGTCTTCCAATCGGCGGTCTTGAATTTCGAGGGCGCCTTTTCGAGAATCGACGGATCGAATTTCTTGAGCCGAATCGCCGCATGAGGGCAAACGAGCGAGCACTGGGCACATTGAATGCAGACGTTCGGATCCCAGATCGGGATGTCGATCGCGATACTCCGCTTTTCGTACTGGCTCGTCGCCGTCGGGAAAGTCCCGTCGGCCGGGAAAGCGCTGACCGGGAGATCATCGCCGCGCTGGGCCAAAATTTCCCCGAGTACGTCCTTGACGAACGCGTCCGGCTTGCCGACCGTACCGCTTTGACGATGCTTTTTCGAAGACGCTTCGCCCGGAACCTTGACCTCTTTCAAGGCGGCGAGGGAGGCATCGACGGCGGCGTAATTCTTGAGAACGATCGCTTCACCCTTTTTGCCGTAGGTTTTCTGGATCGCCTTCTTGATATGGCCGATCGCTTCCTCTTCCGGGAGAAAGCCGGCGAGCTTGAAAAAGCAGGTCTGCATGATCGTGTTGATCCGACCGCCCATGCCGGTCTCTTTCGCGACCTTGACGGCATCGACGACATAAAACTTGATCTTCTTCGCGATGATTTCCTGCTGCAATTCGACGGGCAACTCTCGCCAGACATCTTCCGGTCCGTAAGGACTGTTGAGCAGGAAGGTCGCCCCTTCGACGGCGGCGGCGAGCATGTCGACTTTTTCCGTAAAAACGAATTGGTGACATGCGATAAAGTTCGCCTTGCTGATCAGGTACGAACCTTTGATCGGCTTCGGCGAGAAACGGAGGTGGGAGACCGTGATCGAGCCCGCCTTTTTCGAGTCGTAAACGAAATACCCTTGCGTATACAAATGGGTATTTTCGCCGACGATCTTCGTCGTGTCCTTGTTCGCACCGACCGTTCCGTCGCTTCCGAGTCCGAAGAACATGCAGCGTTTGACCTCCTCGGCTTCGGTCGAGAAATGCGGGTCGTAATCGAGGCTCAAATTCGAAACGTCGTCCTTGATCCCGACGGTAAACTCCTTTTTCGGATGATCTTTCGCCAATTCCTCATATATGACCTTGACCATCGCGGGGGTGAATTCCTTGGACGAAAGTCCGTAGCGGCCGCGGATCACCTTGAGCCAATCGCCGGTCCAGTTCTGGGCCAAAGCGGTAACAACGTCCTGGTACAACGGTTCGCCGAGGGAGCCCGGCTCTTTCGTCCGGTCGAGAACGGCGATGCTTTTAACCGTTTTCGGCAGCGCCTTGACCATCGCGGCGGCGTCGAACGGACGGTACAGCCGAACGCTGACCAAACCGATCTTTTGGCCGCTGCCGACCGCATCGAGGTATTCCTCGACCACGCCGGTCGAAGAGGCCATTGCAATGATCACCCGTTCGGCATCGGGATCACCGAAGTAATCGAACAGGTGGTAGGACCGACCGGTCAGTTTCGCGAACTTGTCCATTTCGCCTTGGACGATCGCGGCGACCTTTTCGTAATACGGGTTGCAGGTTTCCCGAGCCTGGAAAAAGACGTCGGGGTTTTGGGCGGTCCCGCGGAGGACCGGCTTTTCCGGGTTCATCGCCCGCTGCCGGAACTCCGTGATCGCGTCCATATCGAGCATCTGCTTGATCACCTCATCGGAAAGCGGCTCGATCCTGTTGACTTCGTGCGAGGTCCGGAAGCCGTCGAAGAAATGCACGAACGGAATGCGGGATTTGTAGGTCGCCGCATAGGCGATCATCGCCATATCGTGCGTTTCCTGGATGCTGCCGCCGCCGAGCATCGCCCAACCGGTCGAACGGCAGGCCATGATGTCGGAATGATCGCCGAAAATCGACAGGGCGTGGGTCGCGACGGTTCGGGCCGAGACGTGAAAGACGGTCGGCGTCAATTCCCCCGCGATTTTGAACATGTTCGGGATCATCAGGAGCAACCCTTGCGATGCGGTAAACGTGCAGGTCAGCGCACCGCCCTGGAGCGAACCGTGCACGGCTCCGGCCGCGCCCGCTTCGCTCTGCATCTCGACGACGCTCGGGATCGTACCGAAAATGTTGGTTTTCCCCTTGGCGGCCCATTCGTCCGCCAATTCTCCCATCGTCGAAGAAGGCGTGATCGGGTAAATCGCCATCACTTCGTTACATTTGTGGGCAATCAGGGTCGCGGCTTCGTTGCCGTCGGCCATCAGAAAACTTTGTTCACTCACGAGGGTACTCCTGGTAAAGATTTCGGGTTGACGAATGAAGGAACCTTATGGTTAAAAACCAAAAAGGATTAAACCTGTATTGTAATCGAGAAGCCTTCTCCGGGAAAGCCCCCTCCAATCTCGTAGAAAATGGCGTTTTCCCGTTTCAATCGACCCCCGTTTTTTTCTCTCTCGCAAACTGTTACAATCAAACCGTTATTTTTCCTATAATATTGCCCCGCTCTTACTGATACCTTGCACACAATTCATTTCGGCAGGCATGTGTGAAACGCGAAATGCCCCGGCTTCAAATCATGAGAATATTGACAACAATGAAGCGTATTGCGATTCCTCGAATTTGTTTGGCGATTTTGGTGACGCCGCTGGTTTTCCAGGAATCGCGGGAATCCTCCCTCTTCGCCCAGTATGCTACCTCCCAACAGATTGGAAGCGAGGACGAATTCGAGCCGGCCTCGAACGAGCTCGATCTGGGGACTTCGGGTTCGACCGATACGTTTTCGCAGAGACCTTCGTCCTATGCTCCAAAGCAAGCGCAACCGGCTCTGCCCCCCCCGCTTTCAGGTTCCGCTCCCCAACATTACGACGCCGAGCTTCGCCCCTCGGGCGGCCCCGGTGCTGGGCCGGCACCGGACCGAAAACGCCCATCTCCCCCTGCATTGCCTGGTTCGCCCCGACAACCGCTGCCGGGTTCGCCAGGACCGAATCCCCGGCCCGATTATGCCGAGCAGGGGCAACCCCACGGTCCTGCGCCTACGACCGTCGCCTCCGTCCCGCAGTCTTTGCGAAGCGTCGTCGATCCGAATCACCCGTTTTACCAACTGCAAATGAGTTCCGAACCGGTCGATCCCCATTCGATCATCACCGGTCAACCGTTGCCGCTCGCCGAATTGCTTCAAAACACCACCTCTCCGCAACTGCGAGGGCAATTGTTGCACGCCTATTGGGAACTCGCCGGAGAAATCGCAAAATACAAAATCCTTTATTTCAAGGAAACGCAAATTTCTTCCTGGGTCCGGGAATTGCTCAATAAGCGGGAAACCGATTCGGCCCGGGTCCGGCTCTTCCAGTCGGCGGAAAAATGGGCGAACGAAGAACGCAAAACGGCGGAACTGCAAGTTCTTATTAAACAAAACGAATTGGCCGCCCTACAGGATCGGCAAAAGGGATACGGGCAGGTCGTTTTCGCCAACGAACCTCAAGGTCGCGAACTGCCGATCCCTTGCGATTTTCCGCTCGTCGTTCCGTACAACACTCAGGCGAACCAAATGGTGCAGTATCGACAGCTTACCACGAAGGCTTTGTCGTTAGACAAACGGATTCCTTTGCAGCAGCGTTTGATCGTTTCCAAAACCGGCGCCGTTGCCGCCGGGGAGGAATACTTTAACACGCTGCTCTCCGCCGGAGCGACAACGGACGCGGCTACGACGGACGCCTTGATTTTTACGCTCGGGCAGACCGCTGCGCTTCGCTGCGAACTCATTGACGAAATCGTCGAATACAACCGGGAAATCGCCGATTACGTGACCGAAACGATTTCGCCCGAGATCAGCGGCCGACGGCTTTTGGCAATGCTGATCCAACTAAACCCGGCAGACCCGAATTCGAATGATCCGAACGAAACCTCGCGACGTTCGCAGCCCCTTGATGAAGCCGCCGAGATCGCGAACCAAATTCCGACGGTCGAGACCGAGCCGTTGACGACCGAGTTCGATGGTACCCAAGCCGAGCCGATTCAACAGGCGGGTGGTCGGGCGGAACCGCCTCGCAACCTTCCGGCCGCCCATTTTCAACCCTATCACAACGACCCCGAATCCCGGTTCCCCGTCGAATAACCGTCCCGTACGGCACTGGCGTCTGCGCCGCTCGGCTAAACTCTAAACACTACCCTCTATCCTCTACCCTCACAACAATGACCGATTATCAACTTGGTACGAAGGCTTTGCATGCCGGGCAAACGGCCGATCCGACGACCGGTTCCTGCGCCGTCCCGATTCATTTGACGACCAGCTATGTCTATAAAAGCAGCGAATATGCTCAAAAGATTTTCGCTCTCGAAGAGCCGGGTTACATTTATACCCGACTCGGCAATCCGACGACGACCGTGTTTGAAGAGCGAATGACCGCGCTCGAAGGGGGACTCGGAGCGCTCGCGCTTTCGAGCGGGCAGCAGGCCGTCGCCGTTTCGCTGCTCAACCTCGCCCAATGCGGAGAGCACATCATCGCTTCGGCGGGGCTGTACGGCGGCACGGTTTCCCTCTTATTGAATACGTTCAAAAAATTCGGGATCGAAGTTTCGCTCGTCGACATGTCGAAGCCGGACAACATCGCCGCCGCGATCCGGCCGAACACCCGGGCCGTGTTTTACGAAACGCTCGCGAATCCGAAAAATGAAATACTCGACTACGAGGCGATCGCCCGGGTCGCCCATAAGAACGGCCTGCCCGTGATCAGCGACAATACGGTCCTGTCCCCGGTTTTGTTCCGGCCGTTCGATCACGGAGCCGACATCGCCGTGTACAGCGCGACGAAAATGATCGGCGGGCACGGCACCTGTATCGGCGGGGTGATCATCGACAGCGGCAACTTCGATTGGGGAGCCGATCCGAAGAAATGGTCTCAGTTTACGGGCCCGGATCCGTCGTATCACGGTTTGAACTTTTATCAAACCTTCGGCAAGGCGTGTTATATCACGATGTGCCGCACGAATTGGCTGCGCGATCTCGGCGGCTGCCTTAGCCCTCTCAACGCCTTTCAATTTCTCCAGGGTTTGGAAACCTTGCACTTGCGGGCTCCGCGACATTCCGAAAACGCTCTCGCGCTTGCTCAATTTTTGAAAAAGCATCCGAAGGTCGCTTGGGTCAACTACCCGGGGCTTCCCTCGCACCCGAATCATGAGCTCGCGAAAAAGTACCTCCCGAACGGAATGGGGGCGATTCTCGGGTTCGGGATCAAAGGGGGTCGCGAGGCCGGGCAAAAGTTTATTGAATCGGTCAAATTAGCAACACATTTGGCTAACATTTGCGATGCGCGGACCTTGGTGATACATCCGGCGACGACGACGCACAGCCAACTGAACGATGCGGAGCTGACTGCCGCGGGAGTAACCCCGGATTACATTCGCGTCAGCGTCGGATTGGAAGACCTCGCCGACATCATCGCCGATTTCGAACAAGCCTTGTCTTAACTGGCAAAAACACGGGGAGTCGGATTCTTCCCACTCCCCACTTCTCACTTCCCACTCTCCTCCGCCTATTCGTGAGCCAAGAACTGTTCCCGCTGTTCGGTATCGTGCCGTCGATCAACACGCCGTTTACGGAAAATGACGCGGTCGATTTCGTGGGACTGCAAAAGCATATCGATTATGCGATCGGCTCGGGCGTTCGCGGGATGATGTTGCCTGTGGTTGCAAGCGAGGTCGGGAAACTGACGCCGGAAGAACGGGAGAAAATCGTCAAGGCGGCGGTCGAAGCGAATGCCAACCGGACGATCCTGATCGGCGGGGCGAGTGCTCCGACCGGAGCGGAACGCCTGCAAAATGTGGGCAACCTGATCCGGGCCGGCGTCGACGGGGTCTTGGTTCAACTCGTTTTTGAAAATGAGCGGCAATACGAAGAAGAAGTCCGGGCGATCGCCGCGCTCGAGCCTCGTTTTTTGATGATTCAAGATTTCGACCTCGCCGGCCGGGGCACACCGCAAGAACTGTTGCTGCGTCTCTTCGAAGAGATTCCTTGTTTTCGTTGCCTGAAAATCGAAACCTCTCCGGCCGGGCCGAAATACACCGCGATGATCGAGGGGAGCGGCAACCGGTTGAACGTTTCCGGCGGCTGGGCGGTGATGCAGTTGATCGAAGCGTTGGACCGGGGCGTTCATGCGATGGTGCCGACAGGCCTGCACGAGATCTATTGCAAAATTTACGAGCTGTATCAGGCGGGCCGCCGCGAGAAGGCGGTTGTTTTATACGAACGATTGCAGCCGATCCTGGCGTTTTCCAATCAACACCTCGATATTTCCCTACATTTCTTCAAGCACCTGCTGCATCGCCAAGGGCTGTATCAAACCCCGAAGGTCCGGGAGCCCGTGTTGGCTTACGATCCCTATTTTCGGCGGATCGGCGATGAGATGATCGAAAAGGCGATCGCTCTTATCGTCGAGGTCAACGACGGGAGTTTCGATTAGCCGATCCGCAGAAATCTTTCTAACAAACGATCAGAGCCGCGACCGTAAGGAAGCGGTTTAAAAGGGAACCGTTTTTGCAAACTTCTTTATTTTACCTGTTTTAGCAAAAATATTGATTTCTTAATCGCGTAAAAAATCCTTCTTGTTTGAATACCGTCTTATCAAAAACAGATTGGGCAAACTATTCCTTTTTTTAGGTTTCTTTCAATTTTTCTTACGCATTTCTTTTTCTTTGTCCGATGATATTCGATGAGGACCAAATAGTAAGGATATTATATCTATTTGGATAAAATAGGCTGCCTACACAATGTGTGCCGCCGATTTTCGAGATTTGAAATTCATTGTACTGGTCTGATCATAAAATTTGGTCCTCGATGATTCGAAATGCAACAAAGCGATCTCCCCAAAACAAAGGATCGTGAGTGTTTGCGTTGCGAAGCGGATCGAATTTTTTGCGCCGATCAATACATAATTTGATTTATCAAAAGGAAACGCCGTGTCAACCAAGCGTCAATCAATGCAGAGCAAACCCAAACGACGGCTCACCAACACCGGGAAAATCGAACAGGTAACCTGGCAAGCGGTACTCGGCATTGCTCCCGATCAACATCTCTCGCAAAAGAACGAAAAGAAGAAACTGGAAACGCGGGTACTTCGTTTCGAGGAAATGGAACAGCGGCTCGCTCTTTCGGCCGATCCGCTGACGTTCGCGTTTCCCCAGACGCCGGACATCAATTTCGGGTCGGTCTATTTCGAAGACGACCGCGGCATGGGAATGGACCAGTACGGCGACGTGTTCCAGATCAACTGGAACGGCGGCGCCGCGGGAACGCAGTTGACGGAAATTCGGATCAATCTCGACAAAAACCAAAACGGTATCATTGATCCCGGAGAATGTTTTTTCGATACGGAGGGGAAAAACGGCGGCGTTTACGGGTATGGTCCCTTTGCGTTCGTTTCCATGGAAGGGGTCGGCTCCTACGAATTCAGCGTCGAGGACGGCGGGCAACTGCTCGTGATCCGGTTCACCGATTTCGAAGCGGGCGGAAAATTCGTTTTCTCGATCGACGTCGACGAATACGATGTCCGCAACGGCAAAGACAACACCAGTGCGATCGCTGAAGGGAAGGAATTCGAAGGGTCGATTTTAACCGGCATCTTTACTCATCCCGATTACGATACGCTGGAAGCTTCGGCGGTGTATTACGATCGATACGACGATCCCGCCAATGTCGGTCTCGATCTCCCCGATGTCGGATACGGAACGACCCCGCCCAAGGAGGTGCAGACCGCCGCCGGGATCGGGGCGTTTACCCAGACGCCGAAAAAGGGCTCGCTCAGCGGTTACGTTTACGAAGATAACAACAACAACGGGCTCAAGGAAACCGGCGAAGCGGGAATCAAGGACGTTCAACTCAGCCTCTGGGTCTGGGACGGCTCGAAGTACGTCAACACGGGCAAGATCGCGACGACTGATAAGGACGGTTATTATCTTTTCGACAATCTGGACCCGAACAAAATTTACAGGGTTACGGAAACTCAACCGGGCGGGTACCTCGACGGTTTGGATACCGCCGGCTCACTCGGAGGCGAGGCTCTCAATCCGGGCGATCAAATCAGCGACATTCCGCTCGGGGCGAACCAGCACGGGGTCAATTACAATTTCGGAGAGTTGAAGCCCGGCTCGCTCAGCGGCTACGTTTACGAGGATTACAACAACAACGGTATTAAAGAGACCGGCGAAAAGGGGATCAAGGGCGTTCAACTGACGCTTTGGAAATGGGACGGCTCGAAGTACGTCAACACGGGCAAGACCGCGGAAACCGACGGGTACGGTTATTACATTTTCGAGAATCTCGACCCGAACGCCGAGTATCGGATTACGGAACAGCAGCCGAACGGGTATATCGACGGTTTGGACGCTGCCGGCTCGCTCGGCGGCGAGGCGACCAACCCGGGCGATCAAATCAGCAAGATTCCGCTCAAGGCGGGCCAGCACGGGACGGACTACAACTTCGGGGAACTGAAGCCCGGCTCGCTCAGCGGTTACGTTTACGAAGACGACAGCTGCGACGGAATCAAGCAAGAGAACGAAAAAGGGATTCCGAACATCGAACTGACCCTTTGGGTCTGGGACGAGGAAGGCCAAAAATACGTCAACACCGGAATCACGCAAACGACCGCCGCGGACGGTTCCTACAAGTTCGATAATCTCGATCCGTTCAAAAAATACCAGATCACCGAAAAGCAACCGCCGGCGGATCAATATTTCGAGGGAAAGGACCAGGTCGGTTCCCTCGGTGGGATCGCGTTGCATCCGACCGAAAATACGCTCACGGAGATCATCGTCGGATACGACGCGCATGGGATTAATTACAACTTCGGCGAACGCCTCCCCGCCTCGATCGGCGGTTACGTTTATGAAGACAAGAACGATAACGGCATCAAAGAAACCGGCGAAGCGGGTATCCCGAATGTCGAGATCACGCTTTATATCTGGGATTCGACCCAGGAAAAATACGTCTCGACCGAGCGAACGGTCAAGACCGATGCGAACGGGTATTACAATTTCGATCATCTCGACCCCTGCAAGTTGTATGCCGTTCGGGAAACGCAGCCGGGAGATTATCTCGACGGCAAGGACACACCCGGCGACACCGGCAAAGTGGGAGACAACGACGAAATCAAGGACATCGATCCGACCCCCGGCAAGGAAGATAAAAACAACAATTTCGGGGAACTGAAACCCGGTTCGCTCAGCGGCTACGTTTTTCAAGACGGCGAAACGAAGCACCTGTACGCGAACGATCCGGACCCGACCGTCGCCCCGCCCGATTGGACCGGGGAGTACAAAAACGGCGTCAAGCCGATCGCCGGGGTCGTGTTGATTTTGGCCGATGCCCAGGGAAATCCGCTCAAAGACGCCAACGGCAACGTGATCAAGGCGACAACCGATGCGAACGGGTACTACGAATTTACCATGCTTCCCGAAGGGACATATTCCGTGCTCGAAGAGCAGCCGGACGGTTACATCGACGGGATCGACACTCCCGGCACGACGGGCGGCAAAGCGATCAACGCTTACGATACCTCGACGATCGCGGAACTTCGGGCGGCCGGCATCCTGGTCGATTCGTTCAAGAACGACGCGATCATCGGAATACATCTCGGGTACGCCGAACACTCCAAATTGAACAACTTCAGCGAAGTCAAAGTGCTGCGCGATCTGGTTCCGCCGGTCGACCCGCCGGTTACTCCGCCGGGCAACCCGCCCGATTTGCCGCATTTCAATCCGGGACTGCCCCAAGGCGTCACCGGTCAGTTCGTTCCGGTCAACCACATTTCGTACCAGCCGGGAACGAACACCGACCGGCTCGGTCCGGAAATGGGGGGCGGCGGGCTGCCGGAGCCGAATTACACTTGGCACTTGAGCGTCCTCAACGGCGGTTATCCCCGGGGCGAGAACGAGACGCAATCGGCCGATCTGCAAACTTCGGCCCTCGCTTCGGCGGCGTACACCAACGTCTCCTGGCAGCCGGTCTCCTTGAATCGCGGGAAATGGATCGTCCGGGACAAATACGGCAAGGCGGTCGAGCGACACACTTTCGGTTTGGAGGGAGCGCGTCCGATCGTCGGGGATTTCAACGGTGATGGGATCGCCGAGGTCGCCGTTTATCACGACGGTTTTTGGTACATCGACCTGAACGGCAACGGCGTCTGGGACGAGGAAGATTTGATCGCCCAGCTGGGGACCGGCGCGGATCAACCGATCGTCGGCGATTGGGACGGCGACGGCAAAGCGGACATCGGAATCTTCGGTCGGGAATGGGAAGGGGACCGCAACGCGATCGAAAAAGACCCCGGCCTGCCGAGCGATTTGAACAATCATGCCGCCCGGGGCATGCGGCCGAAAAACGTCCCGCCCAGCGTCGCCGAGGCGACCAAGGGACACCGTTCGTTCCAGCATACGGCCAAAGGGAAGGTCCGTGCCGATTTGATCGACCACGTTTTCGAGTAC
>JAVBQI010000103.1:0-24206 GCA_031549145.1 Thermoguttaceae bacterium | reverse complement strand
GATCCAGGAAAAGATCGACAAGTTCAACGAGGTTGCCGCCGCGATGGGGGATCCGGACCAGGCGGACAATTTCGACAAATTGATGGAGCAGATGGGCAAACTGCAAGAAGAGATCGACCAGGTCAACGGCTGGGAAATCGATCGGACGATCGACATCGCGGCCGATGCCCTTGTGCTGCCCCCCGATGACGCGATCGTCCGCAAGCTGTCCGGAGGTGAACGCCGTCGGGTCGCCCTTTGTCAAGCGTTGTTGGAAAAGCCGGACCTGCTCCTGCTCGATGAGCCGACAAACCACCTCGACGCCGAAACCGTCCAGTGGTTGGAAGGAACGCTCCGGGATTATCCCGGCACGGTCATTATCGTGACCCACGACCGTTATTTTTTGGACAACATCACGAAATGGATCCTCGAACTCGACAATACCCGCGGCATTCCGTTCGAAGGGAACTATTCGTCTTGGTTGGCGCAAAAGGCGGAACTGCTCCGGGTCATGGAAAAAAAGGAAACCCTGCGGCAGAAAACGCTCGAAAAGGAACTCGACTGGATTCGTATGGCCCACAAAGGTCGGCTGCAAAAGAACCAGGCCCGTATCAACGCCTATGAGCAGTTGGCCTCGCAGCAGACGTTGGACGAGAAGAGCGATGCGATCATTCAAATCGCTCCCGGACCGCGACTTGGGGAAAAAGTGCTCACGTTCAAAGGGGTCTCGAAAGGGTACGAAATCGCCGGTCGGCCGACGACGCTGATCGAAGATTGCTCGTTCGATGTGCCGCGAGGGGGGATCGTCGGGGTGATCGGCCCGAACGGGACCGGGAAAACGACGATGTTCCGGATGATCACCGCCGAGGAAAAGCCGGACCAAGGACAAATCGAGATCGGCCCGACCGTACAGCTCGCCCATGTCGATCAGCACCGGGATATTTTGGACGATTCGAAGACGATTTTCGAGGAGATCACCGACGGGAAGGACCTGATTGAGCTCGGCCCGATCAAGATGAATTCGCGGGCTTATGTTTCGCGGTTCAATTTTCGGGGCACGCAACAGCAAAAGCTGGTCGGCCAAAGTTCCGGCGGGGAACGCAACCGGATATTGCTCGCGAAGCTGCTACGCAAAGGGGGGAACCTCCTGCTGCTCGACGAACCGACGAACGATTTGGACGTCAACACGATGCGGGTTTTGGAGCAGGCGTTGATCGAATTTTCGGGCTGCGCGATCGTGATTTCGCACGACCGGTTCTTCTTGGACCGCATCTGCACGCACATGCTCGTGTTCGAAGGGGACGGCAAGGTCCGCTGGTTCGGCGGCAACTTTTCGGCCTACGAAGAGATGATGCTCGCCGAATCACCCGACCGCTTGGCCAACCGCCGCGGGAAGTATAAGAAAATCGTGTAACCTGCAATCCGTTGAGCCGAGCGGCGCTGACGCCGGTGCCCCCATTCTCTTTCGAGCCTCTCGCCAAGACGCCGAACGATCGTTGATTCTTCGGGGGGCGATCCGTCAAAAATTCTTAATATTTTTCGAAATTTCGACTTGACGACTTACTAGTCTTGTCGTAAAATAACTTACGAAAGACGTCGTAAACTCGTCGGCGACAAATCCGTTCATTATTTGAAAACCATGTCTAAACCGAAAACCGTAAAAAAACAACCGCTCATCCCGCTCAGCGAAGGGGAAATGGAACTGCTCGACCTTCTTTGGAAGCTCGGGCCTTCGACGTTGACCGTCGTGCACAAAAACTATCCCCGCCCGGTGGGTTACACGACGATCCAAACCCGGCTCAACCGGATGGTCGAGAAAGGGGTCCTGACCCGTAGCGGCAGTTATCCCGCTCTTTACGAAGCGGTCGTCGAAACCGAGGTCGCGTCCAACACGTTCTTCGAAAAGGTCGCCAAAATCTGCGGCGGCAGCCTGGCCCCGCTGATCGCCCATTTGAGCGAGAAAAGAAAATTGAAACCGGACGAAATCACCATACTCAAGGAACTGATCGCACAAAACGAAAAAAAATAATCGATCATGCAAGATATCCTTTATTCTTTACTTCGAACGACGTTTCTTCTCACGGTTTGCGGCGGCGTCTGTTTCCTTGCGCTGCGGAAAACCGAAGATCGATTGCCGCATCTCTCCCGCTTCCTTTGGCTCGCGGTACTGCTGAGCGGCTGGTTCTGGTTGCAGCCCGTGGTCCAAATTCCGTTCACTCATTTAGCCGGTACTCCGCGCTCTCCGGAAAATCCCGCCGCGTCCCCCCCGGCACCGCTTCCCACTCCGCTGGAATTCGAGCATCCGCGGCCTGTTCAGCGTCCGGAAATCGCGTCGTTCCCGGAACCGATCGCGACCGCCTCGCTGCCGCCGGTTGTCGAGACGAAACCGTTCGATTGGAAACCTTGGCTATTCAAGACCATTTTTGCCGTTTGGGTCGGCGGGATGGTCGTTTCGATATTCCTTGCGGCGGCCGGATACCTACGGTTCCTGTCGCGGCTTCGGAAAACGGTCCCGGCGGGTGAGGACTTCGCCGGGCCGTGGCGTCGGCTGTTGGAAGAGCACGGTCTCGATGCGCGATCGATCCCGATGTTCGTTTCCGACGGTCGCGAAAATCTCGGTCCTGCCCTGATCCGAACCGTTCGAGGATACCGACTCATTATCCCGAACGAACTTTGGAGCGAACTTTCGGAGGCGGGCCGCTGCGGCATTTTGAAACATGAACTGGAGCATTTCCGGCGGCGCGACGTTTGGAAGTCGCTTTTCGTGCGTGTTTTGGCGTTGCCGCATTGGTTCAATCCGATCGCCCATCTCGCGGTGCATCGGGTCGAGGAAGCGGCCGAGCGACTTTGCGATCGCGCGGCGTTCGGAGTGCGGCGGGAGGGTGTTTTCGAGTTCGCCAAAACACTGCTCCTGCTGCATGAGAACGCCCCGACGCAATTCGTGGCCCGCCAATCGATTTTCGGTCGCGGCCTGAAACATCGGGTCGCCTGTTTGCTCCAGGAGAATCACGAACAAAAGGTGTCAACCATGAAAAAAATATTGTTAATCTCCGGGGCGGTCGTTCTCTTGACGGCCTGCCTGTTCCGCATCGAATTCGTCGAAAAAATCGCGGCCGAACCGTTGAAGACGGAAGTCCCTGTCAACGAGCCGGAATCCGTGGTCCCGGTCTCAACCGAAAAAATCACCGGCCGCGTCTTTGCCGAAGCGGAAAAACCGGCTATTGGAGTCATCGTCCGCATCATCGGCGAAACCGCCGCACAAGATCGGGAAACGACGACGAACGAAAACGGCGAATTTGCCCTGGAAAAACCGCAAGATGCGTCGTTCTTCGGGATGGTCTATGCCGTCGATGCGGACGGGAAGAGAATCGGCGAAGGCCGTTGGAGCATGAACGCCAAGACCGGGGAAATCAAATCGATCACGATTCCGCTTCAAAAGGCCGACCGTATCATCACGGGAACCGTCGCCGATCCCGAAGGCCGACCTGCCGAAGGAATTCTCGTCGCCGGTTCCTATCAGACCGTTCGCTCCGAAATTGTTCGGACGGACAAGGAAGGAAAATTCCAATTCCTGTATCCGGAAAAGTTGTCGCTCCTGAGACTGATCGCGTTCAAAAAAGGGGTCGGTTTCGATATCTGTCCGACCGAGGAAATCGATCCGTATCAGCCCATGGGCGAGGTCGCCGTAACGCCGCCGGACAAAATCAGTAACGGGCCGTTCCATTTGAAACTCGCGCCGATCGAACCGGTCAAAATCCGTGTCGTTGATCAGGACGGAAAACCGCTTGTCGGAGCAGGAGTCAATCCCTGGCTGATCCAAAAGCCGTGCGAGCTGCCGAAACCGGAGCCGGTCATGTGGGGCAGTCCGTATGCCAAGGAACGGCACGCCAAACAATTCAACACGTCCGGTTTGAATTGGTTCGACGCCCTGACCGACGCCGACGGCATCGCGACGATCGATACCGTTCCGAAAAACTTCCTCGACGATTCGACGTTCAATGCTCACGGACCTTTGGGAGGCGTCGTTCAACCGGACGGATCGAAACGGTATTACGGCAGAGCGAAAAATTCGTGGAAAGAGATAAAAATCGAGGACGGTTTGCCGACGCTCACGCTGCCGCGACAAGGTTCCGTCAAGGGAACCGTCAAGCTGGAAGACGGGACGCCGGTTTCCGATGTTTACATCGGCGTTCGTTGGCATAACGGCTCCGGCGGAGGTCAACAAACCGACAAAAACGGGGAGTTCCGACTCCAGGACAACGCCAACGTGATCTACAACTTGAGTTTCGACAGCGACAAGGGAGCGGCTCCGTCGGTCTTCAATTACAGCGTCGGCGACGGAAGCGAAGAGAAGAAACTCGAAGTCGTGCTGAAACCCGGCATCCGGCTTTACGGCAAGGTTTTCATGCCGGACGGTTCCCCCGCCCCGGATTTTTACGTGACGGTTAATGAAAAGGACCCGAATCCCCCGAAATCCTTCGACCGTACAAACACCGATTACGAATCCCGACGCAGCGGAACGGTTTATGCGACCGACACGGCGGACAAGTATCTTCATTTCAACAGCCAAGACAATCCTCGATCGGGTAAAAAGAAAGAGCTCGCTGTCGGCGAATACGAAACCCTGCTTCCCGCCGTGCCGCGTGAATACAGTTTCCGGGCTGTCAAGTATCCGGACAAGGAGAATCCGAAGGAAATCACGGCCAATGTTTCAGACGTGCGTCTGCTCGGAACCGAAAAGGAATTCAAGCTCGATTTCTACCTGAGCGAAAAAGGGGACAATAATTGTACGCCGCTCGCCGACACGCCGCCGCCGGAATCTCCGAAGCGGGTTACCGAGAAGAAAACGTACGATGAAGTCAGCGGCCGGGTCGTCGACGAAGGCGGCAAGCCGCTCGAAGGCGTGCTCGTCAAGGTCGAGTATGCACGAAGCGAGGACGCGGGCAAAATCACTGAAACGAAAACAAACGCCGACGGACGGTTTACCGTGAAGGGGCCGTTCCAACTCGAAACCGATAAGGAAAACGGAAAACCGGTCATATGGAATGCGCCTTCTCTCGTTTTTCTCACCGAAGGAAAGGCCCGGCTGAAAGTCCGAATCCCCGATGATTCGAACGAAATCAACGCCGTCCTGCAACCGGGCGCCCGACTGCAAGGCCGCGTGATCGACGATCGGACGGGCAAAGGTGCGGCGAATACCGTCGTTCGTTTCTGCGACATGAACGCCTTGGATAACCAGTTGCAGCTCAATCGCGATACGAAAACCGACGCGGAAGGGAATTATCGAACGCCGTTCGGTTTCAGGCCGGGCCGGTACGTCGTTTTCGTGCTCGACGAAAACGATCCGAAAAACGAAACGCTCGGCAAAATCGAGCCGGTCGAAGTTACCCTAAAAAACCCGACGTTCCAGGTTCCCGACCTGCATGTCAACCAATGCGGCTGGATCGAAGGGCGTTTCCTCGACGCCGAAACCGGAGAACCGGTTCCCATGCACGGCGTCAACATCGACCACGTTTGCACCTCGCCGAACAAGTTTCGACAAGTCATCGACATGCAACCTTTCCTGATGGCTTCCGGAACGACGTTCAAGGCCCGGGCGTTTCCCGGGGAAAACAGGCTTCGACTCCTCGGCGGCCGCGACAAAGACCAAATCAAAGGCCTCGACCAATACTGCACGAAACTCATGAACATCAAGCCGGGCGAAACCGTCTCGCTCAAGTTCGAGGTTATTCGAGACGTTACCGTCGAGGCGCTCGGCAAACTGCCGGAACCGGTCGAGGAAGAACGCGAAGCCGCCGCAGCGGTCAAACGGCTCGGCGGTTGGTATAAAGTCGATGCCGATAATCATGTCGTCGAAGTCAATATGAGTTACCGGAATCTCGATGATGTTTATTATACCAATCCGCAGCGGAATACCGACGCCGTGATGCCGTTCCTTCCCCGATTTTCCCGATTGAAATCCCTGGTGATTCGCGACGGCCAAGTGACAAACGAATCGGCGAAATACCTTACGGAACTCACCCAACTGGAATCGCTGTCTTGGGGAAGCTGCCGGATCGGCGACGCCGGAGCGGCCCAACTCGAAGGCTTAAAAAAGCTGCGAAAAATTCACATGGACAACGCAAAACTCACCGACGTGTCGCTCAAGGTGTTTTCGAAGCTCCCGGAGCTTCGTGAACTTTCCTTGCAGGGCAACGCCTTCACGAATCGCGGTCTGGAATATCTGCAACAATCGAAAACACTGGAAGAACTTTGGTGGTGTCTTGGTAAAACCAAACCGAACGACGAAAGCCTGGCAATTCTCGCCAAATTCCCGAATCTCAAGAAAACCGAAATTCAAGGGGCTGACGTGACCGCCGCCGGATTCGAAAATCTTGCCCGGTCTCCGTCCTTGAAAAAGATCTCTTTCGAATGGCCGGACGACGAAAAACGTTCGGACAACCGGCGGTTGGCCGAATCGTTGGCGAAGATCAAGACGCTGGAAGTTTTTTCGACCGTGTCCGTCGGCTTTTCGGAAGACGAAGCCCGAACGCTGGCCCGGGCGCTGCCGAAGCTGAAGGAGCTCGGCAACTGGGACGAACGGCAGCTCCAACGGCTGCGAGAACGGAACTGATCGTCCGAGCCGCGACGGCTATGTAACGGACGGTTTTCATTGCCTGTTTTTTTAACACGGAACACGCGGAATTTTTACATTTCCGTCTATTCCGTTATTCCGCGTATTCCGTGGTTAAAAAAGGACGATTGCAAAGGTTGTTTTTTACAGGTCCTCAGTTCTCTTGCCTCAGTTCGCTGCTCCGGTTCAATTTTTCGCGGATTATGGTAAAATCCGAATCGGACACATCGGTGTCTTTGACGAAAAAATGACTCGCTGGCCAAGATCATTCCGGCATGGGAAAACATTTGCTGTTTGTTTTGATGGTTTTCGGGACGCTCACGTTTGTGCGCGGAGCGGAAGATGCGGTCGTCGCTCCCGAGCCGGCGGCTCCTGTTGCGGGGGCTGAGGCCGTTCCTGTTGCGGTCGTTCTCGAGGACGTCGCTCCCGAGAAGGCGGTTCCCGAACCGGAGGTTAGGAAAACGGTCGCACTGCTTGAGATTCCGCTTCCCATCACCTGGTCCAGCGTTCAGACGATCAATCGAACGTTGCTCAAAATCCGGGACGAATTGCGGACCGTCGGCGAGGGGCAGGGCAACCGACCGACGCTGGTTCTGAGCTTCCAAGTGCCGCCGAATCAAGACATGCTTGGTCGTGGGAGCCAATTCGGGGCGTGTTACGGTCTTGCGGAAACCGTTTCGTCCGACGAGTTTCGCGGCATCCGAACGGTTGCCTTCTTTCCGCAATCGGTTCAGGGGCATGCGATTCTGCTCGCCTTGGCCTGCGAAGAGTTGATCGTTTCGGATAACTGCGAGTTCGGGAATGCCGGTGTCGACGAAAAACGGATCACCCCCGCGATCCGGCAAGCCTATCGGGATATCGGCCGACGTTTCCCCGAGAAGGCGGTTGAAAAAATGCTCGACCCGACCGTCGAACTTTGGCAGGCGGAGACCGATTCGGGAACCGTTTGGACCGACCGGGCCGGTCTCGGACGACTGCGGGAAGAGGGGAAGCTGCTCAAGGAACCGGACGAGCCTTTTTTGCCCGCCGGAGTTCCGGGCCTTTGGACCGCCCAAGAAGCCCGGGAACAAGGTCTCGCCGATTTTTTGGTCGAGGCGAAAGACGGATTCCTCGGCCTCGCGAAAGCTCTTGGGATCCGGCCGGAGCAAATCAATTTCGCGAAGGTGTATACCGAGATCAACCGCACGGTCCGAATCGATTTGATCGGACCGATCACTTCGGCGAAAACCGGCGAAGTCGAGCGGCAAATCCGGAAGGCGATCGAGGGAGGCGGTTCGCTGTTGGCGGCGGCCGGCCAAAACGTCGCAGAAGAACCTCCGGCCGATTTTATCTGCCTTTGGATCGACTCCCCGGGCGGCTCGCTCGAAGCGAGCCTGAGTTTGGCCGGTTTTCTCGCCAACGACATCGACCCGATGCGGGTCCGGACCGTCGCCTATGTCCCGCACCAGGCCCGCTCGGATGCCGCGATCATCGCTCTCGCCTGTCAGGAAACCGTGCTCGGCAACGGTGCGATTCTTGGCGGGAGTGGGGAAGCGGTTTTCAGCGAACGGGAAATTCGCTCCGCCATCGAAACGATCTCGCATTCCCTCGCCCGAAAATCGCTCCGTCGCTGGTCGCTCCCGGCCGCGATGATCGACCCGGACTTGCAGGTTTACAAAATGACCCGCAAGAGCGACCCTTCGATCGTCGAGTTCTTTTGCGAAGAGGAACTGAACCAGCAGGGGGATCGCGACGATTGGATCCGCGGTGCGCCGGTTACACGACTGAACACGCCGTTCCTCACGGTCGGTCGCGAAGCCCTCGGCTATTCCCTCGCCGATAAGATCGCGACCGATTTCGGGGAATTCAAACTTTTGTATCATTTGACGAATGATCCGCAACTGATGACGCCCGGCTGGGCGGACCAATTGGTTCGGGCGCTCGCCAATCCGTATCTTTCGATGATTCTTTTGGTGATCGGTTTCGGCGCTTTTTGGGCGGAACTCAAGACACCCGGGATCGGGGCCGGGGCGTTCGTCGCGATCTGTTGCTTTACGCTCTTTTTCTGGAGCAAGTATCTCGGCGGAACGGCCGGTTGGCTCGAAGTGATGCTGTTTCTGACCGGCGTCCTTTTCGTGCTGTTGGAAATTTTCGTGATTCCCGGATTCGGTCTTTTCGGGATCGGCGGGGGATTGGCGATTCTGGGATCGCTGGTCCTCGCGAGCCAGACGTTTATCATTCCGCGAAATTCCTATCAAATGGAGCAATTCGGCAACTCGCTCCTGGTGCTCGTGATATCGCTCAGCGGAATGAGCTTGATCGCGTTTGCGTTTGCGCATTACCTGAACGAAGCCAACAAGCCGCGAAAAAGCGAAGACCTCGCGGTCCGGGAATCGGAGAAATTGGCAGATTACGCCCATTTGTCGGGCGCCCAAGGGGTCGCGGGCACACGGCTGGTCCCGGCCGGAAAAGGGCTGTTCGGCGAAGAATCGGTCGATGTCGTTTCGGAAGGAGAACTGATCGAAGCGGGGACTCCGATCGTCGTCGTCGACGTTCGCGGATACCGCGTGATCGTTCGAGCCGTTTGATGCCATCCGCGGTATTGCGGTCCGTCGTTGCAATCGCGGTCTCGGAATTACGCGACCCGGACTTGTTCGGAAAACGAGGGGTCGAACGGTTTCAGTCGATTTTCGTCGTTCGATTCCGTCGATTCAAACCCGATTTTGTCCTGCAAAACATAGAGGGGACGTTTTTTGATCTCGCCGTAAATCCGGCCGACGTATTCGCCGATCACACCCAGGGAAATCAGCTGAACGCCGCCGAGAAATAAGGTTGCGACGATCAACGAAGCCCAACCGGGCGCCTGACCGCCGAGAAACAGGTGTTGGTAAATCGCCCAGCACATGTAAGGGATGCCGCTCACGGCCGTCAAGCAACCGAGATACAGGATCCAACGAAGCGGTTTCGTCGAAAAACTCGTGATCGCGTCAACGGCCAGGGCAAGAAGTTTTCGAGACGAAAAACTTGGGGTTCCCGCGATTCTCGGGGCACATTCGAAGGGAATGACGATCTGTCGGAAGCCGAGCCAGGAAACCATCGCGCGGAGGAACCGGAATTTTTCCGGCATTTCGACCAGGGCGTCGACGACCTTGCGGTCCATGAGACGGAAATCCGAGGCTCCGGGAACGATCGGAACGTCGCTCAAAGCGTTCATCACTTTGTAAAACAGGGCGGAAGTTGTTTTTTTCAGCCAACCGATTTCCTGGCAATAACTTTTGAGGGTATTGACCACGGAATAGCCGGACTTCCAAAGTCGGATCATTTCCGGAAGCATTTCCGGCGGCTGTTGCAGATCGGCGTCCATAACAATGACGGCATCTCCCTGGGCATGTTCGAGACCGGCGGAAATCGCGACCTGATTGCCGAAATTTCGGGAAAAATGAACGATTTTGACCCGGGAATCCCTGGTGTGCAGGGAACGGAGCACATCGAATGTCGCGTCTTTGCTGCCGTCGTTGACGAAAACCATTTCCCAACGAATCTCAAGGGAGTTCAGTTTCGTCGAAACGGCCTCGTAAAAGGCTCCGAGAGCAAGTTCCTCGTTGTAAGCCGGAACGACAATGCTAATAAAAGGCGTTTTAAGGGAATCGTCCATGATTTTCCTTGTCAGTGTAGACTTGATTGTCAGCCGAAAAATTGAGCGAATCGAGGTGGGTTGAGAATACTTCCTGTATGATGATATCAACACGATCCCCAAGCTCGGCGGATCATAATACCCTTTCTCGCAAAACGGTACAAGTTCAATATATGGGTAGGACCAAGTTTTTGCGGACTATACGGCTACTCTCGTGTCATTTCTCCTTGCGCTGCGCTTCAGTCGAAATGACGAAAACATTATTCCGCTGAAGTTTTACAGTTTTTTGCGGTTTTCGCTATTTATCCTGCTTTATGCAAATACCCCATTTATTTTTGACGGATGCCCATGTTCATTTTCAAGATCGTCTTTTTGCCGACGACCTGCCCGAGGTCTTGCTTCGAGCCAAAAATCTCGGCATTAACCGCTTTATTTGCAACGGAACGGAGCCGGGCGATTGGCAGTTGGTTCTAACCTTGGCCGAAACGTACCCCGAAATCATTCCTTGCTTCGGGTTACATCCCTGGTATGTCGATCAAATTTGTGCGGATTGGGAAGAAAAACTGATCTCTTTTTTAGATCGGCCAACGAAAACGGGAACCTATCGGCCAGGTGTCGGCGAAATCGGGTTGGATCATGCCGTCGACGAGAGGAATGATTCCTTACAAGAAGAGGTTTTTTCTTGGCAGTTGGCTCTTGCGGAAGAACGCGGTTTGCCGATCATGCTGCATTCCGTTCGGGCGGTCGACCGAATTCGTCAGTTGTTGGCAAAGCGGACCGCCGTTCCGGTCGTCCTGTTGCACTCGTTTTCCGGACCGGTCGATCAAATCGGACACCTGCTCGAACAGAACTGTTATTTTTCTTTTTCCGCCAACCTGCTCAACGAGAACAACCGGCGGGTCCGGGAAGCGGCAATTGCGGCTCCGCAAGAGCGGATTCTTTTGGAGAGCGACGCCCCGGCCCTTTCGCCGCGACGGGGAGAGCGGAACGAGCCGGCCGTGTTGCCGGAAATTTTGAAGACGATCGCCGAACTTCGCGAAATCCCGGTTGATCGTTTTGCGGAGATTCTTTTCGAGAACACGGAACGCTTTTTGAGTAACTGGCCCAGAGCTGATTGAGCATTGCAAAAAGAACCGAATTGGACAGCAGCCGGAAGCGTAAGCGCCCGGTTTTCCAAACGTCAACGCGGGGCCAACCCGGCGCTCACGCTTCGGGCTGCTGTTTGCGGTTTCCGATTTTTTATGTGAGGATCAATAACATTGTGTTCTCGGAGAAAAAACCTATAATCGAATTCTTGGTTCCAATCACTTACCAGCCCGACAGATCACTGCTCTTTCCTTCGCTTTTTTCCGTCTATGCAAAAGCTCTTTGAAATACTCGTTCTCGCCGTCGTCCAGGGGATCGGCGAATTTTTGCCGATCAGCTCCTCCGGGCATCTCGTCGCCGTCAACGATTTTTTTGAACGCTGGGGCAGTCTCCCGCTCGAAGATCAGCTGATGGTCAGCATTCTGCTGCATCTGGGGACGCTCTTTTCGGTTCTGGTCGTTTTCCGAAAACGGATACTCGCCCTTCTTTCCGCCGATTGGCGGCTGATTCCCTTACTGATCGTCGGGACGATTCCGGCCGTGATTGTCGGCATCCCGTTGGAAAAATACTGCAAGCCGCTCCTCGAAAGCCCGCTGTTGACCGGGTGCTGCTTCCTCGGGACCGCCCTGCTGTTGCTCCGTTCCTCGAAAATCGGTCGCGGCTCGCTTCTTTGCCGGGAATTGACGTATCGCAAGGCCCTCGTGATCGGCCTTTTTCAAGCCGTCGCGATTTTGCCCGGCTTTTCCCGCAGCGGTTTTACCATCGTCGGAGCCTTGTTCTGCAAATTGCGACGCGACGAGGCGGCGACTTTTTCGTTCCTGCTCGCAATCCCCGTGATCGGCGGCAGCGGGCTGCTCGAAACGCTCAAACTCCTCAAACATCACGAAAAGGTCCCCTCGGGCGATCTTGCGATTTTTCTCCTCGGCATGTTCGTCAGTTTCCTGGTCGGGCTCATCGCCTTGATTTGGCTTTTGAAATGGTTGCAACAGGGCAAACTGCACCTTTTCGCCTATTGGCTTTTGATCATCGGCCCGGTGCTGATCGTCGCCTCGCTCTGTTTCCCGTTGTCGGAACAATCCGGAGCGGTTGCCGCCGTCGAATCGGTCGTTGCCGAAACAATTGTTGCCCCTGCAATTTCGGCTCCGAAGGTTGAACCGGCTGCCGTTGCCGGGACCGAATCCTCGTCCAGGCAACCGGCGAATCGGGAATCGCAACCGGACGGGCCGTCGGTTCAATCGCAATTGCAGCCGGAACAACAGCCGGAGCAATTGCCCGAACCGACGGAAGAAGAAGAGGACGATTGGGAGCCGGAAACGCCCGAACCTCCGGTCCTCGGCCAACCGTTGATCGATTGTCCGGAGGAAAGGCTTATTTCGCTCGACGGTCGCGATCCGGTTTGGATCACCCGGGACCGCAAAAGCGTCGTCGCCCTCGGGGAAATTTGCCTCCGGGAAGGGCTTTTGGAGTTTTTCGCCTGCGTTCGCGGCTCGAAAGAGCACGAATCGATCATTGCAATGAACCTCAAGCCGTTTTTGTTGCATGCCGGGCTCTTGATTGTCGGAGCCGAGCCGGGCCGGCCGGCGCAATTCTCTCCGGAATTCGTGCCGCCGCAGGGGCCGAAGATCGATATTCAGGTTCTTTGGCGTGATGAGCAAGGGGCGATCCGGCAATGCCGTGCCCAGGAACTCGTTTTGGAAAACGACGAAATGTTTTTCAACAATGAGAACAGAGAGGACGGAGGCGAAGAAACGACAGCCGATTCGACGGCTGCGGGCGTCCTGCCCGATGCCGCCGTTTTGAACAAACCGCAAGAGATGTCGGTGCCGTTCGTTTTTACCGGGAGCTTTTTTCGGGAATTCGAAGACGAGAACGGGCAAATGCGGCAAGTGTATATGGCCGATGCGACGGGCGAATTGTTCGGGGTCTCGAATTTTCCCGCCTCGATTCTCGACGTGCCGATGCGCAGCAGCGATTCCAACGACGAACTGCTGTTCGCCCCTTACACGGAACGGATTCCGCCGATCGGGACACCGGTTACCCTGATTCTGACGCCGTTGGCCGATTAGCGCGGAGTACGGAAAAAGACGCGGAATACCGGCTAAATGGGAGGGTTATCCCTCGAAGGGGATGAGGGTCGCGATGTTGTCGATCTTGACCTTTTCCCGACCTTTCAAATCGAGAAGCTCGATCACGAATACGGCTCCCGCGACCACTCCGCCCTGCTGTTCGATCAATTGTCGGCAGGCGTCCATTGTTCCGCCCGTTGCGAGCAAATCATCGACCAAAAGGATACGGTCGCCGGGCCGAAACGAGTCTTCATGCATTTGGATCGTGTTTTGGCCGTACTCCAATTCGTAGGACAAGGCGACCGTTTTATAGGGCAATTTTCCCGGCTTGCGAATCGGTATCAATCCCGCCCCGAGCCGGACCGCGAGCGGCGCCGCGAAAATAAACCCTCGCGCTTCGGGAGCGGCGATCCGGTCGATCTTTCCCCAGCCGCTCACCCGATCGGCGAGATCTTCGATCGTCTGTCGGAAAGCCTGGACGTTTTCCAGCAAGGGGGTGATGTCCCGAAAATGAATCCCGGGAATGGGAAAATCGAAAACCGAGCGAATGTAATCTTCCAGTTTCAACATGATGATCAAAAATTGAGGGTTAAAAATACGGACTTCTTGGGTTGCGGGACAAATCAACAGGTTTGAGTATAATGTTTTACCATCTCGATTCAAGAGCGAACGCGACTTGAAAATCCCTGTCGGTTCGATTATGCTCCAAGATCGTCAAACAATTGGCCCGCCGCGAAAAAATCAATAAATCCAGATCACGAAAAATGGAATACGTCAAACTCGGAAATACCGGATTGGAAGTTTCGCGGCTCTGCCTTGGCTGCATGAGTTACGGCCGAGCCCAGGGCGGGATGATTAAATGGCCTTGGAGCCTGAGCGAGGAAGAAGGACGGCCGTTCATCAAAAAGGCGTTGGAAAGCGGCATCAATTTTTTCGATACGGCCAATGTCTATTCCGACGGCGAAAGCGAACGGGTGCTCGGTCGGGCGATTCGTGATTACGCCAACCGCGAGGAAGTGATTCTCGCGACGAAGGTTTATAACCCGGTTCGCCCGGGCCCGAACGGCAAAGGGCTGTCCCGCAAATCGATCCTCGCCGAAATCGACAAGAGCCTCGAACGGCTCGGAACCGATTACATCGACCTGTACATCATACACCGTTTCGATCACGAGACGCCGCTCGAAGAATCGCTCGAAACGCTCAACGATGTCGTCCGTTCCGGCAAGGTTTTGTATCTTGGCGCCTCTTCGATGCATGCTTGGCAGTTGATGAAAGCGCTCGGGCTGCAACGGGCCAACGGCTGGGCCCGGTTCATCTCGATGCAGAATTACTACAACCTGCTGTACCGCGAAGACGAACGCGAAATGCTCGGTCTTTGTCGTTCGGAAGGGATCGGCGTTACCCCCTGGTCGCCGCTCGCCCGAGGGCGTTTGGCCCGGGCCTGGTCGGAGGAACCGCCGACGGAACGGGCGAAAACCGACGCGTTCGCGAGAACGCTTTACCAAAAGACGACGCAACTCGACAAGCCGGTCGTTGATCGGTTGAACGAACTCGCGAAGGGACGCGGTGTTCCGCCCTCGCAGCTTGCCTTGGCCTGGTTGTTCCGCAACCCGGTGGTCTGTTCGCCGATCGTCGGGGCGACGAAGCCGCAACATTTGGAAGACGCGATTCAATCGCTTGCGATCACGCTTTCGGACGAAGAGGTCCGACTTCTTGAAGAACCGTACCAGCCGCATCCGGCGACGGAAGCGTTTGTGTAGAGGACGGAGGACGGAGAGCCGCGACCTGCGGTCGCGAATGGTTTTACCATTCTTCCAAGGCGCTGGCGAGGCCGGAATCGAAGCGCCGGAAAACGGCCTGGCCGTAGTCTTTGAATTCCCGCGATTGCCCGATTGCCGGCCAAGAGGTAACGCCGACCAGTTCCGGCATCAACTCGATCATTTGGTCGGAAAGCGTTTGGGCGAGAATCTGCGTCCGCTGCTCTTGCGTCGATTCGAGGATCGTTCGGACCGTTTTCATCATCCGGAGCAGTTGGCCGCGGTTGCGGATCGGGTTGGACGGCAGTTCTTCGGGATCGATCAACAGTTCGGCGACCGGGACGTCGAGGATCGCCCGCCATTGATAAAGGTCGCTCAGCAACATGTCGCTCTGGGGCATTTCCGCCGCTCGTGCTGCCGCGACCTCCAAGTGCAAACGCCGGGCGACCGTCGCCAGGGAAAGGCTTTGCGAACGACGAACCTCGGCGATTCGGTGCAGAGGCACCACGTTACCGCTCAAATTCGGGAAAATCGTCGTCGTTTGCGTACAGAGCGGGTTGGTCTGTTCAATACCGGACATCGCAATCAGGGGGGAAAGAGTAACCAGTTGTCCTGCCAAAGCCATTGAGCATTTCCGACAACATCAGACAAAACGCCGATTGACGAATACGCTCGACAGAATCGGCACAGTGCCCGCATCTTCCCTGAAACACCTGCCCCGCAAACTCTTTTCGCTGTCGAAAACAAGGGACAGTGTAATCTGATTTTCGGCAATCGCTCGTGCTTTCTGGAGAAAAAATCGGGCAATCTCGCAAAATGTGCGATTATTCCGTACTACGAATTTCCTTTCAAAAGGGATGTAACTTTTTTTCGTCCGAAAATGTGGGTTTGCTCGAATAACGACTTCGCCCGAAACGACTTTGTCCGAAACAACGAGCCGGGACCTGCGGTCCCGACTGCACCGCCCACGAAAAAAGATAGCACTTCAAAAATTGAGGCAGTCGGGAGCACAGCTCCCGGCTCGTTATGTGTCGTTACAATCGTCAATCTTTTTCTATTTTTACAAAACTTGAATTGTTTTTTGTTGTTTTCTTACGAATTTAACGATTTTCTTAATAGTTTCGTTTTTGATGACGATGATGTTTTTGCGTAAGATTCCATATTTAACGGAATTTCCAGGCTTTCAATTTTGAAAGTCGCTTTGGTCAATTAGGGGGAAGAAACGATGCGAACGACGAAAATATCATTGATTTTAACCGTTTTTGGCGCGGTGCTCATTTCGATCGGCTGTGCCCACAACAAATTCGCCGATTTCTGCGGCCAACCGTGTTACGGGCCGACATGTTACGAAGAGTCTTCGTGCGAGGCTCCGTCCGCATGTTACGAAGCGGTTTCGTGCGGAGAGCAGCCCTCGTGTTGCGAACCTTCGGGCTGTGCTCCGAGTTGCGGCTACGAACAGCCCGAGTGCGGATCGGGCGCGTTTTACGAACGGCCGAATTACCCCTCGATCGGCGAACGGCTCCGCGGCCGTCACTGCCCGGGCCTCGGGTTTTGGAAAGGTAGCGGGACACTGTTTGAAGGAACCGGTTGCGGCTTGGGCGGTATCGGCTTGTGTGCCTGCGGCCGACACGGTTTCGGGGCGTTCGGGAGAAACGGTTACGGGCAGGAAGAAACTCACTTCGCGACGAAAGGGCCGCGGGATTTCTTTGCCCCCAATCCGAACCGAGGGATTAATTATTAAGGGAATCGCAGAGTCGTAATCGGAGTGTCGGGATCGGGGCAAGCCGCCTCGATCCCTTTTTTTTTTTAGGGGAGAGGGGTATAATCGGTTTCTTGTTGGCTTGGTTGGCTTGATCTCCGGTTTTCCGTCCCCGGTTCCCTGTTCCCGTTCACTCTCATGCACTTCCGACCCGAACTCGTTCATATCAAAGGTTACGTTCCCGGCGAGCAGCCGCTCGGCGATGAGGCCGTCAAGCTCAACACGAACGAAAATCCGTACCGTGCGAGCGAATCGGTGTTCGATGCGATCCGGAAAGTTGCCGAAATCGGTCTTTCCCGGTACCCGGACCCGTTCGCGACGTCGTTTCGCAAGGCGGCCGGCCGACTGTACGACATCGATCCCGATTGGATTCTTTGCGGCAACGGGAGCGACGATCTGCTCACGATCCTGACCCGGACGTTTGTCGGGACCGGCGAGTTGTTGCGATTGCCGTACCCGAGCTACATCCTGTACAAAACGCTCGCGGAACTGCAAGGGGCGGCGGCCGAAACGGTTCCTTTTCAACCGGATTGGACGCTTTCGCACCGTTTTACGGACAATCCGGCGGCGCTCGCGGCCCAGCGGGAAACGCACGAACGGAGCAACCGGTTGCGGCTTGCGTTTTTGCCGAATCCGAATTCCCCTTCCGGGACGATCCTTTCTCCAGAAACAATCCTCCGGCTCGCCGAAGAGTTGCCCTGTCCGTTGGTCGTCGACGAAGCCTACGCCGATTTCGCCGAGACGAATTGCCTCAAGCTGGTCGAAAAGGCCGAGAAAATCATCGTCTCTCGGACGCTGAGCAAATCGTATGCCCTCGCCGGGCTGCGGTTCGGGTTTCTTGTCGCCCAGCCGCAAATGATCGAGCAGCTTTTGAAAATGAAAGATTCCTACAATTGCGACGCCGTTTCGATCGCGGCCGCGACGGCAGCGATCACGGACCAGGATTGGTTGGCACAGAACCGGGCGAAAATTCTGGCGACCCGGGAGCGTTTGACCCAGCGGATGCGGGATTTCGGGTTCGACTCGCCGGAGACCCATGCCAATTTTACCTGGAATACCCGGAGCGACATTCCGGTCCAACCGATTTACGAGCATTTGAAAACGAACGGCATCCTGGTCCGGTATATGAATTATCCCGGCTGGGGGGACGGCCTGCGAATCAGCGTCGGCACCGACCCGCAAACCGATCGTTGTCTGGAGCTGATCGAGAAGTATTTGTTAGCGGATAGAGGACAGGGGAATTGAAAATTGAAAATTTGGGATGGGACTTCGCGACCGTAGGTCGCGGCTCTCTTCTCACTTCCCACTATCCACTATCCACTATCCACTATCCTCTGTCCTCTGTCCTCTGTCCTCAAAAAAATGGGCCGTCGGGCGCTGCCGAAATTTTCGACCGAACGGGAGAACGAGTTTTCCCGGTATTTAAAGGGGCCGGAAGAGATTCCGCGGCCGTGGGATGCGGCTGCGCTGTTCGGACGGAACGCTCCCCTCGAATTGGAAATCGGCTGCGGCAAAGGGTTGTTTCTTCGCAATGCGGCGGCCGCGCGGCCGGAACATAATTTCCTCGGAATCGAGATCGGCAAAAAATACGCCGCGTTCTCGGCACTCGGGCTCTGCAAACGCCGGTTAGAGAACGCGGTCATGTTTTGCGGGGACGCGACGCGGATTTTAGCGGAAGATATTCCGGAAAGTTCGCTTTTTGCCGTGCATGTTTACTTTCCGGACCCTTGGTGGAAGCGCGCCCACAAGAAAAGAAGGGTACTCCGCGAAGAGGTGCTCCAGCTTATCGAAAGCCGGTTGATCGACGGCGGGCTGTTGCACTTTTGGACCGATGTCGAAGAATATTTTCGCACGACCTTGAAACTCCTGGCGATTCATACGAAACTGGAAGGACCGTTCGAGGTTTCGGAGCCGGGGGATTACCATACCCATTTCGAACGCCGAACCCGGCTGCACGGTGAGGCCGTGTACCGTTCGTTGTTCCGAAAAGGCGTTTATTGATCTTTACGTAAAAATCGAACACGGCAAACAGCAGTACGAAGCGTAAGCGCCGGGTTGGTCCCGCGTTTCCGGATTGGAAAACCGGGCGCTTACGCTTCGGGCTGCTGCCCCCATTCGAAATTCTTTTGTTGACCAGTAATTCATCGTCGATAGAAATGACCATTTTTTTCAAAGGACATTGAATCATGAGCCAAAAATACGATCAACTGACGAAAATTGCCGAATTGCGGGATCGAGGCATCCTTAGCGAAGAGGAGTTTCAAAAAGAAAAGGCCAGAATTTTGGACGAAGCGAACTCCTCGTTCGGCTCGTTCTTTCGCCGGGCCGGCCAAGGGGAATCGCTTTTCGGCTTGAAGGAAGAAACCTACTGCATCATCCTGCATCTTTCCCCGTTCCTGGTTTTGGCCCTCCCCATGTTTATCCTCGGAATCGCCGCCCCGATCGTCCTGTGGTATCTCGGCAAAGACAAGAGCGAAATGGTCGATCGTTCCGGGCGAATCGTTTTCAACTGGTTTCTCAGCGCAGCGATTTATCTCGTTGTTTCGCTCGTTCTTTGTTTCGTTGCCGTCGGCTACATTTTGGTTCCGGCGGTCCTGCTCTGCTGTCTCATTTTCCCGATCATCGCCGCGATCAAGGCGGGCGAAGGCACGGTTTGGCCGTATCCGCTCAGCATCGACTTTTTCGGGGCCGCGAAAGCCGGGTATCGGAAAAAGGCCCCGATTCGTCCTTTCACGTCAAAAGACGTTCCCGAGTCGAACGCTTCCGGCTCGCCCAAAGACCCGCCGACGACCGAGATGCATTTTAATCCGGACAAGTACCAATCGGGAAATCTCGGCGACAAATACCAGTGAGTGTCGGCAAGAGCGAAAGACTCCGGCGTCTGCGCCGTTCGGCTAAACAGGGGACGCGAGCTTATTCCTGCGGGCGGATCATTGCCCAGGGGTCGAGGGCTTGTTCCAACTCTTCGGGCGGGAGCACTTTTTTTTCGAGGCAGACTTCGCGGACGGTTTTGCCGGTTTGAAACGCCTCTTTCGCGATCGCGGCCGCCTTTTCGTAACCGAGTCGCGGATTGAGGCCGGTCGCCATTGCCAAGGATTTTTCAACCGATCGGCGGCAATTTTCCCGGTTCGCTTCCATTCCTTTGAGACATTTTTCGTCGAAGAGCGCGGTCGCTCCGGCCAACAATTTGACGCTTTCGATCGCGACCTCGGCGATCACCGGCATCATGATGTTCAATTGAAATTGCCCGCCGAGCGAACCGGCCGTCGTCAACGTCGCGTCGTTCCCGATTACCTTCGTCGCGACCTGCATCAGGCTTTCGCACAGGACTGGGTTGACCTTGCCCGGCATGATCGAGCTGCCCGGCTGCAAATCGGGCAGCATCAATTCGTAAAAGCCGCAGCGCGGGCCCGAGGCCAACCAACGGATATTGTTCGCAACATTCAGGAGCGTAACGGCAACACTTTTGATCAGGGAATGGGAAGCGACCAATCCGTCCCGCTGGGCATTGGCCTCGAAATGATCTTCCGCTTCGACAAACGGAATGCCGGTTTCCCGGGCGATCCCTTCCGCTACCTTCGCGCCGAAAAGCGGATGCGCGTTGATGCCGGATCCGACCGCCGTTCCGCCGACCGGAAGTTCGAGGATCGGTTCGATCGCCTGTTCCGCCCGCCGGTAGGCGAGTTCCAATTGTCGTGCCAAACCGCCGATTTCCTGTCCCAAAGTGAGCGGGGTCGCATCGGCCAAATGCGTGCGGCCGATTTTGAGAACGTCGGACCAGGCTTCGGCTTTTTTCAGCAACGTGGTCGCACACGATTTTAGCGACGGGAGCAGTTTTTGACGGATGAGCGAAGCGACGGCGACATGTATCGCCGTCGGGAAGGTGTCGTTTGTGCTTTGCCCGAGGTTGACGTGATCGTTCGGATGTATCGGTCGTTGGGCGGCGAAACGGTCTCTCCCGAGCAGTTCGCACGCCCGGTTGGCGATCACTTCGTTGGCGTTCATGTTCGAGGAGGTTCCCGAGCCCGTTTGGTAAATGTCGACCGGAAATTCCGCGTCCCAGCGACCTTGGGCGACTTCCCGCGCCGCCCGCAAGAGAGCATTGACTTCTTCGGTCGACAAAGGGGCGTGAGCGGATTTCGAGAACAGCCCGAGTTCGAGGTTGGCTTGGGCCGCCGCCCCTTTGAGAAGGCCGATCGCATGAATCAACTCGGTCGGAATCGGGCGGCCGGAAACCGGAAAGTTTTCAACCGCCCGGGCCGTCTGCGGTCCGTAATAGGCATTTTTGGGAATCCGAACTTCCCCCATTGTGTCGTGTTCGATACGCATATTTTTCGAAAAATGATTTTTGAATTATATTGCCCTCCGCGAAAAAATTGGACCCGAGCTCGAACTCAACCCTCGCGGTTTCGGGGCTTTCGTCGCTTCGCTCAGGAAGCCCCTTGGCTCAATTCTTGTGCGGAGCACAGTAAATCGATATCGCGTCAACGACTTTCGGGATTAGGCAACCGGAATAATCTGCATTTTTTAGGCAATACTGGAGAGCCTTTTGGAGAATAGCGATAAACCGTATAGCTCGAATTGTTTTGGCGAGGCAACGGCGTCTGCGCCGCTCGGCAAAACAGAATATCCGCGAAACGTGGTTTTGACGGCGGGAAACGGTCCGAAACGAATTTGCTGTTTTTAACGAAATCCAGTATAATAGCAATAGGCGGGGAAAAAAGGCTTTCGCGGAAAATACCGAAAAACTTTCCCGCATTATTTTCAGGAATTACGAAAAATGATTGACCTCGGCAAATTGTAAGAGTTATAATATTCGGGCAATTTGTCGTCGATCGTTATCGAGATACAAATGGTTGTCAAAAAGGAATTTCCTCTATTGGGAGATTGAAGTTTCATGAACTTGGTCGGCAAAATATTCATCGTTCTTATTTTCGTCATGAGCCTTGTGTTTATGGCTTTCGCGGTTTCGGTTTACTCGACCAGCAACAACTGGCGGGAGGCCGCATTAGCGCAAAAGAAAGTTTTGGACGAAACGAAAAAAGAACTCCAGCAATTGACGGAGAAAAAAACCGCTCTTGAAAAGAGTTGTAAAGAGCAGTTGGCCCAAAAGAACAATGAGGTTACGGCCTTGATCACGGCCCGTGATACGTTGCAGCAGGAGTTGGACACGACCCGGACGACGCTGAACGGGTTGCAAACCGATATCGTCTCGGCGATCGCGGCGGTTCGGGCGACGCACGACGAAATGCAGGCGTCCCGGGCCGAGTTGGTTTCGCTCCGGGAAGAATTCCGGAAAACGCAGCAAGACTGGAATTCTTTGTTTACCGAATTCGTCAAAAAGACCGATCAGGCCCAAGATTTGGGGATGAAACTTTCCAATCTCGAAACCGTCAGCCAGGAACTGGTCAAGCAGTATAACGACGCGAAAGCGGTACTCGGGCAGTTCGGTTTGAAGCCGATTCCGGATTTATACATGGGGATTCCGCCCTTTCAGGTTGCCGGAATGATTACCGAAGTCCGGCCGACGGGACTGGTTGAGATTTCGCTCGGCGAAGATGCTGGGCTGATGAAGGGACACCAGTTGGACGTTTACCGCAAAACGGACGGTCGCGACGTTTATCTCGGCGTGGTCGAGGTCGTGTTGACCGAGCCGAACAAAGCGGCGTGCAAAATTCTGCCGGAATACCGTAAGGGATCGATCCAGGAGACGGATATTGTAACCAGCGAATTTTCCCAGGAACGTCAACGATATCAATTGAAGGCCGCCGCCCATGTCGCAACCGCCCATTAAGCCTGCCAAACCGCAGCCCGACCGCTATACGGTGATGCTCTTGATCGCCCTGGTCGCGCTGATTATCGCTTGCATCTTCCTTTACCTGCAAGTCGCCTCGCACGGTCCGGACCCGTTGAGCGGTCTCCCCTCGGCGAGCCTACTACCGCAACGGTTGACGGAAGGACTTTGCTCGCTCGAAGGCGTGGTGCAAATCTCTTGAGCCCTGCGGCACCGGCGTCTGCGCCGTTCGGCTAAACGGAAATCACGGTCTTTGCCGCATTGGGTCAGTTTTTCGTCTCGCTGTAACCGGCCGGCCGAATCGCGGGGGCGGGCAAGATCGTCGGTTCGGGAGCGGGAACCTGTTTCGCATCGCTCGATTGCGGCGTTCGAGCCGAAATTCCCGGGTCGGTTTGCTGAAAAACTTTTTCGGCGCTTTCTTTCAAAGAATAAGGAATCTCGATTCGCGGCTCACCCATCTCGACCGATTGCAACGCGGTTTGACCTGTGTCCGTCTTTTGCAGGGCAGGGAGCCGGGAAGCGTCGACTTGGCTCGATTTCGTTTCCTTGGGAAAAAAATGATCCTGATTCCGGTAGGCAACAGCTCCGATCGTCAAAACCAGGATAAACGCCGAAATCACCCGTAATTTCGTTTGCCGCCGCCGCTCCCACTGATCGAGGCTTTCCTTGACACGGTTGTCCCTGGTTCGGCTTTCCTCGGAATCCTCTTCCGCGATCTTGCGTTTTCGTCCGGAAGACAGATAAGGTTCGGGGACGTTTTCTGTTTCCTCGAAATGTTCGTTGGGGTATGCTTCCGAATCTTTTTCCCACGGCTCCAAGCCCGCGAGATGCGGTTTGAGAGTCGATTTTTTCCCGAGCCGATAAATGCGGTGTCGGCAATCGGCGTTGCTCCGGACCGGGTTTTTCAGCGAATGCGTCAGAATATTGTAAGCGCAAACGAGCTCGGCGAGCACCGCATCGGATTTCAGGCAATAGCCCTCAAGGGAATCCTGATCTTCGGGGGACAGTTGGTAATCGAGATATTCCGCGAGAAGGTTCGGATCGAGTTCATCTTCCGGAGCGACACAGAGCGGCGTCGCAACAACCCGGCGAATGCGCATCAAAATCGGAGACGGATCGAAGGACGGCGGGAGCCGCCGCAACGCGAGCCGGCGATTTTCCTCGCTGCAGCCCGGGTCGGAAAGGGTCAGTAATGTTCGAAGAGGAGGCGTCATGGTCCGCGTTTTTCGGAGGGTTGAAACAAAAATATGCGGATTATGCCGATTTCGTTTCAACGACGCAAGGCCAATTTCGCGGTTTTTCAAAGATCGTACCGCCCGACATATGCTTTTAGCCGGTACTCCGCGTTTCTCAATTTTTAAAAAGGTCTAATTCTCCAAAACCTCTTTTTCGCGGTTCTTGGCCAATTCGCTCGCCTCGTCCTCGTACTTTTTCGTGAGGTCTTGAATCTCCTTTTTCGTGTCGTCCCGCTGGTCCTCGGAAAGAATTTTGTCCTTTTCCGACTGCTCGGCCATTTTATTACCGTCCCGCCGGACGTTG
>JAVBQI010000017.1:0-2914 GCA_031549145.1 Thermoguttaceae bacterium | reverse complement strand
GGTGGCAAACCGGGTTAGAAAATTTCAAAAACATACAGTCGACGAGCCGCGTACGCAGTACGCGGCTCGTTTTTCGTCTAACTTCTAACGAATCATGTCGGACCTCATTATCAGCGTTTCGGGCTTGCGGGGGATCATCGGCGAGAATTTGACGCCGGAGGTCGCGATCAAATATGCGGCCGCGTTTTCCGACGGCTGCCCCGAGGGACCGTTCGTGATCACCCGGGATGGTCGGCCGAGCGGGGAAATGCTCGCCCGGGCGATACAAGCCGGGCTCAATGCCCTCGGGCGGCCGACGATCGAGGCCGGGATCGCCGCGACTCCGACGCTCGGCGTGCTCGTTCGCGAACTCAAGGCGGCCGGCGGGCTGCAAATTTCCGCGAGTCATAATCCGAGCGAATACAACGGCATCAAACTCTTTTCCGCCGAAGGTCGGGTCATCTCCAAAGGCCCGGGCACCGAAGTGCTCGCGCGGTACCAACGCGGCCGCATCGCTTGGGCGAAGCACGACGAAATCGCGGACCAAACGCTTTGCAAAGACCCCAGTGCGACCCATCTGCAAAAAGTTCTTAAAACCGTCGACGTCGAAGCGATTCGCAAGCGAAAATTCCGTGTGCTGCTCGATTCCAATCGCGGCTCCGGGAGCATTTTGGGCCGACTGTTGCTCAAGGAACTCGGCTGCGAAACCGTTTTTCTCGGTGGTGAGCCGGACGGACGCTTTGAGCACACGCCCGAGCCGACGATCGACAATCTTCAAACGGTCGCTCTTCAGGTTAAGGACGCGAAGGTCGATGTCGGCTTCGCGCAGGACCCGGACGCCGACCGGCTCGCGGTGATCGATCAGAACGGTCGTTACATCGGGGAAGAGTACACCGTCGCCCTTTGCGTCGAACACGTTTTGCGGAATCATACGGCCCGGGGCCGGCATTTGGGGCCGATCGTGATCAACTGTTCGAGCAGCCGGATGTCGCAGGATATCGCCGAGTATTACGGCGTCCCGATCTTGCGTTCGCCCGTCGGGGAAGCGAATGTGACCGATTTGATGATTCGCGAGGGCGCGATGTTCGGCGGCGAAGGGAGCGGTGGGCCGATCGACCCGGAAGTCGGTTACGTTCGCGACAGTTTCGTCGGAATGGCCCAAATTTTCGATGCGATGACCGCCCGCAAAAAGACGATCGCGGAACTGACCGACGAGCTCCCGAATTACGCGATCGTCAAACAGAAAATGACGATCACACTCGACCGGATTCCGTCGGTTCTCAATGCATTGGAGCGAAAGTTTGCCGACCAACAGTGCGATCGGCAGGACGGGCTGCGGATCGATTGGCCCGACGCCTGGGTGCTGGTCCGAGGGAGCAACACGGAGCCGATCCTCCGGATCATCGCCGAAGCGAAGACCGAGGACGAAGCGAATCGGCTTTGCGAGGAAGTGCAAGCGGGAATCGAATAGAGTTTTTTTCAAAACGCTTTCCCCTGAGCCGCGTACTGTGTACGCGGAGGGAACGGTCGGCACTCATCCCCGCGTACGCAGTACGCGGCTCGTTTTTTGAAAGCCTTAACGATGAAAGGCTTCGATGATGTCCCAGGCTTCTTGCGGGGTCTCGACGTATTTAAATAGCTCCAAATCTTTTCGATCAATGACCCCCGTCTCGACGAGGTAATTGAAGTTGATCGTCTTTTCCCAAAACTCGCGGCCGAAAATCACGACCGGAAGCTGCTGCATTTTTTCGGTTTGTCGCAAGGTCAAGGCTTCAAACAATTCGTCGAAGGTCCCGAACCCGCCGGGGAAAACGACTAGGGCCTTGGCCCGAAGCAAAAAGTGCAACTTTCGGGTCGCGAAATAATGAAACTGGAAGCAGAGTTGCGGCGAAATGTACGGATTCGGTCGCTGTTCGTAAGGGAGCTTGATGTTGAGCCCGATCGACATCGCCCCGACTTCGTGGGCGCCGCGGTTGCCCGCTTCCATAATCCCGGGGCCGCCTCCGGTACAAATCACGTAATCGAACGCGCTGGTTTGATCGTCGATCTGCGTTTGATTTTTTTCGGAAACCAGCCGCCCGAACTCGCGGGCCTGTTCGTAATAGACGCTCATTTGAACGCCCTGCTTCGCTTTGGCGAGAGCGGCTTGGCTTTTTTCGCAATTCGGGCTGAGCGCGATCGCCTTCTCCGCATCGGCCAACCTCAGCGCGGCCTTTTCCGCGTCGACGAATCGGGCGCTTCCGAAAACGATGATCGTCGAACGTATCCCGTAATGGTGCAAAAACCATTCCGGTTTCAAGACTTCGAGTTGGATTCGGACAGCCCTCGCCGCGTCGCTGAGAATGAAATCCTTGTCAAGAAAGGCGAGCGAATAGCTCGGGGAATCGAGCAACTGATTCAATGCCTCTTGATCGGAATCCCGGTTCCGACCTTCCGAGGCGATTCCGTTTTGCAGGGGGGAAAGGGGGTCTTTGTATTGCATTTTGCTTTTTTCCAAATAGGGGTGAGCTTGGATTCGAAACGCGAGAAGGGCTGGTTCGAGGTGCAGAACATCCAATCTCTTATCCTACCAATACCGTACATTTCGGTCAACAAAGGCGTTTTTCAAAAAACCAGGAAACGGCGATAGTCAAAAGTAAAAAAGGGAGTACAATAGTTCTATTACCGTATTTTTCGTCTTTTTCCCTCTTTGAAGCAGGGAGGAGCTCTTGCGTATTGCAAACGCGGAGTACCGGCAAAATTGCAAATATTCAGGCTGATTGAAGTATGAGGAATCGTGTCTTGGCCGTGATTTTGGCCGGGGGAAAAGGAGCCCGGCTCGATCCGTTGACGCGGGACCGGGCGAAACCGGCCGTTCCCTTCGGCGGGGCCTATCGCATCATCGATTTTACGCTTTCGAATTGTTTCAACAGCGGCATCCGCAAGATGTTCCTGT
>JAVBQI010000137.1:0-17860 GCA_031549145.1 Thermoguttaceae bacterium | reverse complement strand
GATGTCCCGGCGTTGTTCCGGGGTCAGCCGCCTGTTTTTGTCTCATCATCGTGTTCTTGAACGTAAAAACCTATCAATCAAATACCTCCATTTTAGCGAACTGTACCGACAGTTGATGAGACTTCACTGTACCGACAGTTGATGAGACTTGGCCTCTAATCCGTAGGTTACAGGTTCGAGTCCTGTCGGGCGTGTTTGACATAACCCGTTGATTCCCAGTGTATTACAACACGGAAGCGAACGGGTTTTTGTTTTTCTTGCGAGGCAAGAATTTCCGTTATTACGGAAAAATTCTCTCGTCCTTTTTCTTTTCGTTCGCTTTTCCGTTTCAATACAACCTTGAATACGGAAGAATAATATGCGAATCAACCCGTAAAAAGCGAAACGCCTTGCCTCCCTGCAACTGCACGTAGTCATCGCGCTGTAGCATGCTCAAGCCGGTTTAAATTTTCCGTCTTCAGTATGGTAGCGGCCCAACGAGGCCGCGGTTTGACAGAGAGCGAAGCCTACCGCCCCTGCAGGCTACGATATACTATTGCTCTCCGCGAAAAAATTGAACCGGAGCTTCGAACTCAACCCTCGCGGTTTCGGGGCTTTCGTCGCTTCGCTCAGGAAGCCCCTTGGCTCATTCTTTATGCGGAGCACAGTAAGTTGCCAAGCCGCTCCTTATCGTTTTTTCGGTGTCGAACGACGACGCTTGCCGGAGTCCGGCGCCGGCTCGGTGCCCGGTTCCCGCGCTGGCTCGGAAACCGTCTCTCCCTGGACGGTCGGTCCCGAAAATTCCTTTTTCAACTCCTCAAGCGACGGCAAAGGCTCTTCGGTTTCCTCTTGAACAAGAACCTCGCCCCGATCGGCTAGCAGGAAAGCCCCCCAAAAAAACGGATGATTGGCCCGAAGCGGCTTCTCCTCCTTGTCCGCCTTGACACGCGGCTCCTCATCGAACGTGATCGACTTCCCGGCGACCGAGAGGACCGCATTTCGCCAGGATTCCGCTGCCGGGAATTGAGCGTAATTCTGAAGAAACGCTTCGACGAAATCGTAACTCGAGGTTCCCCCGGGCCGCCAACGGGAAATCAAAACCGTCCGGGCCCCGTTCGCCTGCATCGTCAGCAGCGGGTAAAACAATTCGCTCCCGTTGCCGCCGGATCGCATTGCGTTTTCCGCCGCGGTATGGTAACCGGGCAAGACGATAAGCGACGGCCCGCCCCAGGGAAGCTGAAGCCAATCGGAAATATCGGCGGAACGTCGTTTCTCGTTCCCGAATGGGTTCCAATCCAACGGACCGCCGCGACCGACGGAAATGTCGTTGAAAACGACCAGTTGTTTCAGTTGAACCATGAAAAGCGACGGCGAAACCGGCGGGGATCCGCTCGGCAAAATTTCGAGACCGTTGATTTCCTTGGCGAACTCTTCGATGATCTTTTGCGATTTTTCCGGAGAATCCTTGGGGAAAAGTTTTCCCGCGACGACCAGCGTTTCCGCTCCGCGAGCCCGTCCTTGTCGGCTCGGAAGTCCGAGAGCGGCCGTCGGAGCGTAGCGGATCGACAACGTCGAATTGTTGGCTGCGATCAACGGCCGCAGCTTCCCGTCGACGTCTTCGACCGAAAGCGCTTCGAAAGGGATGTACCAGAGAAAATGGTCCGGGACGACCACCAATTCCGTAAATTCCGCTTGTCGGGCCCCTTGCAGGAGTTTTTGCAACAGTTGATTCCCCTGGGTTTTCCAGTCAAGTTTTTTCGCTTCTTTCGCGCTCATTTCGGTTGTTTCGCGAAGATCCCTGGCCGCGACCTCCTTATCGACACCGCCGTTCCCCAAGGTTTTGAGGAAGGCCGCGAAAGGGGTTCGCAAGTCCTCGATTTTCGAGGTCACCTTCCACATTTCAAAACTTTCGGCGTCGATGAGAAATCCGTGCAATTGCCCGACGGCGGAAAAAAAGACGAGCATCGAAGTCCCTTGCGGAAGCCCGGCTTGAATCTCGTTGAGCGAAAGGCGGGGCGGAAAGATGCTCGGAGAAGGGTGTCGCGACAGGGCGATCGAACGCATCATCATTTCCTGTTGAGTGCTGATCCTTTCCAAATCCGAAAAAACCTCGAGCCGCTCTTTCGCCTGGGATTCGCTCGTCGGAACGGCCGGCAGGGCACGCAGATGCGATTTCAAACGGGTGCTTTCTTCCGAAAGTTTGGCGAAATCGGGAAAGGCGAACAACAGTTCCTGCCGATCGAGAATATTTTTTCGCGGCAACTCCGAAGTCGGCGCCCCGAAAAGCATCCGCAGGGAAGGCAACCGGCTCCCGAACGGATCGGTCGCGAAAAACCGCCGCCGCCGCACCTGCTCCGAAATCTCGAACGCCCGATCCTTGTAATCCAATTCGACGGCCGTTTGAAACCAAAGTTCGTAAGCATCGGCACCCGAATGAGTCTGCATCGGGGCGATCAGGACGGCGAGCGAGTCCATAGGCTGGATCAGCCAATCCCGGGATGTCGGTTCCCGGAGCAAATAATCGTAAAGTTCGAGCGCCTTGCGCATCGTGATCGGCCCGGTCGTCGAGATTCTTCCGCTTGATTGAAGTGTCGCCAAATATTTCAATTGAGCGACCCAGGGGGAGCATTTTTGCATGAACCCCATCGCGATATGCAAATGCTTGTCCCCTTCGTCAAGATCGGTCGGTCGCCCCGCCTGGTAAAAGGCCCATGCCTTAAGATAGTTCCAACGACCGCCGAACCGGCCTTCTTTGAGCGCCCGGTTGCGCATCAATCCTTGTGCGAGGTCGAGCCTTTCTTTGGCTCCTTGCAGATCGCCGAAGGTCAACCGATCATCGGCAACTTCTTCGAGCAGGGAAACGAGGACGAACGGATTGGCGCAAACATCTTTCCGTCGATTGTTGACCGAGTATACCAACGCGGCCTGCAACAGATCGCACGGCTTTGTTTTGTCGAGCAACCGCTGGGCCGTCGCGATGTTGCGGAATGATTCTTCCAAAATGACCGGATCGCCGAAAAAATACGCGGCGATGCTCGCCTCGTAAAACAGGATGTATGCCGCCTGAGTATCCCCCGAGCGGAGTTTGATTTTTCCCATTTCGCAAAGTGCAGCCCCCGTCAGCATATGGTCGAGCCGCCCCAACATGACCGAGGCCCCCTCCAAAACGGAAAACGCCTCATCGTCCTTTCCGGCCGCGGAAAGCGACAAACCGTACACGAGGTCGACCCAGGTGCTCGACCAGTGGTTCGCGACGCCCGGACGGGCCGAAAGCGATTCGAGAAGTTCGTCGTTCTTCCGGTCGAATTTCGAGAGCGGTCCGAGAATTTCCGCCCGATGCCGGATCGCCAAAGAAAGGCAACGAAAAAGTTCCGGAGCCCGGACCGGGACCAATTCCTCATGGTGTACCCGGCCGGATCCCTCTTTCGTTGTAACCTCGAAATCCTGTGTTACGACACTTAAATGGAACGTTTTCGGAAGGCCGGCGAGCGGATTGTTCCGGAGGGAATTCCCCCAAGGGGTCGCCCCGCGAGCCCGTTGATCCAACCCGCCGGCAACCTGAATCAGGCTCGGCCAGTCTTCGTAGACGAGCCAAAGGTCGATCGCGCTTTCGTAGGCGGCGAGGGCTTCCGGATAATTCCCCATGTAAAACTGGCATTCGCCGATCATCGCCTCGTAACAAATCGAATCGACCCAGGGTTGCCCGCCGATGTTGACGGCGCTGCGACGCCCTTTTTGAAAGCGTTTGAGCGCCTCAAGAAAATCACCGTTCGTAAAATGCTCCCAGGCGAGGTCGTAATCATACGCCGGAACAGGCTGGTCCAACGCAAACACCATTTGCTGCGCGTAAAGAACAGGACCGCCCCCTGTTTCGGGGACGGCGAAGAAGACAAAAACGAAAAGAACGCCCAAAAAAAGCCGCGACCGTATTCTCGAAATCATGAGAAAGCCCCTTCTGGTAAGAAACCAAACGCCCGACCGAGCCTCGCACGGCAGTACGCGACTCGTTGATATCAACAATTTTCAATTTTCAATTCTCAATTTTCAATTGCCTACGCTTCTTCCCATTCCTTGCGGAGGAAATCGAGGCACTTGGGGACTTCGACGCCGCGGTCGCCGGTTACGCCGCATTCGAAACTGACGAACTTGTCGTACCCGATATATTTCAGGCCGCGAAAGCCTTTGACGAAACGGTGATCCGGCACTTGCCCAGGCAGCGTCCGCTTCGGGCCGTTGGCCAAATGTACGTGTTGAAGGAGGTCCCCGCCGGAAACGAATGCGCCCATATCGTCAGCCTCTTCGTTGTACATGTGATAAAAATCGCCCATCACCTTGATCCCTGCGCAACCGGCGATTTTGTTGCATTCCTGGGCGATCCGGGCGCCGTCGGAAACCTGCCGCAAATAAAACGATTCCTGTCGGCTAAGCGGTTCGAGAATCACGGACGTGCCGCATTCGACGGCGAGCTTGCCGATTTCAGGAAGATATTCCAACACCCGTTTCCGGAGCTCCTGCACGCTCAAAGTCGATTCCTTGTTGAAAGCCGGGACGTGAATCACGCCGGTCCCGCCCAATTTGGCGTTCCCTTCGAGGTTCCGTTTCAGTTCGTCGATTCCCGACTGTCGTTTTTCGGGATCGTCGGAAACCAGGTTCCCTTTGCATGACCCCCAGCAAAAAGCGCTGACGAGCAACCCGGCGTCTTCGATCTTTTTTTTCCAATCGCCGACGTTATTGCCGACCCCGCCGAGCTCGACGGCCTCGAAGCCCCATTGCTTCATGGTTTTGAGCTTGGCTTCATCGTTTTCGCCGGGAATCACGCCGAGTTGGCTCGAAAAACGGAGCCGGGCCTTTTCCCGACGGTCGCCGGGAACCGTTTTTTCCTCGGCTCGGGCTGGGGACTGAAAGGCGGGCAACATCGTCAAGGCGGTTCCGCTCGCGAGCCCCGTCCACAAAAACGTTCGGCGTTTCATTTTGAAAGACTCCTGAAAAAGAGAAAAAAAGGGAGAAGAAGAATTCGACTTTACTGATCTTCAGGTAAAAAATCGAATACCGGAAACAGCAGCCCGAAGCGTAAGCGCCGGGTTTGCCCCGCGTTTCCGTATTGGAAAACCGGGCGCTGACGCTTCCGGCTGCTGCCCAATTCGATATTTTTTGTGAAGATCAGTAACCGGATTATATCCGGAGCGAACCGTGTTGCCAAGTTTGATCGAGCAAAGAGCGTTTCGAACGAGCCCATTTTGTGAATGGGCACGTTTAGCCGAGCGGCGCAGACGCCGGTGTCCGAGTGGGACAGCAATGACCGATCCGATTGCAAAATTCCGACGCTACCCGCGGCCCCTTTTTTCGTTTTCGGGGTTGTGAAATGTGCCGGGCTCCATTATTCTATTCTTGCCGATCCTCATGTCATAAATCGAACAGGTCAAACAGCAGCCCGAAGCGTCAGCGCCGGGTTGAGTTCGCGTTTCCGTATTGGATAACCGGGCGCTAACGTTTCCGGCTGCTGCCCGATTCGAAAATTTTCAGAAAATCGGCAAAGGAAAACTTTCACCATTTTCGACTGAAGCGAAAACCGTGTCAACTTGGCTCACAATCACCTGGGATGAAAACCGGCTCCTTTTTCTGACGGCGAAAGGAACCGGGAAAGACGTCGTTTTCGAAGCTGCCGCTTCCGTTTCGCTGCACTCCCCGTCCGATAAAAGCGGGATGTTTCGAGCCGTCTCTCCGGCCGAAGCCCGCCAGATTCCCGAAACCGTCGCCGAGCAGATTCTCGATTTCGTCCGGAAACAACGCCTCGGCAAGGCCGAAACCGTTTTCGTCGTCGGTCGGAGCGATGTCGAAGTCCGTCCGATGTCGTTCCCCCCGATTCCGGTCGACGAAATCCCCGATGTGATCCGTTTTCAGGCGGCCAAGGAATTCAACCGTTACGATCAGAATACGCCGCTCGATTTTTTCCTGCTGAAGGACCCCGCGGATTCGCACGAATCGAACCCGGCTTTTGTCGCGGTCGATCCCAACCATAAAACCGCGAAAAATGCGGCCGAGCCCGCCAACGGCAAATCGCCGAACGGCAAAGCCGAAACCGGCCCCCGGCGAAAACTGTTGGCCTCGATCGTCCGGCGGGAACTCTTGCAGGAAATCGCCGACCTTTGCAAAACGGTCGGGTTGAATCTCCGGCGGGTCGTTTTGCACCCTTGCGAAGCGACATTTCTTTGGAAACAGTCCCCGCAGTACGACCCTCGAAAAACCTACATGATCGTCGAAGTCGACCCGACCGAAGCGCTCTTGACCGTTTTACACCGGGGACAGGCGGTTTTTATGCGTTCTCCCCGGCTTTTCGGGGAACGTTCCGAACGAATGAAAATCGCCGGGCTGTCCGGTCAAATCGTATCGGAAATCAAACGGACCGTGATCGCCGTCCGAAACGAAATGCATGCGGTCGCCGTCGATCAGGCGATCGTCTTCGGAAACAGCGAGCAACATCGGCAACTGGCGGCCGCCCTGTTCGACAGTCTCCCTTTTCCGGTTGATATCTTCGATCCTTGGAAAGGGATCAAAAAATCGGGCATGCTGTCGAAAATTCTCCCGGAAACCTCGGAGCTTTTCGCCCCTCTGATCGGCTCGACGCTTTTAGCGGCCCGGGGGATTCCGAGCGACATCGATTACCTCAATCCCAAACGCAAGCCGCCGAATCTCGGCTACCGCCAGCGTTTGACAGTGATCGGCTTCGCCTTGGCCATGCTGTTGTTTTTCGCGCTCGGATTCGGATTTTGGCGCAACAATGCGACACAAAAGGAAATCCGGATTCTCGAATCCCGAAAAGCGAAGCTCGTCAAGGAATTCGAAGAGGTCAGCAAACAAGGCAAATTGATCGCCGCGATCGAATCCTGGGAATCCGGTCGATATGATTGGCTCAAACAACTCGATTGGTTCAGCCGAATGGCCCCGACATCGCAGAATCTCTATTTGACCGGTCTCGATATCCGGGTCCAGGCGGGCGGAGCCGGGGTTATGGAGATGAAAGGCGTCGCCAAGGATTTGAACGTCGTCACGAAAATGGTCGAACACTTGCAGGATAAGACACACCTTGCGAGAGTCAACGGCGTGCTCGGGACGAGCAAGACCACCAATGTTCCCGAATACCCTTTGCCGTTCGACATTTCCGTTTTTATTTCTCATCAGGAGAATACGAGCGGCACGGCGGAATATTTGAAAAACGTTTCCGCCGTGCCCCCGACGGAAGAGCAACCCTCTTTAGCGTCGGAGAAACCGGCCTCGCCGCCGCAATCGGGCGAAGTTCCGATTGCCGATCCCGAACCGGAAGCGAAGACGGACTCGCAAAGCGCGGGCGGACCGGAAGAACCGACCGCCGTCCCCCCTCCCGCGGCTTCGGACGAGGCGGCGGGTCCGGAAAATGAACCGACGGAAGCCCCTGCGGAAGAACCCCTTGCGAACAAACCGGAGGCCGACGAAAAGGGAATGGTTTTTTTGCTTCCGTCCGCCGCTTACCCGATCCCTGTTTCCCGATCCCATGAGCACACCTTTTTTGAATGACAACCCGACGGCGAAAAGGGAAAAAATCCTGTTGGCCCTCGCCGGCGTCCTGGCCGTCGTCGTCCTGCTGCCGATGCTCTATTCCCTGTACGGCGGCGCTTCTTCGACGATTTACGTGCGCAGGGACAAACTCCGCGAGGACGTGAACGACCTCGTCCAAAAGGTGAAAAAGGAGGAAGCGTATAAAAAACGGTTGGACGATTATACGAAACGCTCGCTCCCCCCGCTCGCGGAACTCGCGACCTTGCAATACCGAAAATGGCTTCTCGATCATGCCGCCAAAGCAGGGTTCCAGAATCCTCGGGCTTCGCTGACCACTTCGATCAAGGCGGACAAATCGGCCGGTTTCCGAAACTATTCGTTCAAATTGGAAGGGAGCGCTTCCTTGACGGCATTGACGTCGTTTTTGCATGAGTTTTACGAAGTCGATCATTTGCACCTGATCAAGACGCTCTCGGTCAAGCCGGTTCAACAGTCGAAAACCATGGAAATTTCGATGGTGATCGAATCTTTAGCCCTGGACGAGGCGAAGCAGAGCAAGGAGATCGAGATGAACCTCAACGATTCTCCCGGCTTCGCGGCCTTGCTTCGGGAGCAGGTCCGGATGGTGGACGAGCGGGGGATTTTTTCGCCGTACCGGCCTCCGGCGGCCGAGGGGGCTCCCAAATCCCCTCCGCCGGGGCTCAAGGATTATACCGAGGCGAACTTTACGTATGTAACGTCGATCGTCGAGGTCGACGGCGTGTACGAGGTCTGGATTCAACGCCGGCTCAAGGGGGATTGCCTGAAGTTGAAGGTCGGCGACAAATTCGAGGTCGGCGGGTATCCGTGTATTATCAAGGATATCGATTTTCACAAAACGACGGTCGAGGTCATTGTCGACGGCGAGGGTTCGGATTTCGTCTATCGGGTCGGCAAAAACTTCGACCAGCCGGATTAGGACAACAACTCGTGTGTTTCGCGATTTCGTTTGTACTGCCTATACTGTTGGAACTGAAGGAATTATTGACGTTCAGCTAAAAAATGTAATCATAGTTTGAGTCCGGCGTGCTTGAAGAAAGAGGCGAGAAGTCGTTTGTCGCTGCTGATGTGATCGGTCGACTGAAAGAGCTTGTGAGCCAATTCGTCCTTGTCCTTCGGCGTGAAGTTGGCCATCCTTGCGTTGATGTTTCATGCACCCCATTATATCTTCCCTTGGAACGGTGTCAAAAAATTTCCCGTCAAGGCCGATTCCCAAAACGGAAGCAGGGGACGAACCCGCTCAAATTTGACCGGGTTGGACTTTGAACAGCCCCGGAACAAAACTCCATCTCGCCACGCAGGATATTGCCGGGTAATAGGGCGGGCAAGACAAGACCGGCCAAGGGGAAAGAATTTGCCGGTGTGGGCGGCTTGGCGGGGGAGGGGTGGGACGGCCGGTTCTCTTTTTCAGGGGAGCGCAAATTGCGCCACCTTAATGGTCCGACAGGGGGATTACGAGAAGGCCGCGAAACTGGAACTGACGGACATTTCCTACCAATAATGTAATGTTTCTACTGCTGTTCCGGAGGGCGTTCTACTGCTGCGATTGGGAAGCTACTGCTACGGCTACTGCTGTAAAGAGTGGAATCGATTGGAACGAAGCCGAACGCGGACAAAAAGAAAGAGCCGAAAACCTTACGATTTACGGCTCTTTACCAAGACTTTCGAGTGTTTGCAGGTTGCTTCAACACCCCTGAAAATGCCGAAAAGAGGACGCTAACCACCCCTGTATTTTCAGGACTTTTGAGCTTATTTGAAATTTTTGCTGTAGGTTTTGCTTTAACAATCTTCGGGTGGTTTTTTTGTGGTCTTCAGTCGCGAAAAAGCCTTTGCAACCACCTGATAAACGACTGAGCAAGAGGGGCATTCGCGTCGAAACTGCCGTTTTGGAACGATACTCCAAACGGACGGCCCGGCTTGTCCATCCACGCGAGAAACGTGTGAACCACGGCCTTGTCCCGATGAACCGGCAGGAATGGAGCCTGATGTTTTTCCTTCGCGGCGTCTGTCGAGTTCCGGGCGTGATCCAATAGATCCGACCGTTCCGTGGGGATCAGTTGTTGCAGAAACGTCTCCAACATGCCACGGCCCTGATTGTTCGGCATGAGCCAAATTCCGATCCTCGGCGTACTCTCATCGGCTGAATCGGCGACAAATCCCTCCGGGGCCAACACAGTAAAATCTGTCGGCATATCCCATCGGCACCCTTTATCTTGGAGGCGTCGAATCGCATCTTTCACGGCGATATCCCGGTTATTGGCCTGTGTCTCATTCGGAGCGTCGAAGTCGAGGATTAGCCCGACTGCCTTCGGACGAACGCTGCCAAACTCCAATGCAGCCTCGAATCGCCCGATCATTTCGTCGGCGTCGGCCACGGGAGCGATGTCGAGCGGAGTATCGCCGAAAAACAGTTTCAAGGGATTCACTCCCTTATCTTTATCATTTCGCAAACTGGTCAGGCCATGTGTATTCAGGAGTTGACTGACGACATGCACATCGTCCGGCCCTTCAACGAGGAGCAGATTGTTCATTACCGCACCTCCACTTCATATTGAAGAACCTTGCGAATATCCTCACCGAAAATTGGCTTAGCAACGGTCTTGCCGTTTTGTTTTTTCATTTGAACGATTCCGCCGAAGGATTCGTCGTCTTGCCGGAGGGCGACCGTTTGAAATGATTTGACCGCATCGAGCGAATGGGTCGTCGCAAAAATCTGGACATCGAGGTTCTTCGCCGTCTTAAAGACAACATCCCAAACCTGCTCTTGAACCGACCAATGGAGGCCATTCTCGAAGTCGTCGATCAGGCAGATGCCGCCTGCGACGTTGACGATGCCGAGAATCAGTTCGAACAGCCGGGACACGCCATCACCGAGATTGTGAAGCGGGACGGGACGATCAAGCCCTTTGATTCGACAGACCGGGATTCGTGGATTGGAACCGATAAAAAAGACTTTTGCTACCCCGCGATCAATCAGACGAAGAGAATCAATGACGGCTGTTTCTCGGCCGGAAATTTCAACCTGTTCCCACAGTTTACTTGACGGGACTTTTGCGGCATTGACAATGCCGGGAGAAAGGTAGATGCACTTATGCTCGAGATAGTGAATGAATTGAACCTCTCCATTCCGGGCGAATTCCAGGGAACCGCCAATCAAGAAAATATGAGGCCGTTTAGGATCGTTGTATAAATCAAATGCGACCAACGGTCCCGGAGCCAAGGTTGCCGCCTCACGGGGAGCGTCAGATAGTTCCAATGAAACCGTTTGTTTACCGCCCAACACGGAGATCGTAATGGGTGGTGTCCGACCGGAAAGCTCAGGAAAGCCGGAAAACAAGTGGTGCAAGCCAAAATACGGGGCTGTTTGGAATTGATCCGGAAAATCGACGTTACATTCGTCACGGGAGCGGAGAATATCACGGATCGTCAGAAAATGCCGTTTGGTTCCCCACAAGAGGATCGCTTCGAGCAGGCTCGACTTACCGATGTTGTTCGGTCCGACGATCAGGTTGACGTAGCCTAATCGTTCGACTTGAAGACCGTCCAGACTTCGGTAGTTTTGGATCGAAAGGGAGGGAAGGTGCTTTTCGTTTAACATGGATGTTTGGAGTATTGGGGGATATGTCAACGATTATACTGTTCGATTTTCTCAAGGAACAAAGCAATTTCTTTTGCCAAGATAAACTTTGTTCTGCCACATCGGTCTAATTGTTTTTGATCGACGATTGAAGTAGTATCGACGGCATTCCTCAGGGTTTTCGATGAAATCCAATCCGTATTCCACAATGATACCTTTTTACCATCCACCAAATGACAAATTGGCTCTTTATAAGATGCAGTTGCAACAGAAGATATTGTTACTCGTTGCAACCAGATTTCCATGTACCCGGTGTTCGGAATACGGTCGAATTTTTTGAGAACTTTTTCGACGATTTTCGCCCTTTCTTGTTTGGGCAGAACCGAAAACAATACGCTCAAAATAGCAGCACAAACCGGATATGCCTTCGGGTTTCTGTATGCAATATCAACGATTATCCCAATCAAGGGGAGGGGTCGCGGGCATTTCTTATTAACATCTTTGGAAATTTGTCCGTGAAACTCGCTTAAAGCCGTCAAAAGACTCCCTGAATTGGGGAATTGTTTTGCGTGTTCGTGAATGACCATCAGGGATTTATAGTACGGAAGCCCGTCAACCTTCTTTTCGATCCAACTCAACTTGTCGCGTTTCATCGACGAATGAACGACATCGTCACTTGTTCTCGTTTTAGAGAAGTTAAGTTTTAACCCGAGATCAATCATTGTTTCCGTCAAGAATTTTACGATCAGTTCTCCATCTTGGGAATCATTGACGAAGATACGATAATCGTCACGATACCTTAATATGCAGTAACGGTCGCGAGGCAAGGTATCATCAAGTTTTATCGAAAGTTCGCGGTCTGCGTAACCAAGAAGCATCTCTGCGATAAAATCCATCAAAATTGAGCCTTGAGGAATACCATTAGTCTGTCCGAATCTCATATCTTGAATATAATCGTCGATTATGTTCCCTATCAAGTTCTTGTCATTCCGTTTGCTTTTCGCAATATTTTTGTCGTGAAGTGCCCACGAGATCGAATGCGTATAGATCGAACCATAACAATCCGTAAGGTCCGTGTCGATGAGATATTCAAACTCAAGGGAGAGTTCAAAAGAACGCTGCTCTATCTCTTGCCACCATTGCAGAATTTGCTCCGCTCTATCCTTTTGCTTTGACAGAGAAACGACGGGAATACTCAAACAATGGATACTGGTGTTTTTCGAAAATTCTTCAAAGCGAGAGACGATATAGGCCCAGTTATCTGGCCGAGTTATTCTGTGAACAAGTGCAACGTATAGAGCCGGGTGAATGAGTTGGATTGGACGCCACGCATATTTTCCATCCTTGTTACTGAGTATAGTGTAATTGATATCATCTCGATCTTTGGGTTTCTCTTTCTTGCAACTTTCAAGAGGCATAGAACTTAGGGCTTTGTTTACCGCTTCGAGGATCGGACGGAAAACAATATACTGTGGCATTTCCAAGTTGCAGTAGCTATCCTGTTTCAGAAAAAAAGCACGAGCTTTATCATGCGAAAGATCAAGAATCGACTTTCTTTGAATTCCGGCTTTCTTTGGCCCTGCCTTCTTTGTAGATTTTTTTACACTCATGCCTCGTACTCCTTCGCGACATTCTCTGTACTCGTGTCGAAACGTCGCGGCATTTTCTCCAACGGACACACGGGCATAGTCACCACGTTGCTTTCCCAACCTTCGAGAAAGTGGTAAAGATCATGGCCTGGCATTTCTTGTCTTTGTCGTGGCGGTTTCATCATTTCGAAAATTCTGAAGCGGGCAAATATGCTTTCCCCATTTGTGAAGCATGTCTTTTAATACGACCGATCAATCCCGATAGCGTCATTGTTTGAGACAAAATAAAATTGTAGACATGTGATCCATCCATAAGAAGTATTTTTGTTCCCGGCATGGAAGCCCCCTTTATTGCTCCCTCATTGAATCCAGACATGGCGATCATGATACCCATCGTATTGTCGGCCTTTGTTGCGATTTTCATGGAGAAATCACCAATAGCCGTAGCATCTTCTCGGTCTTTTTTGAATTTTGTTTCAATCAAAAAGGTGGTTCCATCGATTGTTATTGACCCATCGATTTGTCGTCCGTCACTATCCCTATAGGACGGCTTTGCTTGTATTTCACTAAAAACCGCAAGATCATAAAACCACTTCTCAAATCCATATCCTCCTTCTTGCGTTCCGAGCATTAGAACCAATTCATCTAAACGAGATTTCAAAGATTCAAAAGAATCTTGTTTTTTTCTGATATCATTCAATCGTTCAGATGACTTTTGTTGGTTTATTTCCTCTCGGTTTTTTTCTTCGGTTTTTTGGTTGATCGCATCTATCTGTTCTTTTACTCGACGAACCGCTTCTTTGGCAGCAGCGGTTTTTCTCGAAAAATCATCGCAATTTTCAAGATCGGGAAAGTATTTCATTTCTGACAATGTTTGCCCGATCTCCAATATAACCGCATGTCCTTTGTTGTTTTTCTGTTTGACAAGAACATCAAACAAACGGATGATAAACTGTTTTTTCGTTTCGGGCTTGTGCCATGATGACAGATAATTCTCGGAAATATGATTTTGCCTCAAAAACAAGCGAAGTGCGTCATGGGTCCAAAATACTTTTGAACACGCATCTTTGATATACTCTACAAGGGTTGGCGACAACTGCTTTGCGAACATGTTAAATGCTATTCTCGAAATCTCAATGACAAAGTTTACCAAAGCCCCCCTCACACAACCCTGGTTTCCTTGTCTGTCAGGCCGTAGAGTTTGTAGACCATCCCGATCCAGAATCACAGTATCGTTCCGCCTCGTTTCCAATATCTGCCTTTGAAAGAGGACGTTTAGAGGTTGAGCAGCCGAGATAAAGTGCCGAAAACAAGGAAAAAACGGAAGTCTTTGGATTTGAATACCTTATTGTATCCGATTTCGACAAATTTGAGCAGAGCTACCGTCCGGAGAAATTCGACAAAGAGTTGCCCCCCAAATGCTTCGCATTGAAGGTAAAAAATCCTGATCGTTTCGTACTTTGAGGGGTTGAAGATGCGTAATTTACGAAAATTGCAGATGACATAAAAACGAAAAAGGCCACGATACACCTTGTTTAAGCCAAAACAAGGAGGTGAACCATGGCCCATGAACCCGCAACAACGCGTGCTCGAAACGGACAACGTACCATAACCCTGCCCATGACGGAAGAGCAATATGCTGAAATTATTGACGATCCCCAACGCTTTCGCGACGAATGGCTCGACTCGTTTTACGCGGATTGCCCGGAACTCTTTCCGGTCGGCTTCGAAAAAGGGTACGAAATGAACGGACGTTACCATTCCAAACGACTCGACCTCGACATCCGTCGCATCGCCTTGCGAAATGGAGAGCAGTATCAAATCCGGCCCGCCTTCGCCCTGCCCATGATGGTCGGTCGCGTCGAAGACGTTGAAGCGGCCTTGTTCCTGCGAAAGTTCGGCGTCCCGTATTGGGCCTTGGTTCGCGTTTTCGGACACAATCTCTCCTTCTGGTATCGTCTTGAAACGAGTTTCGGTCGCAACAGCATCGTCGGAACGACCGTGAAAACCGTTCCCGTTCCGAAAAATCTTCTTGCCGACGAGAAGCACGAAAAGATCAGGGGCGAAAAAGCGTACATCGCGACGACCGTCGCCGAGGGCGTGATCCTTGGGGCGGAAGTTTCGCCGACGGCGTCGAAGGACGACTTGCAACAGGCGTACGGCGTTTTCAAGACGGAAGCCGAAGAAGTCGAGCCGGGATACGTTCCGAAGACCGTCAATACCGACGGTTGGAGCGGGACGATCGGAGCCTGGGGAGCCTTGTTCGTCCATGTCGTGCTGATTCGTTGCTTTTTGCATGCCTGGCTTCGGATTCGTGAACGGGCGAAGAATTTGAAGGAGCAATTCTTTGAGATCGGCAAGCGGGTCTGGGAGGTTTACTATTCCGAAACGAAAACGGTGATGAGTCAAAGTATCCGCCGTTTGCGGGATTGGGCGACGAAGAACTTGAGCGGCGTCGTCCAGGAAAAGGTTTTGGATTTGTGTGGGAAGCAATCGGAGTGGAGTCTGTGGTATGAGGCGGACTGCGAAAACGCCCACACAACGAGCAACATGTTGGATCGTCTGATGCGGAGTCAGAACGATTATTTCGATCGCGGGCAACATTTTCATGGTGGTTTGGAGCCATCGAACTTGCGAAGCCGTTCGTGGGCGATTCTGCACAATTACTGGCCTTGGTCTCCGGAGTCGGTTGTCGAAAACGAGGGGGCGAGTTGTGCGGCGGAGCGATTGAACGGCAAGCGTTACAGCGACTGTTGGTTGACGAACCTCTTCGTCGCCGCTTCACTCGGCGGAACCAAAAAATCGCCCCTCAAAATACGAAAAGATTAGTGCTTCTTCACTTGCCGGACTTGATCCCGAGACGCTCCGCCGAGGTACGGTTGCCGAACGTTATGTAACGACGGATGAAAACGGTAAATACAAGATTTATCTGTGGCCCGGCGAGTACGAGGCAAGGTCTTTTGAGGGTGTTGACGATACGAGAACGAAACCCAAGACGGTTTTGGTCAAGCCGGATCAGGAAACGATCGTTGATTTCACGTCGAGCAAAACATTGTTCGTTCGAATGTTACACGTCGACGGTAAACCGGTTTTTCCTGAGGGGAAACCCGGTTTTCGCACACTAAATGCCATGCTATACAGAAAAGGGGATGGTCAAACGTCTCGCGCAAGTAGTATCAACGTGGATTCCGCGGGAAAGATACAAGTTTTTCCATATCCGGAAAAAAATATCCTGGTTTTCATGACGGAGGACGGAAAGGAGGGAATCGTCTGTCAATTGCCGTGGGATATCGAAAACCGAAAAACGATCGACATTACCCTGAAACCGACCGCTCAGGCGACATTTCAATTGCTTGACAAGGAAACAAAGCAACCGATTGCCGATGCAATGGTCCGGGGGAGTCTCGTGGGAAGAATCGACCAACAGCGAATGGTCCGAATGTATAACCGTAAGACGGACGCCCATGGAAATGTTTCCATTTCGATGCCGGCACTCGAAAACATCGAAGGATTGCAGTACAAGATTGACCTTGAATGCATAAAGACAGCACGTCTTGAAACCGATTGGATTTCTCCACAAACCCCGGGAGAAACCCTGGACTTCGGTCAACGGTATCTCGACGGCAGGCCGTAACATTATGTTGCTGGCCAGTCGTCACTGAGTTCCAGGTTATGAATGATCTTATTATCCGTCATCCCCGCGCAGGCGGGGATCCAGAGATTACGGTTTCCCTCTGGCCCCCCGCCTGCGCGGGGGTGACGAAAATAACGGGGGTGACGACATCATTTTAAAGCAAGACGCAAAATTCTCGGGACTCCGAGGCACTCTTCCGCTTCCCTCTCCTCACTCCTCACTTCCCCCTCCCCGCTTCCCACTCTACTCATGCCGCAGGGCTTCGATCGGGTCCATGGACGCGGCCCGGATCGCCGGGTACAGACCGAAAACGACGCCGATCACGACCGAAATGCCGAACGCGAGCGGTATCGAAGAGGGAACGATGATCGGCTGAATGTCTTGAACAATCGGCGGAAGATTCGCGATCACCTTCGGCATCCGATCCCGAATGATTCCCATCGCGAGCTGGGTGACCGGGCCGCAGGAAAGGCCGACCAGCACGCCGACCGTGCCGCCGACGACCGAAAGAACGATCGTTTCGACCAGGAATTGCCGGACAATGTCCCCCCGCTTCGCCCCGAGCGCCCGGCGAATCCCGATCTCGCGGGTCCGTTCCGTGACCGTCGCGAGCATGATGTTCATAATCCCGATTCCGCCGACGACGAGCGAAATCGCCGCGATCAGGCCCATGAAAACGATAAACATCATCCGCGTCGTCTTCGCCTGCTCCAAAAGTTCGAGCGGAACGGTGACCCCGAAATCCTCTTTGTCCGTATGAGTTTTTTGCAAGGTCACTTTGACGAGATCGGCTGTTTCAAGCACGTTTTTGACGGAATCGACCCGAAGGGTGATCTGGGAAATTTCAACGATTTCCCCCTCGAAAGAACCGCTTTTCCGGACCAGGACGACATCCCCCATCTTCGACCAGAGCGTCGAGATCGGGATATAAACGTCGTTCGCGAAATCCTGGGCGGCGAACGAACCGCCGATCCCCGCCGTCGGCGAACGCGGCTGCATCACCCCGATCACGGTGTAGTAATAGCCGGGGTCGTTCCTGTTCCCTTGAATACGGATATCCTTCCCGAGCGGGTCTTCCTGGGGAAAAAGTTTTTCGGCCATTCCGGCGGAGAGGACGCAACGGTTGACCTTTTCGCGGACGTCGACATCGGAAATGAACGAGCCTTGCCCGATTTTCAGCCGCGTGATATCCGCGTATTCCGCCGTGCAGCCGACGAGCCGCCCTTCGCTTTCGACGCTGCCGCGGGCGAAATTGCGCCGGATTTCCCGAACGGGAATCGATTGCTTGATCGTCGGAATGGTTTCGACGATCCTTTCATAATCGGCCCGGGTCAGCCCGAACGACGGCAAGCCCCGTCGCCCGGCCTGGGTCGTCGGCGGGTTGGACGGCTTGATCGTCCGGACGATGATGTTGTCCGCCCCGAGACTTTCGATCTGCTCTTGCGCTTTTTTACTGATCCCCTCGCCGATCGCGAGGAGCCAAATCACGCTCGCGACGCCGATAAAAAT
>JAVBQI010000077.1:0-10936 GCA_031549145.1 Thermoguttaceae bacterium | reverse complement strand
ACCGTTCTTTTCCCGCTGCGGACAATCGGTCGGATAGCCGTTCGCGTAATTCGAGCGGTACGACCAGAGGGTGCATTGTTGGATTTTGTTGAACAAGGCGTTCGAACATTCGAACTTTCCGGCCGAGGGAAAATCGGTTTGGACGACGCAGCCGAGGACGGAGCCGGGGCTCGGCGGGCTCGAAAGTCCGGTGATCTCGGCGTACCGGAACCCGTGATACACGAATCGCGGTTCGTAGGTTTGGTTCTGCCGGTTCTCATCGGGGAGGAAAACGTCGGTTTGGAACGTCCCGGCATCCAATTCCGGCGACCGGAGGCTCCCTTGCTTGAAAAACATGTCGATCGGCTTTTGATCGATTATCCCGTCCGCGGCAAGGCGTTCGGCATATCGGATTTTAACCCTTTCCGGCTTGTTCAAACTTAACCGCATCCAGCCGGAAAAGTTTTGCCCGAAATCGACGACATAGGTCCCCTTTTGCGGCTGGGTGATTTTGAGCGGCTTGAGATGCTCGGCGACGACGGTCGGCGGCATGTTTTCGGCGGAAATCTTCGCGGCGGGATCCGAAACGATCTCGATTTCCCCCGGAATTGGCAAGGCGCTGCCGAACACGATTTCCCCTTGCCGGATGCAGTCGTACCCGAACCGGGACTCCGCTTCCCACGATTCGTCGGAAACAACCGTTTCGCGGGAACCGTCCTGGTATTCGATCTCCAATTGGGCGAGCAGCCGGGGGGAGTCTCGCCAAGGAGCGTTGTCGAAATTCCAAACGCTCACGGTCCGAACATCGTACCAACCGCGACCGAGATCGACGGCGAGCGTATTTTCTCCTTTTTTCAGCATCTTCTCAATCTCGTAACTCGAATACAAAACCCGACGGTCGAACCGCGTCGGGATCGGATCGAGAACCTTCCGGCCGATCTTTTGACCGTTGAGCTTCGCTTCGTAAAACCCGAGGCCGGAAATATGGAGCGTCGCCGTTCGTACCGGTTTTTCGATGTCGATTGTTTTGCTGAACCGGGGGATCGATTCGCGACCGTTCATTTTCAAGTGTCCCCAAGGACCGCAGCCGACGGGCCCGACTTCGACGGCCGGCTTCCAACCGCTCGCGTCGAAATTCCCGGCCGCCAGGTTCCAGCCTTCGGTCGGATGCGTCGAGCAAATCCAACTCGAATCGGACACGAGTCCGGGCGTTTCGAACATCGGGTCGCCGCCGATTGTCAAACGGAAGATCGCGAGCAAACCGGTCGGGCCTTCCAAATCGTTCGTAACGGCAACCGCGAGAACGTTTTTGCCGTTTCGCAGTTTGCCGGTCAATTCGAATTCCCGCAACACACTCCAAAGCGGGAGGTAACTCACTTCGCCCAGTTGCCCCCAGGTTTCGTTGATTTTTTCGCCGTTGAGCCAAATTTCGTAACGATCATCCGCACTCAAGAGCAGCGAAGAATAATACTCGTGGTCGGCATCGGCATCGAATTCGCTCAGGTCGAACTCTTTCCGGAAATAACGCTTCCCTTTCGGAGCCTTTTCGAGCGACTCGGCGTCGCCGGCCCAAACCCATTTCGGTTCCTCGAAAAGCGAGGCGGTGCTGCGCGAAAAATCTTCGAGGCCGATCCAATGGGCCTTCCAATCCCCCGGCTGCATCACGCCCATGAGAAAACGGCCCGACTTGCCGTAGGCGGACGGCTCTTTGGATTGGTTGTCCCAAACGCGTACTTTCCAAAAACAACGCATCGAAGTGCCGAGCGGTTCCCCGCCGTACACGATGTTAAGCGATCGGTCGGATTCGACCTTGCCGGAATCCCAGAGATCGCCGATGTTTTTCGCGAGCGTTTCGGCCGATGAGGCGACGAGAACCTGGTACGCCGTCTGCCGCAGGTCTTTGGCGTTGGCCGAAGCGGCCTTGAGCTTCCAACTCAATCGCGGGGCGGCGGCGTCGATCCCGATCGGATCGGTCATGTTCTCGACCGTGAGCGCGTACGGTTCGACCGTGGCCGCGACGGCTGCGGAATCGAACAAAAACAGGAAAGAAGCAAAGCAAAAAGAGAGGATCGCGTAAGTCGGTTTCATAATCATTGATATCAGGTCAAAAAGAGGGGCAGCGAAAAGAATATTTTTTTCCGATAAGGAGCCGTATCAGAATAACTTTTACAATTGTACAAAAAGCCGAGCATTTTATTGCTTGTTTTTAACCACGGAATACGCGGAATAACGGAATAAACGGAAATGAAAAATTCCGTGTTTTCCGTCTTTCCGCGTATTCCGTGGTTAAAAAATGTGCGATTGTACAGGTTGTTTTGTTACAGATTCTAAGGTTCCGAAAATGCGGACCAAACGATTTCATTGGATTGTATACCGCTACGATATACGACCCGACGGCGTTCCTACTTCTCACTTTTCGCTGCGGCCGCTTTTTTTTCGTTGAGCACTTTCATCGCCTCGGCGTAAACGGTGTTCGCGGGAATGTCGTTTTCCCAGTTGGGATGCACGACCATCGAAAAATTGTAAAGCGCATCGTTCAGCATCGGGTTATCGTTCTTTTTCGCGTAATACCAGATAAACCCGGCGTACCCGAACGCTCGCAGGTTCGGCTCGTAATCCGGCAGGTCGGCAAATTCCTGAAAAATGGCGTAAGCCTTGCCCGCTCTTTCCTCTTTCATATACAAAAGTGCCAATTGCTGCTTCGCTTTACGTTCCCAGTTGCTTTTTTGGTCGGGATAATAATCGATCACGCTTTTCCAACCGTCTTCGTTTCCCAGGCGGCAGGCGAGAATCCATTGTTCGGCGATCGTGCTCATTTTCGGAACGGATTCCGCGACGGCCGGCAGGGGAAGCCGCAACGTCCGGGCCTGTATCTTGGCATAGGCGGCGATCATACCGAGCAGGAAAGCGGCGAACAGGGAAAAGAGGACCAGCCGCGACCAACGCCGCCGTTTCAAGGCCTCCAATTGCATCGTTTTTTCAAGCCGTTGCTTGACCTCGGACAAAGCGGTGTTGGAACGGGTCAAGGTCGCGAAACGAACATTGTCCCAATCGGACATCAACTGCCCCGAACCGCTTCCGCTCTGAAGCTCGGCATGCAATTTTTTCAAATCATCCAACAATTCGGGAATCGTTTGATACCGGTTGGCCGGCGATTTTTCGATCATTTTATGAACGATCTCCGCGAGCCGGGGCGGGACGTCCGGACAGAGACTCAAGATCGGTTCCGGCCGTTTGTTCAAGTGCAGCAGCGCGGTCGCGATCGCGGTTTCCGCTTGAAAGGGGGGCCGCCCCGTCAACAAGTGATAGGCGGTAATTCCCAGCGAATAAATATCGCTCCGGTGATCGAGCACCTTTCCCTCGGCCTGTTCCGGACTCATATAAAGCGGGGTCCCGAGGGTCATCCCGAATTTCGTCAAATGGTGCGCTTTCCCTTCGGATTCCTTGACGACCTGGGCCAAACCGAAATCGGCGACCTTCATTTCCCCTTCGTCGCTCACCAGGATGTTGTCCGGCTTGATGTCGCGATGCACGATCCCAAGCAGGGCGGCCCGATAGAGCGCGGAAGCAACCTGCCAAAGAATGACACCGACCTGCTGGGGTGCGAGAGCCCCTTCCCGCTGCAGAAGCATTCGCAGATTCGAGCCTTGCACGTATTCCTGGGCGATGTACCAATACCCCTCGATGCAGTTGACTTCGTAAATGTGGACGATGTTTTGGTGCACGAGGCTGCCCGCCGATTGGGCTTCCTGAACGAACCGCTTGACGCAATTCTCGTCCTCGGCGAGTTCCGGCCGCAGAACCTTGAGGGCGACACGACGGGAAAGCGAACGCTGCTGGGCGAGATAAACCTCGGCCATTGCTCCGGAGCCGATTTGACGAATCACGTGATAATCGCCGAACAATTTGTCCGTCAAGTCGTGTTCGTAAAGCGCCAGCATAGAATCGCTCTGATCGGTACTCATCAAAAAATTACAGCGTCAAAAATAATTGCGAAAACCGCGAAGAGTGCACATTGTACCACAAATCACCTATTGCCGCTTCCCCTGGTGGTCGATTTTTCGGTTCTTGAAACCACAAGGCGCGGCGTCTTCACCGCCCGGCTCAACAGGCATTTCAAAACCGGTTTTGGCCAAGGACTACGGCCCCAGGGGAACCTTTTGGAGCAGCGGCAGGAGTTGCCCGGCGTCAATCGACTCCGTGCGATTCTCATCGGATTTCGGAACCGATTTGTAAGCGGGATTGTTTTCTCGTTGGGTAATCGCCAAATCCCCGGGAACCATCGTATTGATCAGCTTCTGTTCCGGAAGGTATGATTGAAAAAAATCGCTTCCGACCGTCGGATTGCAGCGCCATTTCGCTGCCCAATCTTCGAGCGAAATTTCCAACGGATAGGCCGAAGGGGTGAGTTTGATTTCCGCTCCGGAATTGACGTCTTGCAGAAAATTCGTGTCGCACTGCCAATCGAAAAGGGAAAAGGCTTCTTCCCGGCTCGTGAAACCGAAAAACTCCGCGATCGGTTTTTTATTCAACCGCAGGATCGAAAACCGGGTCGTCCATTTCACGAAACTGGGGTAGGCGTCCGTTTCCTTCTCCTTGATTTGCCGGGACAGGGCGGCCTTCCCAAAGAGCGAAACATGGTCCAAAACGATTTGGACCCGGCCCTCTTTCGCCGTCTCTTTTTTCACTTCCCGTGCGACCAAAAACGGCAAGGCGATCGCGACAAAGGCGTCCGAAAGTTCCAACTTCGTCGGCCGATGCGTTTCGCAGAGCAGGACGGTCGCTTCCCCCCGGAGGATACAATCCTTGATGCCGATTCGAACCGTTTGTCCCTCTTCCGCCTCTCCCGATGCCGTGATTCCCCGGTTGTCCGGTCGATTCCCGTCTCCCAGGCCGGACACGACATTGAGTGTCGCCCCTTTCGGCCGGAGTGAAAGCGAATCCGGAGAGGTATAATCCCCTCCCTCGATTCGACCCGGTTCCGGAACGACACCGGATACCGCCGAGGAGCTCGGGTTGAGCGGGGAACCGCTTGACGATCCGGGAACGGGTTGTCCCCCAGAAGCGGAGGATTCCGAACTGCCGGAGGGAACGATGCGGAAAAAGGCGACATCGGAAATATACACAAGGTTGCTCTCGGGCGAGGTCGTATTGCGAATCGTCAGCGAGCATTCGGAAAAACTCATTTGCGTCGGGCCGAGAATATCGAAAACCGACCACTGGGAAGCAAGGACTTTCGAAGAAACGTCCATTTCGAAAGCGATCCGGTTGAACCGCAGTTCACCTCCGTTGGCGAGAAAGAAATAAATCTTACCACTTTTGACGAAAGACGGATCTTTGGGCGCGAACGAGAGGATCGGGGAATAACCTTTGCCCGCTTGAATCGTCAGTTGCCGTCCCGCGAGGGAAAGGGGGACCGTTTTTCCGGACTCCTGCTCCCGGCCGTTAAAACGCAACTCGATCATCGCGTTTTTTCCGGACGCGGCGACGGCCGCCGCCAGTGTCGAAAAGATCCCTTCTTCCGACGAAGAAGCGGAAGGATCGACAACCAAAAGAGAGGTGGTTCGGTTGTCCTGCTGATCCGCCGGAACCGCTTCCTGTCCTTTTCGAAGCGGATTCAACGAAGCATTCAACGAAGACCGGGCATGTTTCGGAGAACGAAAAACAATGGAACTGGAAACCGGTCGGCTTCCGAGGCTGAAACCGCGAGCGAAAAACCGCAAGTTCCCGGAAAGGGATGCCGATTCGTCGATTCTTTCGGATGCGGCCGCATTCGAATTCCAGTCCCCGATTTCCCGGAGCACCGGCACGAACTCGTCCCGGTCCGTTTTTATCTCCCCTTGTTGATGGGATGCCGATTGCTGGGAAAACGGTTCTTGGGGGGAGTCCGGCGAAGTGCCGAAATTCGACGCGGTCCCGGCTTGTTCTTCGGGCACGGTCAACGGCGGAATGGGAAGCTGCACGTCCTTCCAATAAATGTTGATCCCGAAAACAGAGGCCAAAAGCAAAACGACGCCTGAAATCCAAGGAAGATGTCTCAGGAAAAACGAAGGTTTCGATACCGGCTTCAACACCCAAACGGTGTTGCCCGGGCCGGTGGGGCGAAGGCCGAGCATCCCGGCGACCTCCGTCAACGACCGCAAGAGCGCGGCGGGCGTCTGAAACCGCTGCCGAGGGTCCTTCGCCATCATTTTTTGGACAAGTTGGGCGATTTCGGCGGGAATTCCCGGTTGAAATTCCCGGACATCCGGCGGCTCGTCCCCTTGATGCTGGAGCAATTTTTGCAGGACGGTTCCTTCCGGAAACGGCGGTTGGCCCGTCAGCATAAAAAACAACGTGCAACCGAGCGAATAAATATCACTCCGGATATCGGCGTTGCGCGGGTCTCTCGCCTGCTCGGGAGAAATATAATCGAACGTTCCGAGCGTAACCCCGCTCGCCGTCAAATCGTCCCCCGGATCGGTCGGCTTGAGCAGCCGGGCCAATCCCATGTCGATCAATTTTGCCCGGCCTTCCTTGGTAATCAGGATATTCGAGGGCTTGACGTCCCGGTGTATGACTCCGTGCAACGCGGCATGGTTGAGGGCATGCGCGATTTGAATCATAAAGGTGATCGCTTGAGAAACGGGAAAAACCCCGTACTTCTCGACCATCAGCCGGATGTTGGTCCCTTCGACATATTCGAAGGCGATAAACGGCAGATCGTCCTGTTGACCGGCAAAGTAAACCTGGGCGATATGCTCGTGATTCAATCGGGCCGCCGATCGGGCTTCGTTCATAAACCGGGCGGCCGAGGACTGATCCTGGGCACGCTGTTTTTGCAAAACCTTGATCGCGACTTTCCGGTCGAGCGATTTGTCGATCCCGAGATAGACGCTTCCCATTCCGCCGCCGCCGATATACTTGCTGACGGAAAAATGACCGAGCATCGTTCCCGGCGGCAGGGCATTGCTGTCGAGTCGGGGAACCGCAGCCGACACCGTTTCGGGAGAGGCTTCCGTCGAAGCGGCGGAAGCGGCCGAGGAAAGAGAATCGGCCAGTTCGGAGATCGGATCGTTATTCTCTCCGGGAGACGGGGACGAAACCGGCGCAGCACCGACCGGCCGCGAATCCCGGGGATCCTCGGAATAAGATCGTGTTTCGGGATGCAGTTCGCTTGACATAAGGAGAGTCGAACAGTCCCCTGGTTTTCCCAGCGTGGCTGGGCCGTCAATCGAGCTATTGACCGTCGCGTCGAGCTGTTCCCATCGGTTTTTGAAAACAAATCACGATCTTGGGAACGAGCCGCACATCGGAATCTCGAAGAGGGGAAAAATCAACCGGGAACGATCTCGTTGATTTTAACGAGCGAATAAATCTGCCGATGCCCGGTTTTACGTTTGGAATTTTTTCGGCGGCGGAATTTTCCAATCGCCAATTTCGGTCCCTGGGCGTCTTTGAGAATCTCTCCAAGAACTTTGGCCCCTTCGACGACCGGTTGGCCGATGGTAACGGACTCTTCGCCGCAGAGGGCGAGAACTTTACCGAATTCGATCACCTCGCCGGGAGTCATTTTCTCGCGGAAATCGATCATGATGAGCTTGCCGGGTTCGACCTTGAATTGACGACCACCGTCTTCGATAATTGCGTACATTTTTTCTTGTCTAAAATACGGTTATTGGGGCGAGTTAAACGTCGTGTAATGGTTATCGGCTCATACCGTTAACGGTACAAAGCCTGTCGTCGTTCCCGGTCTTCGAGAAAAACGACGATGATTTTCGGGATATGTTGACCACGAGACTCTTTGCACGAATCATCGAAATCCGACGTTTATTGTAATCATTTTGATATCGGCTTCAAGCCCTCCCTCCCAAAAGGCAAGAGGATTACAAAGTTGAACGCGACAAACAGCAGCCCGAAGCGTCAGCGCCGGGTTGGCCCCGCGTTTCCGCATGGGATACCGGGTGCTGACGCTTCCGGCTGCTGTCCGATTCGAAATTTTTTCTGAAATTTCGACTTTGCAATCCGCGCTCCTTGATATCCCTCTTTTGCGGTTTTCGGCAATTACTGTAACAACTTGAGGCGGTCCGGGCTGTGACACATACCGCAGAGCAACGATTGCGGAGCGAGCAGGAGCGATTTTTCGCCGGTTTGGTGCAGACGATGACACATCGTACAGCTCTCGAGTGCGGCAAATTCGTGCCCGAAATGCTGTCGCGTAAAGTCTTCGATGGTATGACATTGGAGACAAATCCCCGCTCCCCTGAATTCTCCCGTTTCGCCCGAAATCAACGGAAAACCCTTTTTCCTCTGTTCCGAATCGTCGGGAGCGATCAGGTCGAAATCGGGTTTTTCCTCGATCCGGGGAAAATGACAGTCGATGCATTTCGCGGGCTCGTCGATTTCGGGATGCGAAAAAAAATGGGGGTCGGTATTTTTCGTGCTTCCATTTTCCTCCAGAACGACGACAGGAGAGGGTTCTTTTTCAGAAAAGAAACCGGCTTGATCGATCACTTCCGAGCCGAGGAGATAGCAGAGATAAATGAAAAGACCGATCCCGATGAGCAGGACCGGAATCTTATCGGCTCCCCAACGGGTCGGCTCCGGGACGGGGGCGTTCGGCGGAATCAATGAGGCGGATTCTTGCATGTCGGAAACGAATTGATTGTCGCGGCGATATACTCAAGCCGGTTAAAATTTCCGTCTTCAACACGGCAGCGGCCCAACGAGGCCGCGATTTGACGGAGGGCGAAGCCTACCGCCCATACCGGCTACGGTATAGGATGCACTTTATCCCAATCGAAACAAGCGGGCAAGGACCTCCAAAAAACCGCTCATTTCGTGGTGCGGGATGTCGTCCCGGAGCGATTCGAGGGGGGGGTGCAACAGCTTGCCCAAGAGCCGGTCGAACGCATATCGGATTTCTTCCTTCCCTTTTTCGTCCAATTCCGGAAGTTTGTTGAAAAGGCGTCGCAGTTCCTCCTCCTTTCGCGAATCCCAGTCTTCGCGAAGTCGGCGGATGAGCGGTCCGGTTTTTCGGTGTCGGACATCCCGCAAAAACCGGTCCGTCTCCTGCTCGATGATCCGTTTCGCCTTCGGAATTTCCTTGTCGCGGGCCGCCCGATTTTTTTCGCAGGCTTCTTTGAGATCGTCGAGCGAATAAAGATAGACGTCCGGAAATTCCCCGATCGACGCCTCGATATCGCGGGGAACGCCGAGATCGAGGATAAAAAGCGGCCGGCCGCGCCGGAGCAATTCGATGCGCCGAAACTCGTCGCGGGTCAAAACCGGCTCCGTCGCCCCGGTCGTGCTGATCAGGATGTCGGCGTTTTCCAATTCCTTGAACCGATCTTCCCAGCCGACGGTTCGGGCCGACCATTTTCCTGCCAGCTCTTCGGCCTTGGCGCGGCCGCGATTCGCGATCGCGATCTCCCGGGCTCCGTATTCCCTGAGATATTGCAAGGTTTCCTCCCCCATCTCTCCGGCGCCGAAAAGGAGCGTGTTTTTATTTTCGAGCCGCTCGAAAAGCACCAGGGCGAAATCGACGACGGCGATGCTCGGAATGCTGACACGTCGCTGGTACAGCTCGGTTTGCGAGGCGATCGATTTCGCGATTCGCAAGGCGGCCTGAAACGAGCCGTGCGTGATCGGCCCGACCGAACCGACGTCGAGGGCCGTTTGGTAGGCCGCCTTGACCTGGGCGAGGATCTGCGGCTCCCCGAGCACCATGCTGTTTAAACTGGCGGCGACGGAAAAAAGGTGAACCGCGGCCTCCCGCCCTTCGAGTTTGAGAAGGTAGGGCTCAAGCAATTCTTTTTGATCAGGGACGAGCTTCTTTTCGCGGGAAAAAAATTCGAACAGCTTTTTCGCTTCCGGGAGCGGTTCGGTTTCCGATGCGACATACAGTTCCGTGCGGTTGCAGGTCGAAAGAAGCACCGCTTCCAAAACGCCGTACTCATCGAGCCAATGTTGCAGGGCGACAGCGGCCTGCTCCGGGGAAAACGCGAGCGTTTCCCGGACATCGAGCGGGGTGTTGAGATAATTGATTCCGATGAGACGAAAGTTCATTGATATTTAGCCGGTACTTCGCGTTTTTTTTCGGTACTCCGCGCCTTATGCCCGTCCGCTCCAATGGGCCGTTCCGCTCAAGAGGGCGAAAACGAGGATGCAAACGAGAAACAAAAAACTCAACAGGGTCAGCATCGCGATTCGCGAGCCTTCTTCCGCCGGACGGTAGACGGCGAGCGTCCCGAGAAACGCGATGAGAAACAAAAACAACACCAACGTTCCGCCGACCAATGGATCGACGAACGAGACCGACTCTTTGCCGCCCAGCGCGATCAAATGGTTGAGCAGAATTCCGGAAAAAATCCCGATCGTCAGCATCGTCAGCGAAAACCCGATCCCGTGGGTACAGGCGGTTTTCGACCATTCCAGACTCGGGAGTTTGAAGCCGGAATCCGAAATTTGCTTTCTCTTGAGTCGTCGTTTCTGCTCAAAATACATCAAACCGCAGACGAAGCCGAAAAAAACGGAAAGCGTCGCCAACAGGAAGGCGATCCCGTGCACGAAGCGCCAGGTTTGGCCGGCGACAGGTACGGGCAAGGGGGTGGTTTTCGCCCAAAACGTTCCGCCCGCGATCAACCCGAGAACGATCGGGAAAAGAAAAAGGCCGAAAGGGATTTTCGGATGAAAGAAAAACAGGTACAAATCGATGAGAACCAATCCCCAGGCGAGGAGGAAGAAAAAACCTTGCACGTTGTTGACGAGCCGGGTCGATTCCAACGTGATTTGGTGGTGATACAAATAGGCCGATTGCGCGATCAGCCCGAGAAGGGTCAAAACGACCCGCAATGTGTTTCGTGCCGGGATTTTGTAAAAAAACCGTGCCAGCTCCAACACAAAAACGAGCAAATAGGTTGCCGTAAAGCAGATGATTTCGACACCGGAAAGCATTTTTTCGCGATTGTATATGAAA
>JAVBQI010000129.1:0-13605 GCA_031549145.1 Thermoguttaceae bacterium | reverse complement strand
GTGGAGCGGGCTTCGGCGGCGGGCATTTTGTAACCTCCTTGTGAGAAAAAACGACGCGAACCATTCACGTCCTGTTCTCCCTACGAAGAAATCCCCACATCTGTTCGCAATTTTTTCCGTGAAACTTGAAGACGGTCTGGAAGGGGTGGGGATAACGAACCGTTCGGCCTTGCGTTGCTCGCCTCCCGACGTATAATGAGAACGTCGGCCGAAAGGTTGATGCTTGGCGTTTCGGAACTGTTTAGCGACTTGGACCGAAACGCCTTTTTCATTTCTTGCCGGTCACTTCTTTCGCGTGATCGACGGCGGCATCCCGGATGTAAGCTCCGATCCGACGATCGGGGGCTTCCTGCTGCCGGGCTTCTTCAACAATCTCCTTTTCACTTGGGGAGATGTAGAGCGAAATTCGCTCCCGTTTTTCTTCGGGGCTTTTGGGCGGCTGCCCACGTTTGGGGGTCATGCTTTTCTCCGGGGTGAGTGGGGGGACAATGTTCACGACGAATTGAATATATCAGAGCCGTTTTAATCCGTCAATAAAAGAGCATTGTTATTTTCGGAACTTTTCCAAAAACTTTCATGCCGTCGCCGATTCGAGCCGATTGGCTCACGGGGAGAGCGGCTACATTTCATCCAGTTGGGCGGGAGTGAGCATGAAAGAAATCAATGAAATCTGGTACACGATCAAGAGCGAACGGGGCGAAATCTATGAAACGACGGACAAGGCCGACGCCCGCCTTGCTCTCCGTGAAGGGCGGGATGTCGCCAAGAATACCCGCAAACTTTTCCGTTCCGGCAAGTCCGATATCCGAATTTACGTTTCGACCGAAATCTCCCAGGTCAAAGACCTGTAACCCGAAAAGACACCATGAGCGTTGCACCGCAATCCAAACGAACCCCGAAGTTTACCAGCATAGAAGAAATGAAGCGTTGGCAAAGCGAACGCGAGGACCGGCTTCACCGTGAGCAGGTCCGCGAGAAGATGATCCATTCGCAAACCACCGCCAAGCCGCCGAAATCCCCCAAATAGCCTAGGCCGCTCAAGGGTCCTTCCAGAAATATTTTCTATACCGAGGGTGCGGGTGAGCGATTGCCGGGGGGAGGGGTAGTCAACCAACACTTTCCGCCGATTGCCAAAATCGATTTTAAGGCCGATTCCCGCCGATCTGACGCGATGTAATTCTCGGCGGGTAAAACCCCGTTTACCGGGCTCGGGTACGATACTACCCGCGATTCCGATAGTATTCGGTTGCCCTCGCCGGTAAAGCGGAAAAGTAGTACCTCTCGCCCGTTTCGGCAATTGAGGTTATCCACCGAAGAAACAAGGTGTTTCTCGACAAATTTTCAACCTCCGTCAAATTGACGGGGGTTGACGGAAAGCGCCCCGCTGGGCCGCCCGCCCGTCTTTGCCTATCTTACCAAACATCAAAGAGTGTCCCATGTTGGGGGGTATCTACGGTAGGTGGGGCCTACGATTTTTTTCGCCAAGTACCTTTATCCCCGCTCCGAACGTTTCTATAATGGAACCAAGTCGATCCCGTGCAATTCCGAGCATTCCTCACCCAAAAAAGATCGAGGATGCTGGACAAAGTGCCGATTGCAAGGTTAGTGGTTTCAACATGCCCGAAGAAGGTGGTGGGAAAACTGGTGGGAAACCGTAAAAAAATGTTAAAAATGCCTTGAAAATCGATGCGGTTCGCTACCTACTCGGGGAGCTTTTTCATTTCTTGAAGGGATATTCTTGCAAAAAAACATTCCCCACTCCGATTTTCTTTCATAATCAAGGAGCACCTCTATGTCAACGACACGACGCACTTTTCTCAAGCAAACGGCGATTCTCGGAGCGGCGGCGTTTTGCTCTCCGCTTTTTGCCGGATCGACGGTCTCCGGCTCGAAAATGAAACTGGGCCTTTGCACTTACCAATGGGGGAAGGATTGGGACCTGCCGACGCTTTTGGCCAACTGCGAAAAGGCGAGGGTTTACGGCCTCGAACTGCGAACGGAGCACAAACACGGCGTCGAACCGCGGCTCTCGACCGCCGAACGGGCCGAGGTCCGCAAGCGGTTCGCCGATTCCCCGGTCGTTTTCGTCGGATACGGAGCGAACGCCGAATACCATTCGCCCGATCCGGCGACGGTTCGCAAAAATATCGAACTGAGCAAGGAATTGGTCAAACTGGTCGCCGATTGCGGCGGTTCCGGCGTCAAAGTCAAGCCGAACAACCTCCCGAAAGACGTTCCGCAGGAAAAAACGATCGCCCAGATCGCCGCTTCGCTCAACGAGGTCGGGAAATACGCCGCCGATTTCAACCAAGAAATCCGGTTGGAAGTGCACGGCCAATGCTCCAAACTCCCGATCATGAAATCGATTATCGACCAGGTTTCCGAGAAAAACGTCGGCATTTGTTGGAATTGCAACGGCGAAGACCTTCAGGGGGACGGTTTGGCCGCCAATTTCAAGCTGGTGCGGGACCGTTTCGGCACGACGGCCCATGTCCGCGAGCTCGATTCCGAGGATTATCCTTATTCGGAACTCTTCCAACTGTTCCTCGCCTCGAATTACGGCGGTTGGATTCTGCTCGAATGTCGCAAAGACCCGGCCGACAAAATCGCTGCCCTCAACGAACAGCGGCTGCTGTTTGAAAAGCTGACTGGATAAGCGATGTATTTCTAAACCAAGTTTTGCGTTTGCCCGTTTAGGCGAGCGGCGCAGACGCCGGTGCCCTTCATGCTTTTTTTCCACCTTTTTTGGAAAAAGCACAATAATTTTGATTTTTCGCTCGCTTTTGGCACCCGTTGTGCTTACAATAAGTGTTGAAGATTTCTAAAATGTCTGGAAATCTTCTGACAGGGAGAAAATATCTTAATTAATTCAAGGAAAAGGCAGGTTCAAAACGTGAACAGAGTATACGCAATCATTACTTTTTCCATCCTTTTGGCTTTTGCGAATATCATTCGAGCCGATTACGCTTCTGTTGACGAATGCCGTACGCTCAATTCAAGCTATTCGACGTTTCAAATCCGGGATTCCAACGGCGGCGGGGCGAACTCAGGCAACGTTTTTAATGTGTACAACAATCTATTCGGCCTCAAGAAAGGTGACGACGGTTATTTTTCCTCGTCTAATGACTTGTACCAGAGTCTCGGTATACAACAGGACGTCCTTTGGAACGGAACCGACGCGAGAATCTACTCCCTTTACACGAGTGCGAGCCAAAACAGCACCTTCAGCATCAAGGACGAAAACGGCCGGCCTCTTTCGACGATGTACCGAAACGATATTTTCGGCGAGAATTACAGTGCGACGAATTGGGGTAGCACTTGGCAAAACAACCTGATTCTCGACAACCTGAACGGCTCGTTCAACTTTGAGCTTTTTGCGGCCGGCAACGGGACTTTTTCGTCGAACTCGCAGTTGAATACGAAAGGGACGGAAGCCAATATGATTCATACGGCGATTTTCGACATCACCTCGCAAATGATGTCCTATTTCACCGATTTGGGCTGGGATATCGATTTTGAAACGGCGTACTTGATCGGCTGGGAAGATCGTAGTCGCATGAACGCCTCCGCGGATTTCGATTACAACGACCTGATGTTCGTCGTATTCGACGTCAAGCCGTCCGACAGCACGACGCCGGAACCGGCGACGATCCTGTTGTTCGGCGTCGGCATGATCGCGCTACCGGTCCTCCGCAAAATGCAAAAACGGCGTTCCCGTTAACACGGACTGAGCCAACGGACGAAAGACCGGACTGCGGGACTGACTGCGGCCCGGTTTTTTTTACGGGACTCTCCACAAGCTGCCGATTGTTGCAAAACGACACACCTCGGTTGCAAAAGCAGGGTCCGGGGAGACGTTGCATTTGAAAAAAGCCTTTTGCGATGTCTCGAAAACGAAAAACCGTGACAGTCGGCTTCCTTGTTTTTCAAACGGAATCTCTGCTCCCGGTCGGCGACTGGGATTTTTCGATCATCTTGGCACGATTGTTGCAAAACTTGTCGCATGGAGAAAGCCTCTTCTCTTGACTCACATCATTTTGAACGCGATTTTATCGCCCCAACCTAGAATTCCCGTTTATGAAAATTCCGACATTCAAAATTTTTGCGTTTTCGGTGATCTCCGCGATCGGCTTTTTCGCTTCGTCCGCCAAGGCGGATGTGCTTCAGGCCGTCAGCGTCCAATTTCTCGGCATTTCCGGGGCCTACAATGATGTCTTTTTCGGCGACTACTATGGGCGGAACGGCGATATCGAGGGACACGCCGCGATTAAGGGCAACCTCGATGCCCAAAGCTACGGTTTCGGCTCCGGGGAACAGAACCTGCATCCGGGCAGCCAGAGTCCGACGCTCCTCGTCGGAGGCAATGCCAAAGTCTCGGGCGCCAGCGTTTATGACGGCGACGCCTACATCGCCGGAACGTTGACCCCGCAAAACGGACAAAATAAATGGAACATGCTCGGCGCGGAGGGAACCGGCCCGTACAACACGGTCGATCCCGGATACCAAGGGACGCCTGGAACCGTTTACGTCGGCAAAACCTCCGATTCGCAGCTCGACCCCGCTTTCCAGAAGAATGCCGCCGTCGATATGAATGTCCTGTTCGATTTCGCCCTCGCGGAAAACCAGTTGCGGAGCGCCGCCGGCACTCTCTGGGGGTTGAGCGATACGGTTCAGGGCGGAATGGTCGACGGCAAGTACACGGTTGATTTGACGGGCCAGAGCGGACTTCAGGTCGTCACCATCGACGCCTCCGTCTTCAACGCTCTCAAAAGCTACGAGAATATCTACATCAACGCCGGAGCGGATACGACCCTGATTATCAACGTTACGGACAATTACGGTCTGGGGTCGTTGTCGCTACGGAGAGAGTTCGCCATCAACGGCATCGAAGATCCGTTCTACGGTGATTTCGACGGCAGCAATATCCTGATCAACACGAACGTGTCTCAGGTCAACGTCTCGTATGCCGCGATCAACGCGAGCCTGTTGGCCTTGGACGCCAACGTTTACGTGACGCACGGCAACGTCGACGGCCAGGTTTTCGCGGCCAGCGGTTACACGGAAGCGGGCGGGGAATTTCACGCTTACTACACTTTCGACGATCGACACCTTACGGGTGAGGACGTGACCCCGGAACCGGCGACGATCCTGATGTTCGGTCTCGCCTTGGCGGCCTGCCCCGCGGTTCGCCGCTTGCGAAAAAAGCGTGTTCTTTGATCGGTCGTCGTCGGAGCATCACCCAAAAAAGATCGGGCCGCGTTGTTGAACGCAGCCCGATCTTTTTGGGTGATAAAGGTCCGTAAGTGAAGCAAAGCGTAACTTACGGACCTTGGACACGGCCCGCAAACCAACCGACCGCACATGCGGCAACTTGTTAAACGATGCCGTGGGCGGCTTCGTAATCGGCGATTTTCGACTCGAATTGAAGCGTCAGGCCGATATCGTCCAACCCTTGAAGCAGGCATTGCCGTCGGAACGGGTCCAGTTCGAACGAAAGCGAAAGGTCCTTTCCGCCGGTAATTTTGCATTGCTCCAGATCGACGCTCAGTTGCAACGGCCGGTTCGCGGCTTCGTATTGAAACAGCCGCTCGACATCCGCCTCGGAAAGCCGGATCGGAAGAATTCCGTTCTTGAAGCAGTTGTTGTAAAAGATATCGGCGAAACTCGAAGCGATCACGACCCGGAATCCGTAATCGGCGATCGCCCAGGGAGCATGTTCGCGCGAGGAGCCGCAACCGAAATTGCGTCGGGCCAGCAGGATCGAAGCGTCGCGAAATTCCGGCTTGTTCAGCTCGAATTCCGGATTGTCCGAACCGTCTTCCCGGTATCGCCAATCGAAGAACAGAAATTTCCCGAACCCGGTCCGCTCGACCCGTTTCAAAAACTGCTTGGGGACCAGCTGGTCCGTATCGACATCGCTCCGGTCCATGGGAACGACGATTCCGGTATGTTTTGTAAATGGTGTCATTTTTTTGAAAGATTAAGGCTATAGGCTATAGACTGTAGGCTATAGGTTATGCTGTCAAATTCTTTCTTACCTGATCCTCAGGAAAAAAACCGAATCCGAGCCGCGCCCGTAAGGAAGCGGTTGTCCCGTCAAAACCACTCCCTCACGGTCGCGGCTCCGATCAAGGCGTTTGAAATTTTTTCTGAAGATCAATAAGCGTACGGAACCCGGGCCAGGTTTTTTAGTTTCGTTCCGGATTAGCAAAAGAATTCCTACAGCCTACAGTCTATAGCCTACAGCCTTACTCAAAATGTCCGAACGTCGGCGAAGTGCCCGGCGACGGCGGCGGCCGCGGCCATTGCCGGGGACACCAAATGTGTCCGGCCCCCTTTGCCCTGCCGCCCCTCGAAATTCCGGTTACTCGTCGCCGCACAACGCTCGCCCGGCTTGAGTTGGTCCGGGTTCATCGCCAAACACATGCTGCAACCCGGCTCTCGCCACTCGAAACCGGCCTCCTTGAAAATCACATCGAGCCCTTCCCGTTCGGCCTGCCGCTTGACCGGGCCGCTGCCGGGAACGGCCAACCCGCGAACGCCCGGGGCGATCTTTTTTCCCTTGAGCACGTTCGCCGCCGCCCGAAAATCTTCGATCCGACCGTTCGTGCACGAGCCGATAAACACGCAATCGATCCCGATGTCCGTGATCGGCATCCCGGCCTTCAGCCCCATGTATTCGATCGCCGCCTGCGCCATTTTCCGTTCGTCCGGGTTCGCGATCGAGTCCGGGATCGGCACGTTTCCGCCGATCCCGACGACCTGGGCCGGGTTCGTTCCCCAGGTCACCTGCGGCTCGATCGCAGCGGCGTCGAAGGTTTCGGTCCGATCGTAAGCCGCACCCGGATCGGACGGCAGTTGCTTCCAAAGTTTGACGGCCGTGTCCCAGAAATTGCGGTCAGGGGCGTATTCCCGACCGAGCAGGTAATCGAAGGTTTTTTGGTCCGGGGCGATCATTCCGGCCCGGGCGCCCATTTCGATCGCCATATTACAGACGGTCATTCGCCCTTCCATGCTCAGCTCCTCGAACGCCGGGCCGGTAAACTCGACGACATAACCGGTTCCGCCGGCCGTCGTCAGCCGCCCGATCAAGTATAAGGCGAGGTCTTTGGCCGAAACTCCGTTCGACAAAACATTATCGACCTGAATCCGCATCGTTTTGGATTTCTTCTGCCGAAGCGTTTGGGTCGCGAGGACGTGTTCGACCTCCGAGGTCCCGATCCCGAAGGCGAGAGCCCCGAACGCTCCGTGGGTCGCCGTATGGGAATCGCCGCAAACGATGGTCATACCCGGTTGCGTCAAGCCGCGTTCCGGGCCGACGACATGCACGACCCCTTGGTCCGGATCGCCGATGTCGAACAGCCGAACCCCGAATTCCTTGCAATTGCGCCGCAGCAAGTCGATCTGCGTCTTCGCGATCTCATCGGCGATCGGCAGGGAACGGTCGGTCGTCGGCACGTTGTGATCCTGAACGGCGAAGGTTTTGTTCGGACGCCGCAATTTTCGGCCGGCGAGCCGCAGACCTTCAAAGGCTTGCGGGGAAGTGACTTCGTGCACCAGTTGCAGATCGATATACAGAATCGCGTCTTGTCCCTCTTCCTGGTTGACGAGATGGGCGTCCCAGATTTTTTCGTACATCGTCTTGGGTCGAATCGTTTCAGACATGAGCGGCCTTGAGAAAAGAGGAGGGCGATTGGGAATGTTCCGAACGACCGGCAACGGCGGCGGAACGAATGATCTTCCAGCGATTGTAACATTTCGTTCGATTCTGCCTACCCCCGGCGAACCGGGATCGACAGACAATTGCCGTTTCGTCCCTTTTTCGGTATATTGAAATTTCGAAAAACGCAATCCGAGCCGGGACCGTGAGGAAGCGGCTTCTCGGGGCACCCGCTTCCTTTCGGGCGCGGCTCCGATTCGATTTTTTATCTGAAGATCAGTAAGAAAGGACCACCCAACGATGTCACTATTTCTCGAAGCCGGATTTCCGAACACGCGAATGCGACGCCTGCGCTACAATGAGGGTATCCGTCGGCTGGTCCGGGAAACGACCCTTGCCCCGGAGCAGCTGATTCTGCCGCTGTTCGTCCGATCGGGCCGAGGGATTCGAACGCCGATCGCTTCGATGCCGGGTCAGTTTCAACTCTCGATCGACGAATTCGTCAAAGAGGCGAAAGAGGCCGCCTCGCTCGGAATCGGCGGGATCATTCTCTTCGGCATTCCGGAAACCAAGGACGCAGTCGGATCCGACGCGATGAGCGATTCCGGGATCATCGCCCAAGCGGTTCGGGCCGCGAAAGACGCCGTTCAAGATCGGCTGCTTGTGATCACCGACGTCTGCTTTTGCGAGTACACCGATCACGGGCATTGCGGAGTGCTGCGAAAGATCAAACGAGCCGACGGCGAATCGTATGAACTTGACAACGATCGGACGCTTGAAAACCTCGTCAAGCAAACCCTGGTTCAGGCTAAAGCCGGGGTCGATCTCCTCGCTCCGAGCGGGATGATCGACGGGATGATCCGGGCGATTCGCGGCGGGCTGGACACCGAAGGGTTCGAGACGCTGCCGATCATGAGCTATTCGGCGAAGTACGCCGGCTCGTTTTACGGCCCGTTCCGGGACGCCGCCGAAAGTGCTCCCCGGTTCGGCGACCGTCGGTCCTATCAAATGGACCCGACGGCCGGAGCGGGACAGGCGATTCGCGAGGTCGCCCTCGATTTGCAGGAAGGGGCCGATCTGGTAATGGTCAAGCCGGCACTCCCCTATCTCGACATCATCCGAATGGTCCGCGACCGTTTCGAAGGCGTGCCGATCGCGGCCTACAACGTCTCCGGAGAGTACAGCATGGTCAAGGCCGCCGCCGAAAAAGGTTGGATCGACGAGCGGGGGATCGTGCTCGAATCGCTGACCGCGATGCGGCGGGCGGGAGCGAACATCATACTGACCTACTGGGCGAAAGACGTCGCCCGCTGGTTGGGACGTTGAAAAAAATCGGAACCGCGCCTGTTATTGAGTCCCAGAAAAAATTTGCCCCTTTTATCTTGGAATGGAGCCGTCACCCCCGCGCAGGCGGGGGTCCAGAGGGAAACCGTAATCTCTGGATCCCCGCCTACGTGGGGATGACGGTAAGTCAGATCATTTTTAATCTGGAGCTCGCTAACGAGTTCCGGCAATATTGAGTCCCTGATAAAACAAATGACCTCTTTGTAGCCGTTGCGAGAGAAAGGATGGAAGAAGAAAAAGATTCGATCTCGCCAACTTTCTTCGACTTGACGGAGCAAGCCGATCATTGCCCCTTGGGTACGTATTTTTCGCCGTTCCAAACATACGGCTCGGGCAACGGTAAAATGTGGTCCGGCGTGATCTCTCCGGCGATCAGTTTGCGGTACAGCTCATGTCGCTTGGCGTTCAATTCGATCCGAGCCCGCATCATTTTCAGCGACCGCTCGGCGACCTGCTTCAAGAGGACATTCTCCGATTCGCTCCAACGCTCAAGCAGGGCGAACGATTCCGGGCTTTCGTTCCATTCCAATTGTCCCGCCGGGATGATGCACGTTTTCGGATCGGTCAGCTCCGCCAAAAGCGGCAGAAAGTAATCCGGCAAGGTTGGTTCGTCGACCTGGAAATGGGATTCGTAATACCGCCGGAACGTTTGGCTGCTTTCCGGCGTAGGAGCAGGCCGACCCAATCCCCCGGTAACGTTGTCGCCAATATGCAAATTTCCCATTTCGTCATTCCAGACATCAAACGCAGGCACGGGCATGACCCCGCTCATGGATCCGGGGGACATGCTCGGCGAATCAAAAGCTATCCCCGCCTCATCGGAATCCGAATTCGTCAAATTCGGAAACGTGTCGATTGCATAGTACGTCGTTCCGTTCCCGAACGTCGCGACCGGGAGGCAACCGATTACGATCAGCCGATCTTCCAGAGTTTTCCAAAGGCTGCGAACCAACACCTCGGCTTCCGGCTTGTTCCAAAGCAGGAGCGTCCAGAGGAACTGGCGTTTAACCCGGCGAACGAAGTCGGGCTCACTCCCATGCAATGTGTCGATCAGTTCATCGATCGGCCGGTCCGGGTTTTCCTTGAGCCAGTCTCGCAGTTTTTCCAGCGTTAGTTTTTCGCCGACTTTCGTCGTCAAGTCTTGAAAAACACCATCCCATTCCATTTTTTTATTTTTTTTGCCCGCCAGCCGAATGTTTCGCAACGAAGCGGTTTTGTAACTCCCTTCGATTTGGAGCGATTCGACCCAGCGCGTGAGCTCTTCGCGGTCGATCCAATCGAATTCGAGCCGTTCGGCGACGAAAGGATCAAGCGTGCTCGCGCTGTCGTAGTATCCCAGTTCGTTGATTTTCGGCAGCCAATGGGCGAGGTAATCCCGGGCCGTCGGCTCCAACAAAGGGTTGTTGAGAATCGCGAGTTGAGCACATTTGTTCGCGGCATCGTAAACGGCACTACCAAAAGAAAGCGGATCCTCGGTCCGTCGGAGCAGCGTTTTCAAGAGCGGGACGGTCCGTTCGTCTCGGAACGACATCAACTCGCGAAAGCCGCGGTTTTCCAACATATAGAGCCCGACCGTTTCTTCAAAGAGGGCGGGCGAGCCGTTGGCTCCCAGCAAATAAATCAACGTCCGATCGTTGTCGTCGACATTGGAAAAGTTCGCGTAAGACCTGGAGCGACGGCAGTATTGGCGAAGCGAGGCCTCGGTCGCGGTTCCCATTCGACGGACCGCCCTGTCCAAAAACGGGTCCGGGCAAGAATAGCTCGTTCCCAACGGTCCATACAGGTAATTTTGTCCTTTCGCTTTGGCCGTTCGCAAACCGCCGTCATTTTTCAGTTCCTCGAAAATCACCCCGATCGCCCGGTCGCATTCTTCGGGCGTCGGATTTTCCGAAAGACCGTAACGGTATCGGGCGACGGCCTCGATCGCCTCTTCCCAACGGATATCAAACGGCTTGGCCCGGCCGTCCTCGAATTCCGATCGGAAGAAAAGCGGCACCAACAGCCGCGAATAGCGGGCGACATATTCGACCCATTCCGGCGACGGTTTGTAATCGTTTTCGCTCAAGATCCGTATCAACAGATCGAAATGAACCCTTCGCGTCGGAAAGCGAAAGCCGTCGCCGAGCTGAAATTCGGCGATTTTATCGAAATTCGGCCCTTGCAGCCGCTCGTTGGCGTTGAACGCGACCGCCGTTTCCCCCTGGTATACGAACTTGAACCAGTATTTGCTCTGGGCATCGAACGCCGCGAACCCTTTGGCGGGATCGAGAATGAAGCGTTCCATATACCGATCCCGTAAAAAACGATCGTAAGGGAACCAGGTGTAAATCGCATTACGATTCTCGAAGTACCAGGTTTGCTCCGGCGGGGTCTCCCAGCGGGGGACTTTGGCGATCAGTTCCTCGACACGAATTTTAAACGGCACGGTCCCGATCGAAACGCCGTTGCAAAAGACCTCGGTCCCGACCGGCAGGTTCGATTGAATTCCGAAAAGGAGCTTCCGATTTTTTTCCGGGATGGTTGTCCAATCGCCGCATGCGATCATGATCACAATCAACGTCCCGAAAAGCACGAGCGAAAGCCGCCAGCCGCCCGTCAAAAACGTGAACAACGTCAACAGGATCGGAATGACAAAGATGATCAGGAGTGAAAAAACCTTTGTGCTCATTCCGAGAACATCAGTGTCCGGTTCAGAGAAATTGGCGAAGTACACGATCCAACAGGGGACCAGCAAGGCCGAAAAAACGGCGATCAATCCCAAACGGAGCAACCACGGAAATTTCTTGAACATTTTTGGGTAGATGACAGAGGACAGAGGGAAGTGGGAAGTGGGGGCCGCGACGTTTCTGGCCCAGGGGCCTACCCTGTTACGATTCGATTTCCTGGCAACAATAACAATATCGACCGCACAAGGGGATGAGGAGGGTTTGCAAGGCGGCCGGGATGCCGAACATCAAGAGGTAATAGGGAAAAAACGAGGGATAAAACGGAGCGCCCGATACGATCTGGAACCCTGTTACAAAAAGAGTGTAAAGCAACATCATGAGAACGACGGGAATCGTGTAAAGCCCGAGCAACACGTTCAACACCAACCGCGACCACCAGCCGAAGCGCTTCAGCCGCGGTTGGCCGAAAAAGCGGTATCGGACGACGAAAAAAACGGTCGATTGATAAACGATGGTCGAAATCAACATGAGGCCGGGCAAGGTTTGCAACTCCAACCGCCGGATCATCGGGAACCAGCCGTTTTGGAACAGGCTCGTTTGAACCGCTTCCCGCACGCCGCCGCCGAGCAGCAACGCGACGGTCGCCCAAGTGATCGCGAGCACTCCCAGCCCGAACAGCCAACGAACCATGAAAAACCGGCCCGGGGAAAACGAACGGGAAAACAGGAATGCCCGAACGCCCCGACCGTCCCAAAAAATCCGGAACCCGAGCAAGCCTCCTTGAGCAATTCCCAGCAGGACCAGCGGCCCGTCGAAATAGCGAATCGGCGAGGGTTTCAGCAGAACGTAAAGGAGCATTGCCAAGATCACCGGCAAGACCCAGACGAACGACTCGCGAAAAGCCCAACGACAAATAATGCGGTTCATTTTTTGAGGATAGTATTTAGAGGACAGAGGCAGTCTTTGTTCGTATTTCCTGAAGCCTGAGGCCTGAAGTCTGAAGCCTTCGCCTTATTTAACCGAATCAATGAAAATATCTTCCAGGTTTCTTTGGATGTCTTCCTTCAAGCGGTCGAGCTCGCCGAGCAGGAGAAAACGGCCGTGCTTCATGATCGCGACCTGATCGACGATCCGCTCGATGTCGCTCAAAATGTGCGAGGAAAACAGCACCGTGCGTTCGCCGTCGCAAACGAATTCGAGCATGTTCGAAAGGAAATCGCGGCGGGCGACGGTGTCGAGCCCCGAAGCCGGTTCGTCGAGGATCAGCAGCTCCGCGTTTTGGCACAGGGCGAGGATGATGCACATCGCCCGGCGTTGCCCTTTGGAAAATTCGTCGTACCGCTTTTTCAGGCTCAGTCCGAACCGGTCCGCGAGGACCGGGACAAGTTCGCGGTTCCAGTTCGGATACAGTTTTTCGCAACATTCCGAAGCTTCCGGCAGATTCATCCAATGCGGCAGCTGCATGTTTTCCGAAATGTAGGCAACCCGTCGGCGGAGCGATTCGTCGTGCCGGGCCGGGTCTTTGCCGAAAACCCACACCGTCCCCGCGTCCGGCCGCAGGTGCGCGACCATCATCCGGATCAGCGTCGTTTTCCCGGCCCCGTTGGTGCCGAGCAGCCCGAACACCGAGCCTTGGGGAACGGCGAAGCTCAATTGGTCGACGGCCAAGGTTCGTCCCTCGCCGCTGCCGAACGAGCGGGACACTTCGTTGAATTCAATAACGTTCATTGGGAATAGAGGACAGAGGACAGGGAGCCGCGACCTGCGGTCGCGTCGTTCATTTTTAATTCTTAATTTTGGGAATTATATATTTAACTCCACATCCTTACCTAGATTCCCTGTTTTTTCTCACAAAGGCACGAAGGACACTAAGGACAACTCGAATTTCTCAATAATCCTTTGTGATCTTTGTGCCTTTGTGAGAGAAAAAAGGAG
>JAVBQI010000058.1:0-41328 GCA_031549145.1 Thermoguttaceae bacterium | reverse complement strand
TCATCGACGTCGGAACCGTCGAGAAGCATTTGTCCGCCGATCAGACGCCGAGCCTCCTGCTGCGATCGTTTGATAGTGCTCATAACCCTATTACGACGGTTTGAGCAAAATGGTTCAATATTTTTCCTGAAAATCAGTATTCGAAACGAATCGGTTCGCGATTCCGGGATCACGGAACTTCGACCGCGAAGACGTGATTGGAGGTCGAGATGTAAAGCGTTTTTCCGTGCGGGACCGGGCTGCCGTACACGCCCGCCCCCATGTTGATTTCTTCGAGCAGTTCCAACTCTTTCGACTGCCGGAAAATCGCGACATCCCCGTCCGAATCGCAAAGAAAAAACCGCCCGTCGGCGGCCAAAGGGCTCCCCCAAACCGTCGACATCATATCGTAGGTCCAAAAACATTCGCCCGTTGCGGCGTCAAGGCAATGCACGACCCCGCAAAAATCGCCAACCAGGAGCAGACCCCCGCTCACGACGACGGAACCGATCGTCCTGTGCAAGGTGTCTTCGAACTCTTTTGATTTCGGATTCTTTCCCCGATACGACCAGCGGGCGGCCGACTGCGGGTTCGGTTCGACCTTTTTCCCGACCGATTCGTCGACCGCCCGGGTCCGTTTCGGGGGAACGATCTTTCCGGCGGCGTCGACGACAAGCGATTCGCTGAGATCGACAAACCGGTCCGACAGACGGCCTTGCGGTTCGGCGGCTGGGTTCGATTCGGCAGTTGCGACATTTTCATATTCGAGCAATGCTCGAGCCGGCTCGATACACCAAAGAACGGCCGGTCCTTCCCCCGATTCCGGGTCTTGTCCCGTCGCGATGTACACCCGACCGTCGGCGACGACCGGGCTCGCGAGCAGCGTGTTGCGATCGCCCGAACCGTGCCCTTTCCAAACCGACGTTTTGGGATTGCAATCGAACTTCCAACTCGGCGTGATTTCGCGACCGCGGACCTCGAACGCGTACAACCAACCGTCGCCGCCGGGAAAAAGAACCTGGGTTCGTTCGGTTCCGTCCCGACCGGCGAACACCAGAGCGCTCGGGGAACCCCATTGACCGTCCAAAACGTTTTCCCCGGGCGTCGCGTCGGACCAAACCAGCGCCCCGTCGTTTTTGTCAAGGGCGATAAAACTCGGGGCCTCCGGAAAAAGGACGGTTTTATCGTCCGGTCCGACGCCGTTGGACGTGCCGGAAAAAACGAGGTCCCCGAGCAACAGCGGCGAACACGAGGTCATATTATGCGGCCGGGTCCCGAGCCGGCCGATCATATCGAACGACCAGACGATTTCCGGCGTCTCGGGCCGAATGTCGAGGCAAACGATTTCGCTCCGGTTGGTTACGATCCAAAGCCGGTCCCCTTGAACGGCCGGATTGGAACAGATTCCCTGCTCGGGCCAATCGATCGCGCCGTCCAGTTTTTCCCGGACGAATTGGCCGAGAAATTTTCCGTTTTCGCCGTCGAGAACGACCAGCACGCCGAGATCGACGTTGCCCGGGTAAGCCGGGTCGAGTGCCGAGGTGTTGTTCGTGCCGCAAAAGACCCGATTCCCCGTGACGATCGGCGTCGCGTATGTTGTCGAGCCGAGCGGGGCGACCCATTTGATGTTTTTCGCCTTGGGCCCGCCGACCCATTTTCCGGTACGCCGCTCGAATTGGCCCGGGCTCCATTTTTCCGGCAGTTCGGTCGCCGTCGAAACATTATTGCGGGCCGGAGAGGTTCCCCATTGCACGGTTTCCTCATGCCCGGCAACCCAGCAGAAAAGTAGGAATAATAGGGCTGTTGACATTGTTGAATATTCAACGAGCCGGAGGCTGTGCCCCCGACTGTGTCGATTTTGAGTTGGCGTCGTTTCTCGTGTTGAACGTGTCGGGACCGCAGGTCCCGGCTCGTGTGAGGGCGAGTGCGGTCGTGTAAGGGTTACTCAACGACTTTCAAATAAATCGGCGCTCCGAAGATCAATCCCGGGACCGACAGAATTTGCCGGGTCGTCGCGTCGGACATTTCCAAGGAGACGAATCGGAGCAAAACATTCGCGTTCTCTTTTTCGTCGCTTGCGGCTCGAACAAGACACAAACCGGCCCGGGGTACCTCAGGCCGCTCGCTCACACAACGCCAGGTTCCCTCGGCCGTTTTTTCCGCCCAGCCGATTCGTTCGAACACCGGAATCGGCCGACCGCGAAAAGCGGCGGCGTCCTTGCGCGCCGAATCGGCGACCGGTTCACTCCCCGGGAGCCGTTCGAGAACTGAAATCGCCGAGGCTCGCTGCAAATTCCCTTCCGAAGATTTCGGGTCGACCCAATTGACGAACGCGTCCGGATCCTCATCGTTCAAAACCGCAAGGTGTTTGGCGTACCCTCGTTCGATGCTGCAATCGCCCGTCCCGAACAGGAGGGTCATCTCCTTGAGCAACAGGAATTTCAGCAACGGGTCGAATTTCCGATCATCCTGCAATTGCTTCAAAAGCGGGCAGAGCGTTTCACTCCAAAGGATTTCGCCGGTTTCGTCGAGCTCGCGGATTTTTTCGAGCGCCGTTTTCGCGAACCGGACCTGCGGGGCTTCCTCGATCGAGCGAACGGAAGGTTCGGGAATCACGACCGTCGATTCCTTGCCTTGCAAATCGAGCAGGTACTTGCAGCGGCCCGGTTTCGGCGGTTCCGTCAGGTAATAGCGGTTGCCTTCTTTTTCGTCGAAATACAACCAAAGCGGTCGGGACTGCAATTTTTGGAGTTTCTGCTCGAGCCCCGCGAGAATCGATTCTCCTTTTCTTTCCCTCGCCGCGATCGCACTGTAATATGGAAGGTTGCTCACAACCGAAGCCCGTTCCGGGAATTCCGCGAATACGGCCGCCTGCTTTTCCCATTCCGCGAGAAATTGCCGCATCCGTTCCGCCGTCGCGACGATTTTTCCGGCCCCGGCTTCCGGGGGTTTTTGCGGCAGCGTCCGGATCGTCCGGCTCCAGAGCTCAACAGTTTCCCAAACCGCCTTTTCTTTCGAGAGCGTCAAAAAATCTTTCGACATGGGAAGATTCGGATGCTTATCGGCCAAAGTTTTGAGTGTTCGAACATAAGCGTCGAGGTTCCCGACCGTTTTCGTCAATTCTTCCAAATTGCCTACAACTTCCTGGGATTGTTTGATTTCGCCGATCCGCTGTTCCAACTGCTTAATCAACCGATCTCGCTGATTTTTGACCAGGTCGCTCGCCTGATCCTGCTCCGAAGTCGTCAATTTTCTCGTCCGTTGCAACAGTTCTTCGAGCGGCCCGAGCGCCGAGTCGTCGCTCTCCTTTTGCATCAGGAACGGCCGCAGGCTCGTCGTGATCGCGTCCAATTCGATTTGCAAGGCGAGATCGATTTGCCGCTGCTTTTCCTTTTGCAGTCGGTTATGTTCCTTTTCAAGGCTCCCGATCTCGTCTTTTTCCTCTTCCGTCGCGGCCCGCGATTTGGCCTGCGAATAGGCATGCTCGTCCCACGAACCGATTTTCAAGGAATCACGAAGCCGTTGCAGGGAATCCCGGAACAGTTCTTTGCGGCTTTTTTCGGTCGAGGCCGCGGTTCGCAGCTCGGAATCGACAGCGGCGACGACCGATTCGGCGAACAGTTTCGGCCGTTTTTGTTTCTGCTCCTCGGAATACAGTTCCCCGGCGTCGAATTCCTTGCGATCCAAATACCCCTGCAAGGTTTGGGCCAATTCCTCCGCTTCCTTGCGATGATTTTGAGAGACGATCCCCCAGGTGATTCCGCCGCCGACCATTAAACAAAGAATGACAAGAACGACGAGAAATGTGCGAAAGCTGCGACTCCCTCGAACATGGGCGCTCGCCAATTTCGCTTCGAAGAGTTGCCGGATCGGCTCGGGGATCGATCCGCCGATTTCGGCGGCCGCCTGTTCCGTCCGGGCGTAAGCCTCGGTCAACCGGTCCGGGCCGAGGTTCGATTGCAGGGTCGCCCGCAACGACTCCAATTGATGTTCAAAGCGTTGAACTTGCACGCCCCGTCGGCGTTGCTCTTCGACCCAAAGCAAGGCGGTATCGACTTCGTATTGAAGTTCGAGCGGGACGAAATCCCCCAAGGATTGGGTGAGAGAATACCAATTTTGAGCCCACTTTAACCCTTGGGCCGCATCGTTCGAACGGTGGGCCTCTTGTAATTTTTTGACCGCTTGTCCGAGATCGCTCAGGGCGTTTCTCCGCGATTCGACGTTCAATTGATTTCGCAACCGGCGAATCTGCGGTTCCGGCACTCGCGATTCCCAGCCGGTTTGCTCCAGTTCGCGGAGCAGTTCCGACATCCGGCTCGGATTTTTGGCGGCGATCGCTTCGGGGATTTCCTTTTCGATCTCGCGAAGCCGCGTCTTTTCATAATCGGCGAGGTCGGACTTCCAACCGGCATGATCCGGTTCGAGAACCAGCATTTCCCGGAGAACGCCGATACGCCGGGACAACGGCGCCCGGGCGATCGCGAGAACCCGATGCTTTTTCAGCAACGGTTCGAGCGGCGAGGTCGTCGCGTAGGCTTTTTCGAGCTCTTTCGCGAGATCCGTAAACAGGACCGGCGGCGGCGGGATCCCGATCGATTGCAGAATGCTTTCCCATTGAATCCGTTCCGGAAAATCGAACAATTCGACGAGTTCGATCAGGGCGGGTTCCGATTCGGCCAAACGAATCGCTTCGAAAACCTCCCCTTTGCGGATCGCCTGGGAGCAGCGGAGCAGCCGGCCGTTGATTTCCTGAACGGAGGCGGCGTAATCCTCAAGTAACGGTTCCCAGAGTTCTTTGCGCACTGAAAACCCGTGGGAGAGAATCAATCTCCGAACATTTTCAATGAGGGTTTGGAACTCGGACATTTTGAAAACCGCATCCGGCCGGGAAGAGTATTGACACCAAAATACTAGCCCCAAGCGTCAGCGCGGGGGGATATTAGCGGATAGCAGACAGCAGCTTAGCGGCCTAGCATACGTGATTTCTAAGTTGCTAAGCCGCTGCCCGCTAAGCTGCCGTATCACCCCGCGCTCACGCTTGGGGTTAGTACGGATCATTTCGTGATATGCTTCAGTTGACCACGTTTTTCGGCGCACCGGCGAGAAATTCCTGGAAGTTTTCGACGGCAGTTTGCATCAGCCGGGCCCGGGATTCGAGCGGCGCCCAAGCGATATGCGGGGTGATATAACAATTTTTCGCCGACAACAGCGGGTTCGCGAGATCCGGCGGTTCGACCGAGAGCACGTCGAGCCCGGCCCCGGCGATTCGGCCCTGGTTCAATGCGACGGCAAGGTCCGATTCGTTAACCAATAAGCCCCGAGCCGTATTGATTAAAAACGCGCTCGGTTTCATTTGCGCGAGGAAGGACGAGTTGACCATCTCGCGGTTGGACTCCGTAAGCGGGCAATGCAGCGAAACGGCGTCGCTTTCCGCGAGCAGTTGCGGCAGCGGCACCAGCCGAACGCCGTCCCGCTCCCCCGATTGCGGCAGGGTCGGATCGAAGGCGAGGACCTGCATCGGAAAGGCTTGGGCGATTCGGGCGACGGCCCGGCCGATCTCGCCGAACCCGATCAAGCCGAGGGTTTTCCCAGCCAGTTCGACGAGCGGAGCGTTCCAAAAACAGAAATCCCGGCACTTGGCCCAGTCTCCTTGCCGGACCGCTTCGGTGTGTATATTCAAATGAAACGTCAGATTGAGAAGATGGGCGAAGGTACACTGGGCGACGGCGGTCGAGCCGTATTTCGGCACGTTGGTTACCGGAATGTTCCGGCTTCGGGCCGCCGCGATATCGACGACGTTGTACCCGGTCGCCAAAACGCCGATGTAACGCAAATCCGGCAACGCGTCGATGATCGATTTGTCCAAAACCGTTTTGTTCGTAATCAACGCCGCCGCGCCCTGGGAACGTTCGAGAACGGTTTCCGCCGGAGAGGAATCATACACGGAGCACTCCCCAAGCGATTGAAACCCTTTCCAACTCAGATCGCCGGGATTCAACGTCTTGCCGTCCAAAACCACGATTTTCATAGGTTGTCCTCTCCTGTAATTTTTGTGTTCAAAAGCCGGTGCGACGGCTACCAAATGAGTATAACAGGGATTCTCCGCCGACGATAGCAGCCTCGCGGTTTTGTCGGGAAGGGTACAAAATTGTGTGCAAGGCAGGTTGCCTACCTTGTCACGGCCAGCCGCCTATCCGGAATTTTCGCTTCTTTTTTTCCCGTCTTCCTGTTTTGACAAGTTGACACAAATTTTTCCGGAAATTATTCGTTTTTTCGGGGGAATTCCTCGCACATTTTTGCTTCTTTGTTTGCTTTTTCTTCAAGTAGGATGTAGAGTTGGCTAAGGATACAATGTCCTTTTCGCGATTGATTTCCGTCGGCTGCGAAAACCTCCCCCCCTCCGAGCCCCCCCTCAGCAATATGGATCCGATCCAACAAGTGCTTTTATCCGTAAAAGCCGAGACGGAGAATTGGCGCGCCGATACCCTCGCCGCAACGGATTCCGTACACGCGGTCGATCTCAAAGAGCTTGAAGACTGGTTTTCCGAGGAAATGCTCGATTCGACCTTTCGCTTTGAAGCGACGAATCTGTTTTTTCATCCTCTTCCGAGTGGGCGTTTTACGATCGGTCGCATGATCCCACGGCAAGGCAGTGTCTTTTCCTACTTGAAGCACCAGCGGTCGTTTTTTGTACAACATCTCGTCGTTACTCCCGAAACGCTGCTTCGTTTCGCCAATAATCCGATCGCTCTTTTTCAACGGGTTCACGCTCTCGGCGGAGTGCCGCTTTTTAACGTTCCGCCCCGGAAATTACGACCGTTCCAAATTCCGGAACCTTCCCCGCCGCTTCCGTTGGTCGACGAACGCTTGCTCACCGGGCTCATCCAGAATCCGGGAACGAAAGCGGTCGCGATCCTACTTCAAACGGCGCTCGATTCGGTTTGCACCTTTTTTACCGGCGGGCCGTCGACGATGCGGATGATCTCCGGGCTGCTGCAATTGCTGCCGCTTTCTTGGCGCACGGAATTGACGTTTTCAACCGAGTTACATTTTTCCCGTTCCCGCCCGCTCAAATTGGTCGGGATCAACGGCGGAGCGAAAATGTTTCAACTCAACTCGCCGGACTTGGGCATCTCGTTTTGCGATCTCGCCGCGATCAAACGGACGGGGCTCGACTTGCTTCCGCATCTCGATTCCTGGCCGCGTCTGATTTTTCAAACGCTCGAACGGGGTGGGCTCCCCTTCCTCGAAAAGAAATTCCGGGAAGAATTTCAATCGTCGCGGAAAAAGGCTTCCGCCGACCTGATCCCGGGAACCGATCCGGAAGAACTTCGAGCTTTGGCCGCCCAATGGTCCTCTGAATTTTGGCCCGGGTCGCGAAAAGGCGTTACCCGAAAGCTTCCCTCGCAAATCGAGACGACCGAGCCGGTGATTTTTTCTTTTCCCAATCTCGAACCTGTCGATTCCGTGTTGGAACGACAGCCGGATTCCGAAAACGAGAAATCCCTGGAAAAATATCTCGCGGCCTCGTTGAACGACGACTTCGCACCCGATTCGTTTGAAGCCGCTTCGCTTGAGGCCGAAACCCTGAAAAGGGAGGTTCCCGAAAACCCCGAGCCGTCCGAATTGGAACCGGTCCCGATCGCGACGTTGATCCAGCAAAAAGTGATTCGCCTCAACGATTCGCCCTCCCCTTCGCTCGCACGACGAATCAAGCGATTTCCGCAGCACAAAGACGAATTGAAATGGTTGGATTCGTGTGCGGCCCGAATTCTGTTGGGGGATCGAAGCGCTTTACCCTCCTTTCAACTCTGTTGGAAAAAAATCGTCGCCGCCGTCGATCCTCTCCAAAAAATGGAACTGACGGAGGAATACCTGGTTTTGTTGCGGGATTTCGTCGGCCAATCGGTATCGCAAAACGATTCCCGAATTCTCGATCGGGACATCAACGTCCTCGAACTGCTCGAAGCCTTGCTCTCTTCAAAGTAGGACCGGTTCCTGTACTGAGAAAGAGTCTTCGAAGTGATGCGGCTGCAGCAACGGCCCGAAACAGTGCAAAGAGCCGCAAGTGCAGCGCAGCGTAACTTGCGGATATTGTACCGAGCAGGGAGCCGCGGAGGCCGGGCCGTGTACAAGAGCCGTAAGTTGCGTCGGAGTACCGACTACACTTACGGCTCTTTTTTTGCCGCGAAAATCAATTTTATACGATTCGAAACGACCGCAATGTACGTTTGAAGACACTTTCTTGCCCATCGCTAAAAACGGCTGACGCCGGGGCCTTCGATCCGGCTTCGACCGCCGGGGAGCGGGACGAGCCGGATTTGGGTCGGAATCCGCTCCTTGAGCGCCCCGACATGCGAGATGATGCCGATCAGCTTGCCCGCGTGCCGCAGATTCCCAAGCGCCGAGAGAGCGCATTGCAGCGTCTCTTCGTCGAGCGTCCCAAACCCTTCGTCGAGAAAAAACGACTCGACCTGCACGTTACGGGCGATCATTTGCGAAAGGCCGAGGGCGAGCGCCAAACTCACCAAAAAACTTTCCCCTCCGGAGAGGTTTTTCGTCGTCCGGACCTCACCTCCCTGGTCGAGATCGAGCACGTCGATTTCAAGCGTTCCGCTCCCGCGAACCAGCCGGTATCGATTGCTGAGAACGTTCAACTGTCGGTTGGCGGCGTCGATCAGCAGGTCGAGCGTCAGCCCTTGCGCGAAAACGCGATACCGTTTGCCGTCGGCCGAACCGATCCGGTCGTTGAGCAACGCGAATCGTTCCCATTCCTTATGCTGGGCGGCAATCAGTTCCTTTTTCTCGCGGATTTTTTCCTTGTGCGAATCGTTGAGTTTCAGTCGCCCGTCGATTTCTCCCCATTGCCGATTGATTTCCTGCCAATCGGATTCGGCGGCTGTTCGTTTTTCGCGAAGGGTTTCGAGCGGCTCTTCAGGTTGCGGCAATTGTCGTTTTTGATCGAGCAGGCCGCTTTTTTCGACGATGCGTCCGTTCAAGAGCGTACGCTTTTCGCGAAGCCGGGCTGAGCGATCAAGCAATTCCCGTTGCTCCGCTTCGGGCAATCGGGCGGCGAGGAACTCGGCTTCGTCCCGAAAACCGAGTTCGAGAATTCGTCGGGCGAGGGCCGGTTCCTTTTCTTGTAGCGAAGCCGTTCGCTCGGCGATCGCGGTTTGCAGCATCGCGATTTGCGATTGCAACTCGCCGTCGTTTTTTTCGGCGGTCGCGAGAGCCGTTCGAGCCGCCTCGAATTCGGCGTTGACCGATTCGAGGGCTTGAGCGATTCGCTTCTCTTCCGCAATCGGATCTTTCTCGCCGAACAGCCCAAACCGCTCTTCGGCGAGTGCCGTTTTTTCCGAAAGACATTTGTCCCGCTCGGCGGAATGTCGGGCTGTTTCGTCGTTCAAACGTTTTTCGTGCTCGTACTGCGATTCGAGCCGCGAGCGGATTTCGGCCAATCGCTTTTGAACCGTTTCGGCTTCGCTCTGGTTGTGCAACCAACGTTCGCGACGCTGCCCCAACCGTTCGAGAACCGTTTCGATTTGTCCGAAATCGAAATCGGCGGCGAAATCAACGACGAACGGTTCCAGCTCTTTCCGGAACGCTTCGGAGTCGCTCGCGAATCGTTCGGCGAGAGCGTCGCATTCCGATTGCAGCCGAGCCTGCTCGACGACAGTACGAAGCGCCTCCTCCGTTCGCTTGATTTCCTGAGTAAGTTGCCTGCCGCGCGTTTTCGCCCGATTCAATTCGAGTTCGTTCCCTTCCGGCGTCGGAAGGTGTTCGAAAGCGATGGTACGCGGATGCTCCCTCGAGCCGCAAAGAGGGCAAGGTTCGCCGTCTTTCAATTTTTGGTAATGCTCTTCCAGCGATTGGACCTGGGCGAGCAGTACGCGTTGATCTTCCAAAAGCCCGATTTGATTCTGAACCGTTGTTTCCTGCTCTTGCAGGTCTTGCAGCCGCCGTTCGAAATCCGGCATCGCTCCGGAATCCTCGCCGGACACGACGCGGAGCGCAGCGGCTTTCTTTTGAAGCTCGGCCTGCTTCGCCGCAAGGGATCGATTGCTTTCTTGAAGCGAAACTCCTTTTTGCCGCAGCCCGCTGAGATTTCCGATCAACGCGGCGTCGGCCTTGTTTTCCTGAAAATAACGCTCGAACGTTTCGGCCGCACCCTGCGAGGTCGCCTGCTCCTTTTCCAATCGGGCGATCTCGGCCCCGGTTGTTTGACGATCGGTTTCCGATCGATCGAGCGCTTTTTGAAGGGAATCGATCTCTTTTGTTTTTTGCGAAAGGAGAAGGTCTTTTTCCCGCGTCACTTGCAGGATCGGCCGCAACCGTTCCGCTTCGTCTTGGACGGCGAGACGCGCCGTCGAAGCAATCGCGAAGCGTTCGTTCGCGCCAAGCACACGCTGTTGCAGTTCGGTCCTTTGCCGCTGCTTTTCGGAAAGCGTTCGCGAGTCGGATTCGAGCGCGTTTCGTTGTTCGACGAGGACCGCATACTCTCCGGACAGGGAATCGGCTTTCTGAGATCGGGCGATCCGTTCGCCGTTCGGCTCGAATTCTTTCTCGTCCTGTTCGAGAGCAACCGAATCCCGCCGCAATTGCTCAAGCTCACTGGTCAGTGCCGCGATTTGATCTAAAAGTTCGATCTGGGAACCGAGCCGGCCGATCTCCTGCTGCAAGGTTTCGACGTTGATTTTGAGTTCCGCGAGCCGGTTGTTGCAATCGCGTTCCTCCTCTTCGGAAAGGAGCGGAATGCCGCCGACTTCCGATTGCAGGGCGTCGAGCTTGATTTTTTCGCTTTTTTGACGCTCGAAAACGGCCTTCGAAATTTCCGTATAAACTTGCGTGCCGGTAATCCGTTCCAGAATCGGCGATCGCTCGTCCGGATCGGAACGCAAGAACTTGTCGAAATCCCCTTGGGCCAACAGCACCGTTCGGGTCAGCTGCTCGAAATTCATTCCCAAGAGTTCCTGGACGAACGGGGCGACCTTGCTCAGTTTCTCTTCGAGAACTACTCCGCTCTCGGCATTAACGATTTCGTGCGAGGGGGGTTGCAGTTTGCCGCCCGACTTTTTCCGGGCACGATGCTGCGACCAGGTTGCACGGAAGCGGCCTTTTTCGGTTCGGAATTCGATTTCGGCGGAACATTCCCCCGTCTGCCGCGACATGAGCTCGTTTTCCGAAGCCGTGATGTCGGCCAATCGTGGTGTCCGACCGAACAGGGCGAGACAGATCGCGTCGAGAATGGTCGACTTGCCCGCCCCGGTCGGTCCGAGGATCGCGAAAATCCCGTTCGCCGCATATTCTTCGTCGGTCCAATCAATCAACCATTCCCCGACCAGGGAATTCAGGTTTTTCAAGCGAACGGATTCGATTTGCATGAGACGAACTTTCAGGAACGGGAAGATTGATTGCCCTATCGAGCGATTTATTGTAAATTGAATCCGCCGACCATGCAAGAAGAAAACCAACCCCGTTTAGCCGAGCGGCGCAGACGTCGGTGCCTATTGGCGTTTTTAGCCACGGAAGACACGGATAAACACGGAAGATGAGGTTGGAAAAAGAACAAAAATCAATTCAATAAATCTTCTTGTTTTCCTGCTTGATTTCCAGACAAAATTTGCCCTTGATTTAGGAATGATATCGTCACCCCCGCGCAGGCGGGGGTCCAGAGGGAAACCGAAATCTCTGGATTCCCGCCTTCGCGGGAATGACGGAAATTGAGATCTCTCACGAAGCTCAAAAATTTCCGTGGTCTTCCGTGCCTTCCATGGCAAAATATCCCTCCAATTTCTGCCCCGACGATGCAAACTTTACTTCTCCGTCGCATTCGGCTGATGATCCTGCTTTACATGGCGGCGTTGCTGCTGAGCGGCATCACGGCGTTTCCGCTGCCGTGGGAACTGTCGGTTCTCGTTCAGTGGTTCGGCGAAGGAACCGGACCGGGCCGCCTCGTGCCCGGCCTCGCCGATTGGCTCGTGCGTGTGAAAGAAGGGCTGGATTTCAATGCCCGGCAGTATCCGTTTATCGCCTACGGCACCGATTGGCTGGCGTTCGCGCACATCATGATCGCCGTCGCGTTCCTCGGCCCGCTGCGCGACCCGGTCCGGAACATCTGGGTCGTTCGCTGGGGGATGCTCTGTTGCATCGGCATCATTCCGCTGGCCTTGATCTGCGGGTCGATTCGCGGCATCCCGTGGGGCTGGCAATGCGTCGATTGCAGCTTCGGCGTCTTCGGCATCGTCCCGCTAATCCTGATCGACCGCTCGACGCGGCGGTTGAGCGCTTTCATGTAGAATCGAACGCGGCAAGCAGCAGCCCGAAGCGTCAGCGCCGGATTGATCCCGCGTTTCCGACCCGAGAACCGGGCGCTTACGCTTCCGGCTGTTGTCCGATTCGAGATTTTTTCGAAGATCAGCACCGGCGTCTGAGCCGCTCGGCTAAACGGGTTCGGCGGAGCAATCCCGGGGCTCACCCGTTGCAAAAACGGGTTTTTCTTCCTACAATTGCAATTGGATGTTCTTTTTCGGCTATCTCCTTCTTTTATGATATCATGATGCAATTCGGCTATTATCCCGGTTGTGCCTTGCACGGTTCGTCCTGCGATTACGAAAAATCGGTTCGCGCTACCCTAAAAATGCTGGACGTTTCCCTCCAGGAACTCGACGACTGGATCTGCTGCGGCGCCTCGGCCGCCCATTCGGTCAACCAAAAGCTCTCGACCGCCCTGCCGGCCCGGAACCTCGCCCTCGCCCAGCGGGACGGCATTTCGCAAGTGCTCGCCCCCTGCCCGCTCTGTTCCATGGAACTGATCAAGGCCGGCAACGCCCTGCGGGAATCCCAGCCGCTCCGCCGGGAAATCAGCGACATCGTCGAACTCCCCGTCGACGGTTCGACCGAAGTGCTGAACCTGATCCAGGTTTACCAGAAATTCGGCTTCGAAAAAATCGCGGAAAAAGCGGTCAAAAAACTCGACGGTTTCAAACCGGCCTGCTATTACGGCTGTCTTTTGACCCGGCCGCCGAAAGAGTTGCTGTTCGACGATTGCGAGCATCCCAGTTCGATGGAAACGCTGCTCCAAACTCTCGGGGCGGAGCCGGTCGAATGGAATTATAAAACCGAATGTTGCGGAGCGGGGCTGACGTTGGCCGACGACGAGATCGTGATCGATCTGACTTACAAAATTCTTTCCAACGCGAAGAAACACGGGGCGAATTGCATGGTGCTCGCCTGCCCGATGTGTCATGTCAATTTAGATATGAAGCAGACCGCCATTGAAAAGAAGTACGCCGAGAAACTCGACCTCGTCGTCTATTACCTTTCCGACCTGGTCGGCCTCGCCCTCGGCCTTTCCGAGAAAGATCTGGCGATCGACAAGCACTTCGTGCTTAAACGGTAGATCGGTTTATTAACGAAACACCCTTTACTAGCCCCAAGCGTCAGCGCGGGGGGATATTGTCGCGCACAATGTTATCCCCCCGCGCTGACGCTTGGGGCTAGTATTCAGTTTGTCTCATCAATTCGTTGCCGGCTCTCCTCGATCAGGGCGGTGGCACCTTGGCGGAAGAGGGATTCGGCGACGCTTTCTCCGAGTGCGGCCGCCGCTTCGGGCGACGCGGTTTGGCGGGATTCGATCATCCGCTTGCCGTCGCAGGCCAAGACCCGGGCCTCAAGCGTCAGCACGCCTTCGGCAACGGATCCAAACGCCGCGATCGGGGCGAGGCAACCTCCGCGCAAGAACCGCAGGAGCGCGCGTTCGGCGGTAACGGCAGCCCAGGTTGCCGGATCGTTGAGCGATCGGACCGAATCCGATGTCGCGGCATCACCGCTCCGAATTTCGATACCGAGCGCGCCTTGTCCGACGGCGGGAAGAAAATCGGGCGGTCCTAAAACGGCCGTGATATGCCGCTCCAAACCGAGACGGACCAGCCCCGCCTCGGCGAGAATGATCGCATCGAACTCCCCGTCGTGCAACCGTCGGATTCGGGTCGGGACGTTGCCGCGAATTTCTTCGATCCGAAAGCGGGCCGCGAAACGGTTAAGAATCTGCGTTTTCCGTCTCATGCTGCCCGTCCCGATCCTCGAACCGGCGGGGAGCGATTCCAATGTCGAACACGTCGGGCAGAGCAACGCGTCCCGAAACGGTCCCCGCTGGGGAACCGCCGCCAACAGCAGGCCCGGAACGTATTCCGTCGGCAAGTCCTTCAAACTGTGAACCGCGAGATCGATTTCGTCGCGGAGCAGGGCCGCTTGAATCTCTTTCGTAAAGACCCCTTCGCCGCCGAGTTCGCGAATCGGTTCTTTCTGCCCGAGGTCGCCGGCGGTTTTGATTTCGAGGATTTCGACGGCCTCGCCGTTTTCGCGGAGTCGACCGGCAATCCAATTCGCCTGCCAACGAGCGAGGTCGCTCCCTCTCGTTCCGATCCGAAGCATACGCGTCAAAAGATTAAGGGTTGGGAGTGAGCGAAAAGTCGGAGACGGAAGGTTGCCCGATTTTCGGTTCCAAGGCGTCGAGCCCGATCTCTTTCCGGCCGGTGTTGGAAGGGGCGCCGCCGGCAAAAAGTTTCGGCAGTTCCCGGGCCAAAAATTTCTGGTCGAAATCGGTCGCGATCACCTTGCCGTTGCGACCGATCAAAATCATGGTCGGATATTCGCCGACGCCAAACTGATCGGCGATCCGCGTTCCGCCCTGCTCGCCCGTCGCGATGTCGCAGATCACGACCCAGGGCATCGATTCCTTTTCGAGGAATCTCTGGAGCCCTTTGAGATTTTGGTCCTCGTTGATTCCGATGATTTCGAAGCCTTTTTCGCGATATTCGGTATAGTAATTTCGCATCGTCGGCAGCGCTTCCATACAAGGGCCGCACCAGGTCGTCCAAAATTCGATGAGAACGACCTTGTTTTTGAAGTCGGCCAAAGAGACGTTGCGGTTGTCGGCCGCTTTGCCGGAGAGGCTCATCGCGTTGCCCGGAAGATCGTATCGCCGGGAGAGACCCAGCAGCTTTTTCCCAAAAACGGTGTCGGTTCCGTCTTTCGAGTTCGAGTAAAGCTCGCCGAATTCCCGAAAGGTCTCGACGACGAAGGGTTGATCCTGCCGGGCGTACCGTTTCGTGAGCTCGACGAGGTGCTTCGTCAAGACATCCGCTTCCTTGGAAAGATCGTTCGCGGCGAAACGCTTGATCGCGTCTCTCAATTGTCGTGGGTCGACGGCCCCGCCGTTATTCGGATTGGTTAACACGGTTAATTGGAATTTCAGTAAGCGGAACGTTGCCTGCTTGAGGAAATCGGCGAATTTTTCGTCCCCTTCGAGAATCGCGATCGTCGCTTCACAATCCTGAAAATTTTCTTTCGAAGCGGAGCCTTTGGTTTGGAATTGGGTCAAAAGCGCCCGGACCTTGACGGAAGCCGTCCATTTTTTGAGATCCGCTCCCAACTCTTTCGCCAACAAAGCGTCGCAGTCTTCGATCAGGGATTGAAGCACGGTTTGTTCTTCTTCGTTCAATTGAGCCGCCCCGAGGAGTGTCGGATGCGATTGAATCACGCTTTGAATCGTTTCCGTCAATTCCTTTTCGGTTTTGCCGACAACCGGACTTTCTTCCGCGGAAAACAGGCAGGTGCGACCGAAGAACATTGAAAACAGGACGAAAAACGACAAGAGAACGAATTTTTTCTTGCGGTGGGTACAAAGCATGATTCGACCTCGGGAAATCAAAAAAGCGACCGGAAGTTTTTTCCCCGATCATGTCCCGGCCAGACGATTTGGGGAAAGCAAAGGCCAACGAACCTTCATTTTAGTGTACGCGCCCTGATATTCAAGCCGGATACGGGCTTTTCGGAGGATTGCAAAGTCATTGTGCTCCCGTCGGCCGCGCAAAAACGAGGCCGTCATTTCGACCGAAGCGCAGCGCAAGGAGAAATCTCACCCTCGCGCGAGGTTGGAATTCCGACTTTTTCGGCGAGGGTGAGATTTCTCGCTCCGCTCGAAATGACGTTTCGGCTGTCGAAGGTTGATTGTGAATCGCCGTACCGGTGCAAAGTCGAAATTTTGGAAAAATTTCGAATTGGGCAGCAGCCGTAAGCGTCAGCGCCCGGTTTTCCAAACGCCGACGCGAGGCCAACCCGGCGCTGACGCTTCGGGCTGCTGTTTATCGCGTTCGACTTTGCAATCGCACCTTCCGGCTCCGTACAAGGTCCGCAAGTTGCGATACGCTGCACTTGCGGCTCTTTCCGTTTTTACCGGGATTCGATCAGCTGCTGCCGGACGGCGGCGGCCAGATAAAACGAACCGGTCGTGCAAATCAGGTCGTCGTTACCTGCCAGATTCCGGATTCTCGCCAAAGCCTCTTGCCAATCGGGAATCGCGTCTCCCCAATCCGATTCACTTTTTTGCGCAACCGTTCCCGGCTCGTCGGGAGGCCGATCGAGCGTCGAACGGAACTCTTTTTCGTTTTGACATCGCAACGAAGCGGCGATGATCCGCAGGCCGACGGCCGGAAAACAACGGGGGCCGAGCGAGGATTGGGTAAAAACGATCCAATCGAAAAATGAGAGCAATTCGTAAAGCATCCCTTCGACATCTTTACCCAGCATTGTTCCGAAGAGAAGGTACCGTTTTTTGGCGTTCGGAAAATTTCGCCGGAGCGTCGCGATCAATTCCTGGACGGAAGTGCGGTTGTGTGCCCCGTCGACGATCCAAGCCGGCTTGTCGCCGAGCCGTTCGACCCGGGCCGGCAACCGGACCGCGGCGATCCCGGAGCGGATTGCCTCATCCGGAAGCCGCCAATCTCTCTCCCGCAGCAAGGCGGCCGCCGAAAGGGCGAGCGACGCGTTGCGGACTTGGTGTTCCCCGAACACCGGCTGTTTCAAAGCCGAAAAACGGGTCTGAGAACGAAACTTGTTCGAGGTCGTCGCGAAATCATAGGTCGTTCCGCAACAGTCGTTTTCGAACGAATCCGCGAAGTTTCCGGTCTCGAAATCGATCCCGATTTCATAAAGGGGAGCATTCCGGCTTCGGGCGATTTCCCGGACAACCTCGCCCGGTTCGGGCTTACGAACGCCGGAAATCACGGGAATTCCGGATTTGATGATTCCCGCTTTTTCAAAGGCGATGTCCCCCAAGGTCGGCCCCAGCTGTTCGAGATGATCGTAGCCGATGCTCGTAATCATCGTCGCGATCGGGCGACAGACGTTCGTCGAATCGAGCCGCCCGCCCAAACCGACCTCGACGACGGCGAAATCGACCTTTTCCCTGGCGAAATAGTAAAACGCGAGCAGCGTCGTCAATTCGAAAAACGTCAACGGCGGAGAGGGCTGGGAATTCGAAGCCGAGAGGTCCTCCCAAGCGGAAAGCCGATCGCGAAGTTCGAGCAATGTTTCGGCAAAGGCCTCCTTCTCGCAAGGAATGCCGTCGATCGTAAATCGTTCCAACAATGAATGTAGGTGCGGCGAACTGAAGCGACCGACCCTGTATCCGGCATGGGCAAGGATTTGTTCCAAAATGATACAGGTCGAACCTTTCCCCTTGGTTCCCGCGATATGAATCGTTGCGTATTTTTCGTCCGGTTTTCCGAGAAAATCGAGGATTTCGCGGAGCCGGACCAGCCGGGCCTCCAGCTCCTGATAAGGAATCGAGCGAAATGTCTCGTAATTGATCCGGTTTTCCAAATACCCGAGCGCTTCCTCGAATCGAGATGAGTGTTTGAGAGGCTCCGGGGCGATTTTGTTTTCCGATGCCATATTCAATGTCGTTTGGAAAAACCGATTGCGAGTCAAGGCGGCTCGCTTAGGGAGTCAAAATCAAAAAAACCAACAAAAAATTTTTTATTGTGCGAACAAATCCAAGGGAAAAACGTAGAGAGTAGCACGGGGTTGTTTTTCGATTTTCCCCGGACATCCTTTGCCAAATTTCGACAAAGACCGATCCGGTGCCGACTTGTGAAAACAAGCATACCGCCGATTCCCAAAAACGAACAGCACTTTTTCAAGAATTCCGAAAAAACGGGGAAATTTTTTTTCGTCTTACTATTTTTCGCGTCAGGATTGTTGTAAATTATTACTGAGTTCCGGATAAAAAAGAGTCAGAGCCGCGTCCGTAAGGAAGCGGTGTCCCTGCAAAACCGCTTCCTTACGGGCGCGGCTCCGAACGAAATCGTTCAAGTTTTTCTGGAAATCAGTTCATTTTAATCTGAAGCTCGGTTTAAATTACATTTTCTCCGTTATTATCAATATCATTTTTCACTCTTAATCATTCCAGCGAGGCGGCTTCATGGTATCAGGATCGGACATCGTCGTCGAAACAAGAAACCTGACGAAAATCTATCGGGATTTTTGGGGTCGGCAAAAAGTTCGTGCTCTCAAGGCTTTGGATCTGGAGATTCGACGCGGTGAGGTTTTCGGGCTTCTCGGCCCCAACGGATCGGGAAAAACCACCACGATCAAACTTCTTTTGGGATTGCTGTTCCCGACAAGCGGTGATGTCTTTGTCCTCGGCAAGGGGGCGACCGATGTCGAGAAGAACGAACGGATCGGTTATCTCCCGGAAGAATCCTATCTGTATCGTTTTCTCAACGCCGAGGAAACGCTCGATTTTTACGGTCGGTTGTTCAAGATTTCCGGAGCGGTTCGACGGCAGCGCGTCTCCCAATTGATCAGCATGGTCGGGCTCGAATCGGCCAAACGACGGCAACTTCGGGAATATTCCAAGGGGATGACCCGACGTATCGGCTTGGCCCAGGCTTTGATCAACGACCCCGAATTGATCCTGCTCGACGAACCGACCAGCGGGCTCGATCCGATCGGGACGAAGAATATGAAAGACCTGATCCTTGAGCTGAAATCGCAAGGCAAAACGGTGATCATGTCGAGCCACCTCCTCGCCGACGTGCAAGACGTTTGCGACCGGATCGGCATCCTGTACCAAGGGGAGCTCAAAGAGCTCGGCCGGGTCGACGATCTGCTCAAGGTCAGCGATCAAACCGAAATTCGGGCCAAGGGGTTGAGCGAAGACGCCCGGGCGAAGATTGAAAAGATCATCGCGGAGGATAACAGCCAGTTGGTCTTCAGCGGTCATCCGACGACGACGTTGGAAGATCTGTTTCTCAACATCATCGCGGAAAGCGAAGCGAGGCCGGGCCGGCGCGTTCGGGGAGGAGGAACCGAGGCATGATCCTGGAACAGCGAATTCTCCCCTTTTCACAATGGATCGGCGAAGCCGTTTCGGATTGGGCGTTCACGATTTTCATTCTTTTTCTTGCCGTTATTTTCGTCAGTCTCGCGATTTCGGCTTTCAAATACGGAGTTTTCGGCTCCGTGCGACATTGTTTTTTCGGCACGCTGAAAGGGATTGAGAATTTTTTCCTCCTCTCCCCGCGAAGGACCTGGGCGATCGCCCGGCTGACGATCAAGGAATCGATCCGCCGCCGCGTCCTTTTTATCGGCCTCGTTTTCCTGGTCATCCTGATGTTCGCCGGCTGGTATCTCGATCCGAACAGTTCCAACCCGGCGAAACTGTACCTTTCCTTCGTGCTCTCGGCCAGTAGCTATCTGATGCTCCTGCTCGCGCTTTTCCTGAGCTCGTTCAGTTTGCCGACCGACTTCAAGACGAAAACGATTTACACCGTCGTTACCAAACCGGTCCGGCCCAGCGAAATGGTTCTCGGCCGCATTCTCGGAGTCACCGTAGTCGGCACGATGATCCTCGTCCTGATGGGGGCGATGAGCTATTTCTTCGTCAGCGGCACATTGAGTCATACCCACCTTCTGACGGAGCAGGAAGACATGACGGAGGTCCCTCTCGCTCCCGGAATGGACCCGGACAACCCGAAACGGGTCGTCCTCAAAGGGGAAACCCGCATCGCCAACGGGCATAAGCACGCCGTTGAAATTCTCGCCGACGGCACCGCGATCGTCGAGATGGTGACCGGCCATACTCACGGAATCAAGGGTGAAAAAAACGCGGAACAAACGACGCGTTACGTGGTTCAACCGGCCGTCGGAATGTTGCAGGCCCGAGTGCCGATTTATGGTGAACTCCTGTTCCGCAACCAGGAAGGAATCGACGCGTATGTGGGGATCAATGTCGGATACGAATGGGACTATCGCAGTTTTATCAGAGGCGGCGGTGTGGGAAATGACACTTCCGCCGCGGCCGGTACGGACCAGGAAGCCGCGTTTTGGACGTTTACGGGGATTTATGAGAAGGATTTTCCCGACGGGGTGCCTCTCGAAATGACCTTGGGGGTCTTTCGTTCGACCAAGGGGGATATCGAAAAGCCGATCGCCGCGAGTGTGGCCCTGCGCAACCCGAAAACGGGACTTTTTGCCGATGTGACGACGTTTCGCACGGAAGAGTTCGTGACGAAATCGGTTTTCCTCGAACGCAAGTTCCGGCCGACCTTTCTGGAAAAGATTCAACGCCGTCATTTTACTCCCCAAGGCGAAATGGTGATGGTTCCTCCGACGAGCGAGCTTGAAAAAGACGCGTCGTTTTTGAATAAGAAGGAAATCGACATTTTCGAGGACATCGTTTCCGACGGAATGTTCGAAGTCTGGCTCCGCTGCGGAGATTCCAAGCAGTATATCGGGGCCGCCCGGGCCGACCTTTACATTCGGGCCAGCGACGCTTGGGTGTCTTGGAATTTCGCGAAAGGGTTTTTCGGGATTTGGCAACAGATGGTGCTGATCACGGCGTATGGTGTCGTCTTGAGCACGTTTTTGAGCGGTCCGGTGACCATGGTTGCAACCCTGGGCGTCATGATCGCGGGATTTTTCAAGACGCTTTTGCTGAGTATCGCCCTGCTGAGGGAGTTGGGCGGCGGCCCCTTGGAAGCCTTTATTCGTCTCATGACGCACCAGAATTTGGTGAACGACCTCGCCCCGGGGCTTTCGACGACGTTTGTTCAGGGGTTGGATAAAACTTTCGGAGGGTTCCTCGCCTTGTTCGGTCAGATGATTCCTCCGCTTTCCGAGATTACCATCTACTATAGTGCCCTTTCGAGCGGTTTTGACATTCCGACGAACTGGCTCCTCCAAAACGGCTTGACGACCTTGGCCTACCTCTTCCCGCTTTATATCATCGGCTATTTGATTTTGAGCAGTCGCGAAGTGGCGAAATAATCGTTTCCGCCTTGAAGTTATTCCGACACGGACTTGATGAAGAGGGTTTTGAACACTCGCTCCAAATTTTTTCCTTGATTTTCAGGACATGACCCAACAGAAATCACGCTTACGGAAAATCATTTACGGGATACTCATTTTGGTGCTCCTGCTGCCGCTTTTTTTCCTGGGTCGGCCTTCGGCCATCCAGGTGACATCCGAAGGGGTTGACGTGAGGCAGGGAGGAATTCTTTCGCAAATTCTCGCGAAGGAAGAGCTCGCGGACGTTCAGTTGGGCGAGATCGATCCGGCCGGCAGCGCTATTAAACTGGCGACGTTCGGGATGCGCGGGGTCGCGATCGCGATTCTTTGGCATCAGTCTCAGGAATTCGAGAAACGCCGCGATTGGGATAACGCGATCGCGACCGGCAAGCAGGTGATTCGCCTGGAGCCGCACTTTACCTCGATCTGGGAATTCATCGGCTGGAAACTGGCGTACAACGCTTCGTCGCAATTCGATGATTATCGCGAGCGTTATCGCTGGGTGATTCGCGGGTTCGATTTTATCGTGGACGGAACGCGGTGCAACCGAAAATCCCCGATTCTTTTTCATAAGGCCGGCTGGACGATTTCCCAAAAAATCGGGGTCGCCGACGAAAAGGAGCAGTACCGCCGCATTTTCCGCGAGGATGACGAATTTCATCAAAGATACCTGACTCCTTCAATCGCCGATCGCGACAATTGGTTGTTCGGCCGGAATTGGTATCTTTTGTCCGAGGCCCTGGTTCAGAAAGGTGCCAACCTCGGCAAGCAATCCCAGGAACTGTTTTTCTCTCATTCCCGTTTGAACCTGATTCATTATGCGGAATGGCAGGAATTGGACGGAAACTTTGGGGCCGACGGATCGGGGGCTGAGGTCAAAGCGTTGTGGGCGAATGCCGAACAGGCCTGGAAGGAATTCGGTCGGATGGTTTTCAAGACGACGATCAAAAAACCGGACGGCACCTATGCGGAAACCTCTTTTCTCAAGTACCAGGAATGTGCCGACAGAATAAAGGAGCTGTCCGAAAAGCTGGGCAATCTCGCACCAGAGCTTTACGATAAGTTGACCATGGAAAACTGGGACAAGCTTTTGGAACGATCCAACGGCGAGGAGTTACAGGCCTCGCTTCGCGATTGGCTTCTCGATGACAAGAACAAACAGGCGGTCCTCATTCGCCGGCACCTCGATCAAACGCGACCGAATTGGCAAGAGGAATTTACGGATCTTCAAGCCGCGACGCTTCAAAAGGCTTTCAAGGGTTCCGAGTTTCTTTTGAGTATTCCCACGGTGTTCATGCCCGAGCCGCAACGGGCCACTTACTCCAATTTGCTCGAAACGGTCAATCATTTGAAAAAAGAAGCCGTGGCGCAAATGCAGGTCACTCCCCAACTTTTGCTGGACCGGACGGACGACAAGGAGCTCCGGCCGACGGCCTTGAAGCTGGGGGAAGAAATCACCGAGTCTCTTTTTGAGATGCAGATTTCACGAACGATTCGTGATCTGGTGAGCTATCCGCACCGCGAAAGGGAATTGGCCCTTGAACAGCAAGACGAAACGATTCAAGCCCGTCGACATCTTTTCGAAGCGCGAAAAGCGTATCGTAACGGCGATCAAAAAGAGTCCAACGTATTATGGCTCAAGGCGATGCAATACTGGGAAGATGTTACGAAAAAGCCTGGTTTCAAAGACATCCTGGACGATGACATATTCGCCCGCGACATTCTTGAACTCCTGAACCGTTACGTGATTATCCTTGATGCCGAAGAAAAAATCTTTCCGGAAAAATTTCCCCTTCAAGGCGCCTTGAGAGCCCACCTTTGGGCTCAATACCGGCTTGAGAATCGGGAAATCCCGCTCGCCTATATCGGAAAATCCTATAACGAGGGGGATTACGTCAAAACACTGAACGATGCTTCGGTCCTCATGTCGAAACTGAACGATTTGAACTCGGATCCGGAATGCATGAAACTCGCCCCTTTGCCGGAGGTTCGTGATTGGACGCTTCGAACTATGGCTTATATCGTCAATTGCCTCCGGAAGCTTCATCAACCGCTTCCCGCCAATTTCCCGGGAAAGACTTACGTCGATTTGATGCTCAAACACGACCCGTCGCAGCATGAAGCGGTCGCGGCGTCGACCGAGGCCGTTTCCCTGATGGGAAGCGAAAATTTTCCGGAAACCCAGGCCGCTTTCGAGAAAGCGATCGAAAAATGGAAAACGGTTCTCGATCGTTATCCTATGATCTACCTGCAACGAGAATCGATGTATTTCGGGATTCTCAGCGAAATCGCCAGGGATTATGGAAATGTTCTCGAACGACAGGGCAAAGCGCTTCCGGAAGACTTTGCATTGGCAGCGTTTCTTCAATGAGACTTGATACGGTTGCGACGCCGGTCCCGACCCGGGCGAGTGACCGCCGGAGCAACCCTCATGCCGCGATTATCTCCTTCACAAGCCCGGATGCAGGACGACCTTCGCGGTTTGATCGAAGGGGACGTCCGGTGCGATGATCTGACCTCGCGGCTTTATGCGACCGATGCCGGACCGTTCGAATGCGCTCCGCTCGGGGTCGTTTGGCCGCGTTCGACGGACGATATCCTCGCCTGCTTCAAATATGCCGGGGAGAAAAAAATTTCGCTGCACCCCCGCGGAGCCGGCAGCGGCAAGGCCGCGGGAGCGCTCGGGCCGGGGCTGGTTCTCGATATGACGCGGTATATGAAGCGAATTCTTCGGATCGACGGAGAATCGGTCCTCGTCCAGCCGGGAGCCGTTCTTTTTTGTCTCAACGAAACGCTCCGTGAGTCGCGGCGACGATTTTTCGCCCCCAATCCCGGCTTCGCTCCGACGACGACGATCGGCAGCGTCCTCGCCTCCGACGGGGCCGGGCCGCATTGGCTCCGATACGGCTCGCCCCGCGATCACCTCCTCGGCCTGCAAGTCGTACTGCCGAGCGGCGAGGTCCTTGAACTGGAAAACAAGCCGCAAAACGGTTTGACGGTTTCCGAATCCCAAGCCCGCCTTGCACGGGAAGTACGAAATATTTTGCAGCCCTGGCTTCCGGAAATCGAACGGGAACGGTCGCTCCGTTGCCCGGATCGTACCGGCTATCGGCTCGAAGGCGTGTTGAGCAAAGCTGGGGAAAACCCGCCCGACTCGAACGGCGTCAATTTGGCCCGGTTGATCGCAGGCAGCGAAGGGACGTTGGCCCTGATCACCGAGGCCCGGCTGCGAACGGTTTCGCTGCCGTCGGCCGAAGGGGGAGTGTTGTTTCTTTTCGATTCCCTCGAAAAAGCGACGAGGGCGGTTCCTCCCCTCTTGCAGCACGCTCCCGGCCGCTGCGATTTGCTGGACCGGCGAAAAATCAACATGGTCCGGGAATGGGACAAGCGTTTTCAGCCGCTCTTGCCGCAGGAAAGCGAAGCCGTTCTTTTCGTTGAAACCGACGGCGAGGCCCGACAAGACATTGAAGACCGGCTCCAGGAAATGGTCGAGAACATTCATTTTCGCGAGCATCTTTGCTTCCGGTCGCAAATCGCGTCGAATCCCGAGGAACTGGCGGTTTTCCGAGAGCTTTTCCGGAAAGGGGAACTCGCTTTGGCGAGAATGCCCGTTTCGGTTAAAACCATTTCGCTCTTCGATGAGATCGCCGTGCCGACGGAAACGCTTCCGGGGTTCCTGATCCAGATTCAGAATCTTTTCAAACGCAACGAAATGATGGTGTCCTATTCGGGGCATTTGGGACATGGCAACCTGCAGGTCCAACCGATCCTCGGGGTTGCACACGGCCAGGGGGGAGCTTTTCTCGCGCGTTTGGCGGACGAGGTGTTCGAGGCGGTTGTCCTGCAGGGCGGAACGATCGGTTGCAGCGGGGTTTGCGGCCTTGCGAGCACCCGGTTTCTCCCGTTGCAGCACAAGAATCTCATGCCATTGTTCCGCCGAATCAAGGAGCTGTTCGACCCGAAAAACCTGCTGAACCCCGGCAAGGTGATTCCCGGAGAAGACGAGAATTGGGATGAGCATCTCCGCTCGTCGTTCCGGGGGAAGAGATAGCGACCCTGCAAATGGTTGTCGAGTTTGCGTTTATCCCGAAAAAACCGACTCCTCATCCTTTTTTGTCGAAAATTTCGAGTATAATTCGTGAACGATTGCCAGCCTTCGACAATACGCCCGGATTACGTCATCGTCTTTTTGTTCAATGAGCTTATTCCAAAAACTTCAAAAATGCACCAGTGAAGAGGACGTCAAAGACGCCTATATCAAAGCCCTGGGGTTGAAAAGCGTTCAAAAAAATCTGATCGACATCCAGACCAAGGAAATCTGGTTTGAAGCGAAGGACGGCTGGAGAACATCGACCTACGAGATGTTCACTCAGTTGCTTTTTTACGTTCGGCAAGCCCGAAAGCAGGGGGATCCGATCCCGCCGTTTTTGGGAGTCGTCGATACGGTCAAAGCGGCCCTGATGGAAACGCGAAACGCGATTCCCCTGATTGAAAAAAAGGGAATCGTTTGGGGCAAGTCGGCCAGCGCGTTTTCCCAGGAGGCGCTCAAGGAAGTTTCGCAATACATCGGGACGCACCTGATTTCGTTCCGCATCGATAAACATGAAGAAGAATTTATCGAAACGGTCAAAACCGCGATCAAGAGCGGGAAAATCCTGCGGACGCAAATCACGCCGGACAATCTCAAGATGGTGTTCGACAAATGGGTACAAATGATCGGAAGGGAGATCAACGGCGCGAGGGAAGACGACTACGCCGTCTTGTTTTTCGCCGATGTGATGACCGACGGGACCGTTTCGACCCATGAAAATCTGCCCGCCGAATTGCTTCACAAGGGAAATCAACCCGTCTTTTCCCTGAACGGAAAGCTCTACGAATTGAACAATCACGAAGGGTACCGGCAATTTTGGGCGATTTATCATCGTCCGCCGAAAGAGGAATACCGGAATTATCTTTTGGAACGCCGCGATTCCCTGATTCCGCTTGACGAACGTTCTTTCAAGGGAGCCTACTACACGCCGCTGCACATTGTCGAAAAGGCCTACGATCTGTTGACGCAAACGTTGGGATACGATTGGCAGCGGAAATACATCATCTGGGACATGTGTTGCGGTGTCGGAAATCTCGAAACGAAACATTCCTATCCCCGGAACGTTTTTATGAGCACGCTCGACCAAGCGGATGTCGATGTGATGAAGGCCGCGAAAACCTGTGTCCAGGCCGAACGGTTCCAGTACGATTACCTCAACGACGATATTTCCGAAAACGGTAAGATCGACTATTCCCTGACCGAAAAAATCCCAAAAAAGCTGCGGGAAGCGATCAAGGAGAAAAAGAAAATTCTCGTCCTGATGAACCCGCCGTACGCCGAAGCGGGAAAAGGGATCGCGTTCGGGACGAAAAAAAACGTCGCGAAAACTCAATGGGCTCGCACGGCGATGGACGATTACGGCAAGGCAAGCAACGAATTGCTGACGCAATTTCTCGCTCGTATTGCGCAAGAAATCCCAAATGCGGTGGTCGCGACTTTCGGTAAAATGAAATACGTCAACGCTCCGAACTTCGAAGAGTTTCGCCAAGTTTGGAACGCAAAATTCCTGAACGGATTTACCGTCCACAGCAAGGCTTTCGACGGTCTGAAAGGTGACTTTCCGGTCGGATTCCTGATTTGGCAGACCGCGCAAAAAGCCAAAGTCAAAACGCCGATCGACGAAATTTCCGTCGAAGTGATCGACAAAAACGCCGTTCCTATCGGCGAGAAAAAGTTTTACAACCTGCCGAAGAACCGATTTCTCAACTGTTGGATTCCGCGTCCCAGAGCGAATGACGTGCAAACAGTGCCGCTGAAAAACGCGGTTTCGGTCACAACGGCGAAAAATACCGCGACGTTGGACAAATGGTCGAATGACGCGATTGGTTACTTTTTTTGTGATAGCAATGATATTCAAAATGCGCCGCGTTCGACCGTGATTTTTTCTTCGACCTATTTCAAGGGGCACGGATTTTATCTGACGGTCGAAAACCTCCGGCGGGCGGCGGTTGTTTTTACGGTTCGGCGTATCATCAAACCGACCTGGCAGAACGACCGCGATCAATTTTTGCAGCCGAGCGGGAAATTGACCGACAAGTTCAAAAACGACTGTCTGATCTGGATGCTGTTCAATGGGAGCAACCTGTCGGCATCGGCGAATGATTTGAAGTGGGACGGGAAAGATTGGAGCATCGTGAACCATTTCATTCCCTTCACGGAAACGGAGGTCAACGCGTCTGGTCGATTCGAGTCGGATTTCATGGTTCAATACATGTCCGGCAAAACGTTTTCCGCCGAAGCCCGGGCCGTCTTGGATGAGGGCCGTATTTTATGGCGAAGCTATTTCGAACACACCGACAACCGGGCAGTCCGCGAGAAGCTGATGTTGAACCGTCCCGATGTCGGCTGGTATCAGATTCGTTCCGCCTTGAAACTCCGTAACGAGTCCGGCGACCGTCCGCCGATCGATTTCAAACCGTTCGAGCAAGCCTACGCCGCCTTGACCGAACAACTCCGTCCGCAAGTCTACGAGTTGGAATTTTTGAAAGATTAACCACAAGCGTTCGCGTACTTTGGAACCGCGGGCATCTTCAAGGATCAAAGCCGGAAAGGAGTGCGGCTCCTTTCCGGTCTCCATTCGAAATGATGAGGTATGCACCTAAAGTTCAAAACCCGGTGTTGGCGCTTCGGGCTGCTGTTTGCCGCGTCCCGCCGTACCGCCCACTTGCCAAAAAGGGGAATCTCTCTATAATCGTACCATCCTCGAATTTCGTTTTTCCGCCTTCGCGAACACACTGTTGCTCCCGGAGCGGCAAATTTTCACACGTTTACCTACGAAGGAGATTTCCGTATGGCTATCAAGGTTGGCATCAATGGTTTCGGTCGGATCGGTCGGATGGTTTTTCGCGCTGCGGTCGCAGATTTTGCCAACGATATTGAAATCGTCGGCATCAACGATCTGTTGGACCCCGCCTATCTCGCCTATATGTTGAAGTACGATTCGGTGCATGGTCGTTTCAAAGGGGATGTTTCCGTCGACGGCAACAATCTCGTCGTCAATGGCAAAAAGATTCGCCTGACCGCCGAAAAGAACCCCGCCGACCTGAAATGGGGAGACGTCGGTGCCCAAATCGTCGTCGAATCGACCGGTTTGTTCCTCTCGAAAGACACGGCCGATGCCCACCTCAAAGCCGGCGCGAAGAAGGTCATCATGTCCGCCCCGTCGAAGGACGACACCCCGATGTTCGTCTACGGCGTCAACTGCAAGTCGTACGCCGGTCAGAACATCATCTCCAACGCGTCCTGTACGACGAACTGCCTCGCCCCGATCGCCAAGGTGCTCAACGACAAGTTCGGCATCGTCAAAGGTTTGATGACGACGATCCACGCAGCCACGGCTACGCAGAAGACCGTCGACGGCCCCTCGCACAAAGATTGGCGCGGTGGTCGCGGCATTCTCGAAAACATCATTCCGTCGTCGACCGGAGCCGCCAAGGCCGTCGGCAAAGTTCTGCCCGAACTGAACGGCAAGCTGACCGGCATGTCGTTTCGGATTCCGAGCTCCGACGTTTCGGTCGTTGACCTGACCTGCGTGTTCGACAAGCCGATCACCCAGGACGCGATCAACGCCGCGATGAAAGAAGCCTCCGAAGGTTCGCTCAAGGGCATTCTCGGTTACACTGAAGAAGCCGTCGTTTCGACCGACTTCCGCGGTTGCCCGTTGACCTCGATTTACGACGCGAAGGCCGGCATCGTCCTGGACCAGAACTTCGCCAAGGTCGTCAGCTGGTACGACAACGAATGGGGCTATTCCTGCAAGGTGCTGGAAATGATCCGCGTCATGGCGAAATAGTAGACGAAGTCGTCTCAACAAATTCGAAATCAAAAAACCGCGAAATGGCCGATCGGCTGTTTCGCGGTTTTTTTCTTGGTCGTTGTTCTCAAAAAAATCTCTTTCTTTTGTCGTTATTTGAGAAATTCTTTCGGTTCCAAAACAACCAAAGTGCGAGCTTCTTCCGTGAGGTATTTTGCGGCGGCGTTTCGAACGGCCCGGGAGCTGAGCCAGAGATACTCCTTCGCGAGAGCGCAGTGCTGCTCCGGCGTTTTCAAGAACGGAAAATATCGAAACTGCTGCATGCCCCACTCGCTCGCGAACGCGGCATTCCGTTCGGGAAGCGGGCCGATCCAAAACGGGGCGATGCTGTTGGCGTACCGGGCGCGGTCGTTCTTGATCGCACTCCAATCGCTCTCCTCCGTTCCGAGCCGGGCTACAATGCGGTCAAAATGCCGGAGATTCTCTTCGCTTTTGGCCCTCTCCTCCCACACCGTCGAGCAATAGACGACCAGCCCTTCCGGAGCAAGGTAGTGGCCGCAGCGGCAGCCGGAAGGGAGGCCGGGCGAATCCGGGTTCGAGCGAATCCGGTGTTCCAAAGCCCGCATCGCGAACGTCAAGGCCGCGTGCTCTTCCGGGAATTGCGCCGGATCGGGAACGGGCCAACTTGCGACGATCGCCGGTCGAGGCATATCCCAAGCGGCATGGTATTCTCCAGGCCGGACGGGGTTAGGCGGGAGAGGCTTTTGAATCGCCCGCATTTCCAACGGTTTCAGAGATTCGAGAGCGGATTCCAGTGTATTGACCGCTCCGGGATTCGTGCAGATTTCGCCAAGCAGCGGCGAGCGGATTTGGGAAAAACGTTCGCGATAATATTCCCGAACCTCGCCCCAACTCGCTCGCTCCAGCCCGTCGAAAAACTGAATTTCTTTTTTCCCGTAATCGCAAGCCTGGTGCCGAGCGGCCAATGCGAATTTCGAGGCGAGGTGATCCGGTGAGGAGCGTTCGATTTCGAGCCGTTCTAGCAGCTTTGACCTTTCGGCGACAAACGCGGCTTCGTCCCCCTCGTCGTGCAAAACATCGTTTTTGAGGAATTCGAATGTTGGACCTTGCTCGCTCGGATTGTAGAGAAACACGAATTGAATTTGATCCGGTTCGAGAATCGCCGATCCCAAGAGCGGTTTGTGTTCCAGTTGTTTGAGTCGCGTTTCAATCCGCGAACGGGCGAGAGCATAAACTCCTTCGGACCAGAGAAGGCGGCCGGCCTCCTCCAAGGCAAAGCCGAGAGGAAGGGAAACCGTCAGGCAACTCTTTTCCGGCTGATAAAACAGGCGGGACGTCGCCGAAATATTCAGCGTCGAGTTTCCGTCGACTGCGAGCAACTCGGCCGATTCGGGGTGATCGAAGTCCTGGTCGGTGATATTGTTGGGATAGCTTATCCGTTCGAGAACATCGCGGAAAAAGGGCGTTGTGAAAATCAACAGCAACCAAAGCCCGAAAACAATAATTCCGACAAAACCAGCCCTATAGTCGCGACGGCCCTTGAATTCGAGGATTCGATCGTAAAGAGCGTCTTTTTCATACCAATCGTTTTCCCGAGGAAGCGAGGTGTCTTCCGTTTCACGATGCCGGAACAGAAGAAAACAGGTCGAAAAAAATATGAGATGTCCGAGCAACATCAGCATCAAAAGGACACCACCAACAAGATGTTCCTCGGTCCCGCGAAGGATCGGGGCATTTTGGCGGACGAGTAGCACCGTCAAAAAGAGGGAGGCGAGGGCCGAAGTCGTCAACAACATTCCGAATGTCGCGGCGGAGAGAACCGGCTTTTTCGGAAAGGCGGTTTCGTCTGCCGGATTCGCTTTACATCGACGAAGCTCCTCCTCCCAGAGCCGTTTGAAAGAACGGTTGTCATTGTATGTCAACACGAGTATGAAAATCAGCAAAACCAGGTTGATCAATATCCTCTCTGAAGCATCGAATACGACATTGACGACCAGGAAAGCCCAGACGAGCGGATAATTCTTCAACATTATACCGATGCGATGTTGCCGGATTCGTTCGGTCGGAATGTCGCGAAAAAAATTCCCAAGCAGGAAAATCATCAGGAAAAAGAGCGAGACGAGATAAAGAATCGCGAGGTGATACGGATCCATTCAAAAGCCCTTTCATGAGAAATCGTCGTTCCACCGGATTGTTCGCATAGAAATCAAGCCTTTGAATTCTACGTTTTTTTCATTGTTGTTGCAAGAAAAGGAGAGGCTTTTCTCCCTATTCCCAACGGTTTTATAAAATCGTAAAATAAAATGGCTGCGATCGTAACCTTCTCGCGGCTTCTTCGGTCTTAGGAGTATCTCTCAACAAAGCTAAGGACTCCCAAACATGGACAAATTTTTTCGCGCGGTTTTCGTCGCCCTCGCCGTCGGCTTTGCCTGGGGCATTCGCGGGCATTTCGGACATTTGATCGGGGCGATGTTTCCCGGAGCGATGCTCGGGCTCGGCTTCGCCTACGTGAGCGGCCAGAAGGCGATGTTCCGTTGGGCTCCGATTCTCGGGACGATCGGCGGGCTGGGCATCGCGATCGGAGGTTACACCAGTTACGGAATCCTGCACGGCTACGCCCAGTCGGGATCTTACCCCGGAATGAATCCGTCCCCCTCGGACGTGCCGATGTGGGTCAACACCGCCTACGGCTTCCTGATGCTCGCCTTGCAAGGAGGCTGCTGGGGGACGTTCGGCTGTGCCGGAATCGGGGCGATACTTGATGAGCACAAACCGTCTGTCGTCAAATTCCTGGAGCTGATCGCGTTTCTCTTTTTCTTCGGCTGGCTGTTTCAGTTCGTGATGACCGTGTTGGTTGGGTTTCATGTCAATCCGCCGCGAAGCGATGCGGTGCTGGGACACATCGGAGCGACGGCGGCCCTGTTCGTTTGGCTCGCTTGGAACCGCTACAAGCTGGCCCTACGCGGGGCGTTTCTCGGGTTCGGCGGGTTCGGCATGGGAATGATTCTCGGCCGGTTGCTGGCCAACGTGTTCCAAAATCTGACGCTGAGCAACCCGAATCTGGCCCCCGAGGCCCTGCGGTTGAGCATCAATCATTGGAATATCATGGAAATCACGGTCGGACTGGTCGGCGGATTCGTCTTTACTCTTGGGATGATCGGTAAAAAGGTCGAGGAACGTCCGAACAACGAAGGTTACCCCTTTTTGAGCGTGATGAGCATTTTTTACGTGCTCGGCATGATCCCCCTCTTGCACCTTTTTGTTCGGACGAATTGGAAAGAGGAACTGAAAAAAATGACGGGCCTGATCGAAGGCTGGAAAACCGAGTTCCCGAATATCGCGGAAAGCCTTTCTCCGGAAAAGTTGATTTCGCAGGCGACCTGGCTCGCCGATGCGGTTGTCGCGATCGGCTGGGTCGCCGCTTTGGTTTGGCTGGTCATTTCCCGGAAAAATTGGAGCCGGCTGAGCTGGTTTCCGGTCCTCGCCCTCGGAGCGGTCGTCTCGTTCCTCGATTTGTTCCTGCGGCTTTATTTCCGTGACCCGAGGTTGTACTGCATTTCTCCGGAAACGACCGCTTACCAATATTATTTTCCCGGTTTCTTCCTCAAGGAAACAATGCTGGCGGACGGGCTGACGAAAGCGAACGTCCTGTTCGTCGAAATGCGGACGGTGAGCATGGGCCTGTTCGTGCTGATGGTCCTGTACGTGATACTCAGGGAAACTGTTTGGCCGCACACGCCGCTCCTCAAGCCGGACGAAAAAATGGAGCGGATTCCCTGGATTCGTTGGGTCGCGACGTTCCTGCTGGTTTACGCCGCGGTCGTTTATACGGCCGGTTACACGAACGGAGCGGCGACGATGCGGAACGCCAACACCCGCTGGCCGCTTTGGACGGCCGGGGGCGGCAAGCCGTTCCCGGGGGATCCGGAGGACGTCAAGAAGAACGTCAGCCCTCCGTAAAGCGCGGAGGGCGATTGGGGGCCGGGGTACCGGCTAAGGATCTGTAACAAAACAACCTGTACAATCGCACATTTTTTAACTACGGAATACGCGGAATAACGGAATAAACGGAAATGAAAAATTCCGTGCTTTTCCGTCTTTCCGTGTGTTCCGTGTTAAAAAACAAACAATAAAATATTCGTTTTTTTGTACAATTGCAAAGGTTATTCTGATACGGCTCCTCTGTGATTGTTCCCCTACATCGGAGGGAGTTCGGATGTGCAATCTGGGCAGCGGGTTGCCTTGATCGCGATTGTCGAGCAGCAGTAAGGGCACTCCTTCGTCGTCGGCAGGGCCGGCTTGTCGTCGACGAACGGGATGCGGAGCTGGTTCATTTGCCGGATGCAAATGAAAATGACAAACGAGACGATCAGGAAATCGATCAGCGTGTTGATAAACGACCCGAAGCGGATCGACACGGATGTCGCCTCGGTCGCCCCGTGGTAAATCGTCCATTTCAACATCGAGAAATCGAGTTTGCCGAGCAGCAGGCCGATCGGCGGCATGATGATGTCGTTCGTTAAGGAGGTGACAACTTTTCCGAACGCGGCGCCGATGATGACCCCGACGGCCAAGTCGATCGCGTTCCCTTTAACGGCGAATTTTTTGAATTCTTCGAGCAGTTTTAGAAACATGGTTTTTCCTTTTCCGGTAAGGGGGACGAGGGCGGGTTTTTGTTTGATAATCAATTTATACGGTTGTTTCGGGTTTTTTCAATGACGTTCGTTAATAAAAGAGCCGCATGTGTAGCGTAGCGCAACTTGCGGACCTTGTACACGGGTCGTCGGCGTCTGCGCCGCTCGGCTAAACGAAGGAGTTGCCCATGCGTTTTCTTTTGCCCGCCGTTTTTTGCGTTCTCTTCGCGAATACCGCTGCGGCCCAACCGTCCTGGCCGATGTTTCATGGTCCGCGACAGGACAACAAATCGCCCGAGATCGGCCTGCTCAAGTCCTGGCCGAAGGAGGGACCGAAGCTTCTTTGGACGGCGAGCTTGCCCGGGGAAGGGCTTTCAGGCTATTCGAGCGTGAGTCTCGCTGGGAACAAGATCCTGACCGCCGGCAACGTCGGGGACAAATCGTGCGTCTTTTGCCTCGATTCCAACGGCAAGCTGCTTTGGACGGCGGAAAACGGCAACGCGTTTACCGACCGGCGGCTTTATCCCGGGACACGTTCGACGCCGACGATCGACGGCGAGCGGGTGTACGACCAATCGGCTCTGGGGCAGCTCTCCTGCTTCGATCTGCAAAGCGGAAAAACGGTTTGGAGCCGCAACATCCTCACCGATTTCGAGGGGGAAAATCCCCGCTGGTCTCTCGCGGAATCGCCGTTGGTCGATGAGAAGCATGTGTACTGCGCTCCCGGTGGCCGGAAAGGGAGCATCGCCGCTCTCGATAAAACGACCGGACGAACCGTTTGGACAACGCCGGACACCGGGGAGCAGACGAGTTACGCGACCGCACGAATCATCGAGCAGGACGGGCTCAAGATTCTTTTGACGATGAACGCCAAGAACCTGCTCGGGGTCAATGCGGACACGGGAAAACTTTTGTTCCGGCATCGGCACCTCCAAACCTGGGACATTAACGTGCTGACGCCGCTTTATCACGAAGGGCATATTTTTATCACCAGCGCCGCCGAACCGAGCCGTTCGGAAGAAGAGGGCCGGGATCGCGGGGCGATGCTGCTCAAGCTGACGGTCCGGGGCCAAACGGCTTCCGTCGAACAGGTTTGGCATAACCTGATGCTCGACAACCTGCACGATTCGGTGCTCCTTTGGGACGGTTATCTGTACGGCAGTTCGTACGAGTATCGCGGCGGGGTTTGGGTCTGCGTTCGTTGGAGCGACGGCCAGACGATGTGGGCCGAACGGGACATCAGCCGCGGGTCGCTGACGTTTGCCGACGGTTACATTTACCGCATCACGGAAGATCGTGGCGATTTGGCCCTTTGGAAACCGACGCCGGAAAAATATGACATCGTGAGCCGGTTCCGGCTGCCGGATGAAGGGAACGGACCGTTTTGGTCGCACCCGGTCGTTTTCGGCGGCCGACTGTACGTCCGGCACGGGACGTTTTTGTACTGCTATGACGTCAAAAACCCGTAAGGGCCAATCATCCGTTTAGCCGAGCGGCGCAGACGCCGGTGTTGCAACGGTTGCCCCTCATTTTGGAATGATATCGTTACCCCCGCGCAGGCGGGGGTCCAGAGGGAAACCGTAATCTCTGGATCCCCGCCTGCGCGGGGATGACAAAAAGTCAGATCATTTTTAATCAGGAACTCCGTAACCCCTTCGATCCCATGATACCTCGCCGAACATTCCTCTTGCATTTCGTTATTCCCGTCTTGCTCTTCTTGTCGGCTCCGAACGGCTACTCGGCGGGATTTCAGTGGGGCAAGTTCGCCCGGCAGCCGAACGCTTTTTTTCAAAGCGAGGAGGCCAAAGAAACCGCGGCCAACATTCTGACCTGGCAGACGCGGTACGGGGATTGGCCGAAAAACATCGACACGGCGGCAAAGCGGACCGCCGAAGACGGCGATCCCGGCGGGACGTTCGACAACGGCGCGACCTTGGGGGAGATTCGCTTTCTGGCGAGGATGTTCCGGATCACGGGGGAGGCCCGATACAAGGGCGCCGCCCTCAAGGGGCTCGACCATGTTCTCGCCTCACAATACGAAAACGGCGGCTTCCCGCAACGCAACCCGACGAGGCCGGATTCGTATGAGCGGTACATCACCTTCAATGATAATGCGATGGTCAATATTCTGGAGTTTCTGCGCGAGTGCGAAACCTCGCCCGATTTTTCCTTCCTCGATCCGGCCCGGCGGGAGAAAATCAAAACGGCCTTCGCCAAGGGAATCGATTGCATTCTCGCCTGTCAGGTCGAAAGCGGCGGCCGGTTGACCGTTTGGTGCGCCCAGCACGATGAGCGGACGCTCGCCCCGGCCAAGGCCCGCTCGTACGAACTGCCATCGCTTTCCGGCGGGGAAAGCGGCGATATCCTCCGATTTTTGATGTCGCTGGACGACCCGAGCCCGGAGGTCGTTTGGGCAATCGACGCCGGTTGCCGCTGGTACGAGGATTCGAAAATCACCGGGCTGCGACAAATAATCGTCGAGGGGGACAAGATCATGGTTGCCGATCCGGACGCTCCGCCGCTCTGGGCGAGGTTTTACGAACTGGAAACCAACCGGTCGTTTTTCTGCGGTCGGGACGGGATCGTCAAATACGATATTTCCGAGATCGAGCCGGAGCGCCGCAAAGGGTATTCCTGGTACACGGAAACCGGCAAGAAGGTCGCCGCCCAATGGGAAATTTGGAAAAAACGATTTCCCGACCGGTAAAAAGAGATCACCATGTTGCCGAGCGGTTGCGAATCGTGTAAAACGGTTTTGAAGATTTTTGATAAAGCGATACTGAGCTCCAGATTCAATTTGATATTATGTTCCGTCATCCCCGCGCAGGCGGGGATCCAGAGATGACGGTTTCCCTCTGGACCCCCGCCTGCGCGGGGGTGACGATTTCATTCCAAAATCAGGGGCAATTTTTTTTCTGGGATTCAGTAAACTGCCGAAACATATTCAAAATCAGTGCCGTCAGGGCTCTCTTACATATTTGGAGAATAGAAAAATGAAAAAATCGGATCATACGATCACGCGTCGGGGTTTTCTCGCGGTCGGAGCGGGAGCCCTCGCCGCTCCGCTGTTTTTACCCGGGCGGATTCTCGGGCTCGACGGGGCGACCTCGCCGAACAACCAGATCGTCAGCGTTTCGGTCGGAATGGGCAACCGGGGCAATGAAATTCTCGGGGCTTTTTGGTCCGGTTCATTCCGCTGCCTCGGCGTTTGCGACTGTTACCAAACGCATGCCGAACGGGCACGCGACCGGGTCAACGACCGTTACAAGAATAAGGATTGCGTCGTTTTCTCGAAATACGAAGAGATATTGGATCGCAAGGACGTCGATGTGCTCGCGGTTTCGACGCCGGACCATTGGCATACGAAAATCACCGTCGACGCCTGCAAGGCGGGCAAAGACGTCTTCTGCGAAAAGCCGCTGACCCTGACGCTGGCCGAGGGGCTGCAAATCGTGCAGGCCGCCCGAAAGTATAACCGGGTCGTGAGCAGCGGCAGCCAACGGGTTATGGAAGATTACGGCTATATGGCCCCCGTGATTCAAAGCGGTGCGATCGGCACGGTCAAAGAAGTATATGTCGGCGTCGGCGGCCCACCGAAAACCTGTTATCAACCGGAACAGCCGATTCCTGAGGGAATGGACTGGGACCGTTGGTTGGGGCAGGCCCCTTGGGCGCCCTACAATTCCGAGCGTTGCAGCGGCAGTTACGGCGGCGGTTGGCGGCAGTACGAAGAGTATTGCAACGGCTTTTTAGCCGATTGGGGCGCCCACAAATACGGCGGTGCCCTATACGCTCTCGGGCTCGACAAAGAAGACCCGGTCGAAATCCTGCCGAAAAACTGTGAGAAAAATCCAAAAGAGTTCGTCTGTGCCGTCTACAAAAACGGGATCCGGCTGTATCACGGCGGCGGCGACATCACGTTCGTCGGAACCGAGGGGACCTACATGCACGGGCAGGACCTCAAGCCGAAAAAAGTGGTCGAAGTGCGGCGTTATTCCGGCGGAGCGGACAATATTTACGAAGATTTCGCGTATTGCGTTCGCAACCGTTTGCGACCGTTTCAGGACGTCGAGTACGGGGCGAGGACGGCGGCGTTTTGCCAATTGTTGAACATTTGTTACAAACTCGACCGGCCGCTCCGTTGGGACCAGGAAAAGTACGCGTTCGAGAACGACGAACAGGCGAACCGGATGGTCCTGCGGCCGCAACGTTCGCCGTATACGATCGAAGTTTGAAAAGGCTATAGGCTATAGGCTGTAGGCTGTAGGAAATGCGATTTTGATTGATCGCGTAGGCCGAAACAATGGTGCTGTTTTTTCGTCACCCCCGCGCAGGCGGGGGTCCAGAAGGAAGACGCGACATTTTGATTCCGGCCTGCGCGGGAATGACGGAAAGTTCCAGTATTTTTGCATAACACGTTAAGCTTCGATCAATCGCCAAAACGCAAACAAAACAAACATTGACACATTCCTCCCTTCAACATATTTCGATCATGCGACATCTCATTCGATCTTTGATTCTCTCGTCGGTTCTGCTTTCGGGTTGCACGTTCGCCCTCGCCCAGGACAATCTCACGGCCGAGCAAATCGCCGCCGATTTCGTCCAGTGGTTGCCGCAAATGAGTGCCGAGGACCTCGGCCAACGGGAAGCGGCCCAGCAAGGTTGGCAGCGGTATTGCATGTCGGTCGGAGCGCCTGGAAAAACCGAGTTGCTGGCGACCGTCAACCGATTGATGCTCGAACAGCTCGATAAGGATATTCCGGTCGTGAGCAAAGTTTGGCTCTTGCACGAATTGGCATGGACCGCCGGGGCTTCCGAGGTCGAGGCGATCGCGCAGCTGCTCGGCGATCCGGAACTGAAAATTCGGGACGAGGCGATGCGGACCCTCGCGAAGATTTCCGCTCCGGAAGCGAAACAGGCGTTGGAAGCCGCCTTGAAAAACGCGGACGACGCCGAGCAAAAACGGTTGCAAGCCGCAGTCGAGGCGATCGCTCCCGTTTCGCCGAAGTTCGCCCCGGAAACCGAGATGCCGCAAGCCTTTCCCTATGCCCCGGAACGGGACGCGGTCCGCTGGTTGAGAGGTTTCAAGCAAATGAACGACATTGAAAAGGCGAGCGCGGTCGCCGAAATCGCCGTTCGGCAAGACCCTCGGGCCTTTTCGTTCGTTCTCGAAGCCTTGAAAAGCGACGATCCGGTTTTGAAGCGGTCCGCGATCCTCGCTTTGGACCGAATGGGAACGAAAGAGCAGGTCCCCGTCCTCTTGGACTACGCGATCACGTTCGACCGCGGAATTTGCGTCAAGGCCCTGAGCAACATGGTCGGACCCGGCATCGAGGACGTGCTTTTGGCCGAGTTGAAAAAGGAAACGGATCAGGACCGGCTGCTGCTGGTCGGCGAGGTGCTGTGCAAGCGCTATTGTCGGGAAGCGATTGACCCGATTTTCGCCGTTTTGAAAAAACCGGAATTCGGTCACAAGATCGCGATGCTCCGTTTCGCCGAGGCGATCGCGAGCCCGGAAAACGTCGGGCTGTTTGTCGACGCCCTGCCGTTGATCGAGGATCGGGGGCAGCGGGACAACGCCGAGCAGATCATCGCCCGCATTTGCAACGGCGATGCGAAGCCGGTAATCGCGAAAATGACCGGCCCTGCGAAACTCGAACTCTTGCCGCTGCTCGGCCGGGTCGGCGGGGAAGATGCCCTCGCGTACGTCAACAAGGAGCTCGCCTCCGATTCGGCCGAAACACACAACGCCGCGATTCGGGCGATCTGCAATTGGCCGACCGCCGTCGTTTCGCGGGAACTGTTGAAGATCGCTGAAAACACCGACGAATCGGAGCAGAACCGGATCGCCGCGCTGCGGGCGATGATTCGGGTCGTTTCGCTCCCCGATGATAAAATCGGTATCGCGATCAGCGGGAAAGACAAGCTCGAAATGATGAAAAAGGCGATGTCGATCGCGACCCGGAATAACGAAAAAGGGTTGATTTTGGAACGGCTCGGGGCCGTCCGGGAAAACGAAACGGTTGAATACGCCCTCGGATTCGTCGACGATCCGGAACTCTCGACCAACGCCTGCCGCGCGATCGTCGACATCGCTCACCATGATTACATGCGGCGGGGAAACAAAGCGTTGTTTGAAAAAGCCCTCGGGAAAGTGATCGACACCTGCAAAGACGCCGGACTGGTCGATCGCGCCAAAAGGTATAAAGGTAATATGTGAGGGCGGTGAAAATTAAGAATTATGAATTAAAAATTAAGAATTGGAATTCGCGACCGCAGGTCGCGGCTCTTTTCTCTCTTCCCACTTTTCTCTATTCTTTAAAAAAGATGAAAAAGATATTTTGCCTGTTGCCGCTCTTTTTGCTGTTGTTCGGCTTCTCGCTGAATGCGGCGGAAATGTCGCTCGAAAAAACCGAGACCGGGTACGAGGTCAAGATCGGCGGAGAGCCGTTCGCCGGTTATGTGACCGATTTCAAAGGAACGCCGATCATTTGGCCGATCATCGGACCGAACGGCAAGAAAATGACCCGCGATTACCCGATGTCCGAGGACAACGCCGAAGAAAAGAAGGATCACCCGCATCACCGTTCGCTTTGGTTCGATCACGGCGAGGTCGGGGGGGCCGATTTTTGGGCGATTCGCGGCAATAACATCCGGCACGACAAATTTGCCAAAGCCGAATGCGACGGTCAAACGGTGGTTCTCGAAACCGAGAACTCCTGGGTCAAAAAGGACGGCGAGATTCCCTGCACCGACAAACGGACGATCACCTTCCGCGAGACGCCGCTCGGTCGGATCATTGATTTCGACGTAACGGTAACCGGCGTTGCCGATGAGACGTTGTTCGGCGATACGAAGGAAGGCTCGTTCGGCATCCGCGTCCCCACGACCATGGACGTGGTCGGTCCCCGGGTCAAGGACGAGAATCACGGCGGGAAAATCACCAATGCCCAAGGGATCACCGACGGCGAGGCTTGGGCGAAACGCTCCGAATGGGTCGATTTCTCCGGGCCCGTCGAGGGCGAATGGGCCGGGATCACGGTTTTCAATCATCCGAGCAGTTTTCGTTTCCCGACGTTTTGGCATGTCCGGACCTACGGCCTTTTCGCGGCCAACCCGTTCGGGGAACATGATTTTCTCGGCAAGCCGGAAAAGACTGGCGAGTATGTTTTGAAAAAGGGTGATTCCTTCACCCTTCGGTATCGGGTCCTGTTTCATAAAGGTGACGCCGATTCTCTTGACCTGAAAAAAGCGTTTGAAGATTATAAAAAATAGCAGATTAGCGGCTACTTCCCACTTCCCACTTCCCACTTCCCACTTCCCACTTCCTGCTTCTCACTTCCCACTTCCCACTTTGAAATGGCCGAAGATTGCCGTCCTAACGTTTCTTTCAAGGACTTTCAGCGACTGATCCGGGAGATGTATCTCGAAAAGGATCAGCAACGCGGGGTCGACGGGACGTTTATGTGGTTCATGGAGGAGGTCGGCGAGCTCGCCTCCGCCCTGAGAAACGGTTCCAAAGAGGAAATCCGCGGAGAGTTCGCCGATGTGATCGCCTGGTTGACGACGATCGCGAACGTCAAAGGGATTGACTTAACGGCAGAGCTCGCCAAAAAATACGGAAGCGGCTGTCCCGGCTGTGGGCATTTCATCTGCAATTGCCCGGACAGCGAGAAACCGTAAGCCCGCCTCGGAATTGCGCCGAGTACGGGCTA
>JAVBQI010000010.1:0-13473 GCA_031549145.1 Thermoguttaceae bacterium | reverse complement strand
TAAGGAAGCGGTTGCCCTGCTGAACCGCTTCCTTACGGGCGCGGCTCTGATCGCGTTGTTCGAAATTGTTTCTGGAGATCAATAAAAATATTGAAAACGAGCGAATGTCGACCGAAAATCAAGGAGAAAAAAACATGTCTCAACGATCCCTTTCCCGTCGGAATTTTTTGAAATCGACCGCATTGCTCTCGACGGCAATCGCCGCGCCGTTGGTGATCCCGCGAAGCGCGTTCGGGGCGAACGAAACGATCGGCGTCGGCATCGTCGGTCTCGGCGTTCGCGGCAAGGGCACGCATGTGCCGTCATTTTCCGCCTTGCCGAACGTCAAGGTCCTCGCTCTCGCCGATCCGGACCGAACCCGAACAGCCGCCGCCGCGAAGTGGTTGATTGAAAACGGTCGTTCGAAGCAGGTCGACCAGTACGAAGACATGCGGCAGATGTACGAGCGGAATGACATTCAAGCGGTTGGAATCGCGACAATGAACTATTGGCATGGGCTGGCGACGATTTGGGCCTGCGAAGCCGGGAAGCACGTTTACGTCGAAAAGCCGCTCTCGCATTTCGTTTGGGAAGGCCGGCAAATGGTCAATGCCGCCCGGAAGTACGACCGGATCGTTCAACACGGCACGCAACTCCGCTTCTGTCCGTCGATCCGGGATGCGATCGCTTGGATTCAAGCCGGGAATCTCGGCAAAATTCGGTCGGTAACCGCTTTCGCCAACAAACCGCGAACCTCGATCGGCAACCGCGCCGAGCCGATCCCTTTGCCGCCCGATTTCAATTACGATCTTTGGTGTGGGCCGGCGCAGGATGGGCCGATTTTCCGGGATCGGTTGCAATACGATTGCAGTTTTACCTGGAATATGGGGGACGGCGAGTCGCTCAACCAAGGCGTGCATCAGCTCGACGTCGCCCGTTGGGTACTCGGAATCGAGGAGATGCCGCGCCGCGTGATCAGCATGGGCGGGCGATTTCTTTTCAACGACCGCGGAGATGTTCCGAACACGCAGATCGTTTACTACGATTTTCCGCAAGCCCCGATTTTGTACGAGGTTCACAATTTGCGGGCGGGCAAGAATTCGGATGCGACACCGCGGTTCCGGGATTTCTCGCAAACCGGCATCGTCGTCGATTGCGAAGGGGGCTGGGTCGGCATCGACCACAATCCCCGTTGCGAGGCTTACGACAAAGACGGGAAGTTGATTCGAAAATGGAACGAGGGAGCGGACATTTTCGCGAATTTTATCGGCGCGGTCCGCAGCGGTAATCGGGAAGAGCTTTGTGCCGACGTGTTGTGCGGCCAGATTTCGACACGGATCGGGCACTTGGGCAACATTTCCTACCGGCTCGGAGAAAAGGCCTCGCTTGCGGCCCAGAAAAAGGCGATCGAGGACGTTCCCGAGATGATCGCGATGCACGAACGGTATCTCGAACACCTCGCGGCCCACGAGATTGATCCGGCGGAAACCATTCTCGGACCGTGGTTGGAATGTGCCCCGCAAGAAGAAAGCGTTTTGCAGAACGAGCCGGCCAACCGACTCGTTCGCGGGACATACCGCCGACCGTACGTTGTCGAAGAAATCAACGTTTAGCCGAGTGGCACAGGCGCCGGAGCCCCGACGGACCTCTCATAATGATTGCGTTTTGATCTTCACAAAAAATGAAAATACTACAAAAATTCGTTGCCGTCGTACTTTTGATTTTTCCCTCCGCTCAGCCCGTGTTGTCCGAACAAGGATCGAACGGGATCGTCCGTTACAGCGAATACGGGGCTGTCGGGGACGGCGTTGCCGACGACTTCGACGCGATCATCAGAGCTCATGTCGCCGCGAATGAGGCGGGACGGAAAGTGCAGGCCGATGCGGGGGCGACCTACTACATCGGCGCGGCCGGCAAGACCGCTCCCATTCAAACCGATACCGATTGGGGGGACGCCCGGTTCATCATCGACGATTCGAAGGTCGAGGCCAAAAATCGCGGCGGCAACATCTTCAGCATCACATCGCGGCTCCCTTCGACCCGGATCACGAGCGTCGGTTCGCTCCGGAAGAATCAGGAAAAGCTCGATTTGTCGCTCCCGCACGATTCGTTTGTCATTCTCAGCGACAAAACGGTCAAACGTTACATCCGTTTCGGAGCGAACCAAAACGACGGGACCGACCAGACGGACGTGTTCGTCATCGACAAAAACGGACGAGTCAACGAACAATCTCCCATCCTCTGGGATTTCGAAAAGATCACGTCAATGACGGCTTATCCGATCGACGGCGAAACGCTGACCGTTCGCGGCGGGCATTTTACGACCATCGCCAACCAGGCCGAGTCGAAGTACACCTACTATGCCCGCGGCATCGGCATCACGCGGTCCAACACGGTGATCGACGGGGTCGCCCACGCGATCACGGGAGAGCTCGATCACGGCGCGCCTTACAGCGGCTTCCTCGCGATTTCGAATTGCTCCGGCGTTACGGTTCGGAATTGCACGCTCTCGGGACACAAAACCTACGGAACGATCGGCAGTGCCGCGAAGCCGGTTTCAATGGGCTCTTACGACATTTCGGTCGGCAAGTCCGTCAACGTGACCTTCAAGAACTGCAAGCAGTTCAACAGCATACATGATACGAAGATATGGGGAATTTTCGGCTCGAATTTTTCGAAGAACATTACATTCGATACCGTCGAGTTTTCCCGTTTCGATGCGCACATGGGGGTCGCCAATGCGACGATCCGGAATTCGGTGCTCGGGCACCAGGGGATCAACCTGATCGGGAGCGGCGTGTTCCTCGTCGAGAACACCAGGGTTTGCAGCCCGAATTTCATCAATTTGCGCAGCGATTACGGCAGTACGTTCGCGGGGGAGATCATCATTCGCGATTGCGAATACGTTCCGCGCAACGGCGAAAAATCCGACGCCGTTTTGATCGGCGGCAGCAATTCGGGCCAACATGATTTCGGGTATCCGTGCGAGATGCCGAAAAAGATCACGATCGACGGCCTCGTGATCCGCGACGGCAACCCGGTCGATCATTACAAAGGCCCGAGAATTTTCGCCCCGTTCAACAGTGCGTACACGAGCGAGGCGTATGTCGAAAAGTACCCGTATGGGATCACCGAGGAGCTTGAGATCGGGAATCTAACCGCCGAAAGCGGCAACCCCTGGATCATCAGCGACAACCCGTTTTTGTTCCGCAACGTCAAGATCACGGAAAGAAAGTGAGACAAAACGGAGCCGCGAGCTACGCCCGGGGTGTTCGCGACCGCAGGTCGCGGCTCTTTTGATGTTGCGCCAACGACGATGTGGTGTGTGGGAATATCACCCCGCGCTGACGCTTGGGGCTAGTGTGTGTTGTTACATTCCCGAGAGGAGGACGGATTCGCCGCTGAAAAACAGGCCGGCAAGCGCTCCGGTCAGGAAGCAGGCGAGCGTCGCGACAAGCAGGGCCTTCCAGGCGACGGCGGCGATGTCCGCTTTCCGCTCCGGCGCGAGGGCCGTCGCCCCGCCGACGTAAATCGCCAACGACGGCAGATGGGCGAAGCCGCAAAGCGCGTACGCCGCGATCACCGCCGAACGCGGCTCGATGCTTTGCGATTCGATCAACCCCGAAAGCGCAAAATAAGCCGGCACCTCCGTCGCGATCACCCTCATGCCGAGCAGATTCGAAACCGCCGGGATGTCGCTCGCGGGAACCCCCATGAGCCAGACGAAAGGGTAAAACACATACGAGAGCATCCCTTCGATCGACCAGCCGCCCGTCCAACCGAACAGCGGGTTGAGCTGGGTGCCGCACCAGCCGAGAAACAGGTTCGCGATCGCCAAGAGCCCGACGACGGCGATCAGCATCGAGGTGATGCCGACGATCATCTTGAAGCCGACCTCGCCGCCGCCGAGAACCGCCTCGATCAGCGTGTTTTCCCGCTCAAAATGCGGATCGACATGCACGCCGAGCGTTTCCGGTCGTTCCGTTTCGGGGATCGCGAGTTTGGCGAGCAAGACCGCTGCCGGGACCGAAAGGATCGAGGCGGAGACCAAATGTCCCGCGATGCTCGGCAGCGTCTCCCGCAACGCCCCGATGTAAATGCCGATCACGTTCGCCGAGATCGTCGCCATACACGTTGCCAGGACGACGCCGAGTTCGGATCGGGTCAGCTTTCCCAGGCAGGGGCGGATCGCCAACAGCGACTCGTTGCCGACGAAAACGTTGGCGGTCGCCGCGAGCGATTCCGCGCCGGAAATTTTCGTCAAGCTCGAAAACACGGCGGCGAACAGTTTTAAAAGCCGGCTCATGATGCCGAGATGATACAAGATCGCGAGCAGGGCGGAAATGACGAGGATCGTCGCTAGTCCTTGGAAAAACAGGAGGAAGCCGACCCCGTTGGCGGTCGACGCGGCCGGATCGGCGAGCGAGCCGAACACGAATTTCGGGCCCTCAAGGGCGGCATCGACCGTCGCGATCACGACGGCGTTGAGACCCGCGAAGACGTTTTGGCCCGTCCCCGTGCGGAAAACGAATGCCGCGAAAAAAAATTGAAACGCCATTGTCCAGAAAACCAGCCGAATGTTGATCGCCCGGACATTCCGCGAAAACGACCAGGCGAGGAGGCAGAAGACAAGGATGCCGAACAGCGGAATCGATTGTTGCATGAGATGTCAGACCGACGGGATAATTGAGGATTGCGCTGGGCCGTGTACAAGGTCCGCAAGTTACGCTTCGCTACACATGCGGCTCATTTGACTAACCTTTTCGAAAGGCGTCTTCGACGTCTCGCAACGCGGCTTCGGCCTCGCGGAATGGGTCGGAATCGACCAGCCGCTCCCCTTGGGCGAGCCGGGCCGTCAAACTGCCCCAGACTTCCCGCTCGAACCATTGGAAAAAGTGCCGGGCGCGATTCTTGGCGTACTCGATCTGCGCCGATTGGAAAAATATGGCGATGCTGCGTTTGAGCCCTTCGCCGGTTTGGTTGACCAGCAGGTCCCCGCCGCCGGTCATTCCTCCGGCGATCGCGGCTTCAACGGCGAAATGCCCGGCGAGGGAGCCGACGACGAAAAACCCGGTCGCCGCGAGTGTAACCGTAATCGCCGGCCGCGCGACGGCGGCCGCGAGATCGAGCGAGCGGATCACTTTGATCGCTTTGGGATTTTCCTCGGAAAATTTTTGAAGTGCGTTTCGCAGGAACTCGCGAAAATCTTCGTCGATCGGGACGAGCGCGGCCCGGGCCGCCTTCGCATGGTCCAAAAGCTGCTTTCGCTTTTCGCCGGACAGAAGTTCCAACAACGAGCTGCGCAGGACCGGATTATCCGTTTTCGCGAGTTGTTGCAGCCGTTCGATCGCCTTTTCGACGACGAGAATCACCGTTTCGGACTCCTGTTTCTGGAAGTCGGACATCGGATCGACGGTCGGCTTGCCGGCGAAGTAGTTCCAGCCTTTTTGGAACGGCCAAATCAAACCGTTGCCGATCTTGCGATAAGTGTTGTGTATGTTGCGCGACCAATTGGGCCGCCCTTCGTCCCACCAACCCCGGATTTCGTCGATCAGCAGGGCCGTCGGCAGGCTGGGCCAGTCGATTTCGATCCCCTCGGCCCGTTCGAGAGTTTTGCGGGCCTCGCCCCAAGTTTTCGATTCCCGGCGGATCGCGTCCAAGTAGGCTCGCATTCCAGTATCCTTGTTGCAGATCACGCGGAGCGCCCCCCGCAGGGTTTGCTCCTTGATCGTCTCGAAATGCAGCCGAGAAAGGAGGTCGGAAAGATCGACATCCGACCCGAGGGTTGGGGAAGAGGCCGGTTGCTCTTCGGTTTCGGTTGCTTCGTCTTTTTCGCCGATTTCGTCCGCCGGTCGATTGACAAATTCGTGAAATTTCAGGTTTCGCGAGCCGACGGCGCTTCGGTCGTGCGGGGCGATGAGCACCTCGATCGGCTCGGTCCCGGTTTCCTCACGAAATTGGTTGGTCCAAAGAGCGACTTCCGGCAGGTCGTCGGGAAGATCGACCATGTTGAAGAGGAGGATCACCGGTTTCGCCGCCTCGTTCGCTTCGCGGAAAAAACGCTTGACGGCGGCGTCGGCGTATTTTTGTTCGGTCAAGACCCCGATCATCAGGTCGGCGGTCTGCCGGACGGCCCTCGCCCGCTCCCAATTGACCTCGGCGTCGGAATCGATATCGGGCGTATCGAGCAACAAAAGTCGGGCGGGGACGTTTTTTCCGGTCCGCCAAAACAGCCGATGTTCCTCGCTTTCGAACAGCGGATCTTCCGGCTTCGACCAGGGCGCGATTTGAAAGGTGTCGAAATGCCGCCGCAAGATGTCTTCGATCGATTCGTCGTTTTCTTCCGATTCGCCCGAAAGATTTCCGGGCACCAGGCAGACCGGGTGCTTCGTTCCGGCTGCCCGAGGGTCGGCGGCGCTCGCATTTTCGCCGGCAAGATGATTGAAAACGACCGATTTGCCAGTGTTCGTCCCGCCCATGACCGCGACGACGAGATAAGGACGCTTGGAAAGTTGACGCACCAGCTTGCGATTCAGCAGTTCGTACCAAGCCTGATTTTCGGGGGAAGAGACCCCGAGCGGGCGAACGGCCTCGCAAAGCCGGTCGACGGCCCGAGAAAGTGTGAGAACGGATTGACTCAATTCGGACAGATGGGACAACGGTTGGTCTCCTTTCGCGGAATTGTAGCATTTTTTTCGGAATAAGGGGACCGGTTGTCCGGAAAAAGCCGAGAAGATTGACCAAGTTCCCTTCTTTTCGTTCCCCTTCCGCAGGGAAATCGCGAGCGGTATACTGAAGCCGGTTTAGAATTCCCGTCTTCAATACGGTAGCGGCCCAACGAGGCCGCGGTTTGGCAGAGGGCGAAGCCTACCGCCTATACCGGCTACGGTATATAATCCCCTTCAACGCCTTTCGAACGGCTTCCCTCCCATTTTCCCTGTTTTTGGTTCTCAGACATGCCCGATTTACTGCGCGACGAACTGGTTAAGACCTCGGACATTATCGTTGTCAAGGTTGGGACCAACGTCCTGTCCCGGAAGGACGGCCTTTTGAACGTCGAGCGCATCGAACGGCTGGTCGGCGAACTGAGCGGTATTCGCAATCGCGGCAAAAAGGTGATCCTTGTCAGTTCCGGGGCGGTCGGGGCCGGGATGGGCCGGCTCGGGCTCAAGGAGCGACCGGCCCTGCTCCCGCAATTGCAGGCCGTCGCCGCGATCGGACAGAGCAAATTGATCGAAGCCTACGAAAGCGCGCTCGGCCGCTTCGGCGCCCACGCCGGTCAGGTATTGCTCACGGCCGATGATCTCTCCGACCGAAAGAGGTACCTCAACGCCCGCAACACCCTCCGAACGATGCTTGATTACGGGGCGTTGCCGATCATCAACGAAAACGACACGGTTAGCGTCCGCGAATTACATACGACCTTCGGCGATAACGACCGGCTCGCGGCGTTGGTCGCCAATCTTTTTTCGAATCCGCTCCTGATTCTGTTGACCGATGTCGACGGGCTGTTTGACCGCGACCCGGCCGAACCAGGGGCGCAATTGATTTCCGTCGTCGCGAACTGGACTCCGAAACTGAACTCTTACGTCGTCGAAAAAACCTCGAAGCGAAGCAAAGGGGGGATGTCGAGCAAACTCAAAGCGGCGAAGATGATCACCGAAGCGGGGGGCAACATGATCATCGCCAACGGGGACACACCCGATATTTTGACGCGGATTTTCGATTCCGAAGAGGTCGGGACGGTTTTCCTCGCCCAGGATGTCGTGCTCCGGGCCCGCAAACGTTGGATCGGGTACGCCGGGCGACCGGCCGGAACGATTTACCTCGACGAAGGGGCCGCAGTCGCCGTCGCGAAAAAAGGGAAAAGCCTGCTCCCGGTCGGCATCGCCGATTGCACCGGGCATTTTGAAAAAGGGGACCTGGTCAGCCTCGTCGATCCGCAAGGGAACGAGGTCGCCCGCGGTTTGACCAATTACAACACGCGGGACACGCTGCTGATTCGCGGCAAGAATTCCAAAGCGATCCGCGAGGTGCTGGGCCAATTTCACTACGAGGAAGTCGTACACCGCGACAACATGCAGATCGTCTTCTAACATTTAGCCGGTACTCCGCTTTCTATCGTTGACGGTGTAAACAGGGACCTGGAATAGATTTGCCCTTTGCCAAACCGCAGCCTCGTTGGGCCATTACCGTATTGAAAATAAAAATTTTCAACCGGCTTGAGCATAACACAAACTCCGAATGGAGGACTTTCATGAAAAAATCAATGCTTGTTATTGCATTATTATGCATTACCGCCTTCGCCACGCAAATTTCTAGAGCACAAGAAATGACGAAAGAACAAAACGAATCGAAAACTCTTCGGCTTTTATTTCCGCAATGGCAAGGGGGCAATAACAAGCTCTATACTTTAGGAGCAAGATTACTGGCGTGGCTGGCCCCGGAAAGCGATGCCCCTCTCGTCGAGGTTCCCGTCAAACCCGCCGATGGGACGAAGTTGGAGAAGGAAAACGGCGTGGTCGGACAAGATGTTTTATTGAAACAATTGAAGGCCGCCCGAAGCATCATCGACGTTTACGAACCGGATCGAATCGTCGTCTTCGGCGGCGACTGCCTCGTCAGTCAAGCTCCTTTCGCCTATTTGAACGAACGCTATGAAGGCAAGTTGGGTGTCCTTTGGATCGACGCCCATCCCGACGTGTCGACACCGAAATTCTACCACCACGAACACGCAATGGTCCTCGGTAATTTGCTCGGAGAAGGCGATCCGAAATTTGCCGCCGAAGTACGCACTCCTTTGAAGCCGGGCCAGGTCATGTATGCGGGCTTGGGAGCGATGCTGGAGGAGGAAGCGAAAATCATCAACCGTCTGGGAATCAAACAAGCCGGCGCGAAAGAACTTGTCACAAACAGCGAAGCCGTGGTCCAATGGATTCGTGACAACAAGATTCGGCATTTGGCGATTCACTTTGATTTGGACGTGCTGGATCCGGCGTCCATCCGTTCGCTTTACTTTTCTGATCCGCAAGCCGCATCGGGATCGTTCGACGGTATCACACAGGGAGAAATGACATTTCAGCAGGTGATCCGATTGATTTCCGATGCGTCGAAGGAAACGGATGTCGTCAGCTTGAGCATCGCGGAGCACCTGCCGTGGGACGCTCAAAATTTGAAAAACATGCTGGAGCAACTTCCGATCTTGAGGTGATTGACATTAGCGGCAATGGGTTTTGTTGCCGGCAACACGGCAAGGGCAAGTGATACGAAAGAATTCCCTCAAAACATGGTTTCTCGCGGCGCGGCCCAAAACATTGGCTGCCGGAGCGACTCCCGTGATCGTCGCCTCGGCGCTGGCGTTTCATGACGGCGGATTCAACGTCGTTCCTGCTTGCATCTGCCTTCTCTTCGCCATACTGGCCCAGATCATTTCGAATTTCGCCAATGATTATTTCGACTACCGCAAAGGGAGCGACAACGAAGAGCGGCTCGGACCGAAACGGGCGGTCGCCGAAGGTTGGATCGCGCCGAAAACGATGCTGGTCGTTACTCTCGGCCTTTGCGTGTTGAATTCGGCTCTTGGCTTGACGCTGCTCTGTTACGGCGGTTGGTTCCTGATTTTCGTTGGTGCGGCGGTCGTCGTTTTCGCTTTGGCTTATTCCGGCGGTCCTTACCCGTTGGCTTATCGCGGCTGGGGGGATGTTTGCGTGTTCGTCTTTTTCGGAATCGTTCCCGTCGGTTTCACGTATTACGTTCAAACGGGGATGTGGTCTCTTTCCGCAACGGTTTGCGGCGCGGCCGTCGGGCTGGTCGTGATCAACATTCTCGTTGCGAACAATTACCGCGACCGGTTTTCCGACGCCAGGGCGGGAAAAAATACGAGCATCGTTTTGTTCGGCGAACGGTTCGGACGCTGGTTTTATCTTCTCAACGGAATCCTCGCCGTTTTGTGTTGTCAATATTTTTGGTTTGAACATTCCGTTGGGGCGGCAATGCTTCCGATGATCTCTCTCGCTTTTCACGTTCCGACATGGCGCAAGATGGTCCGAATCGGCAACGGCAGGGAACTGGTCGGCATCCTCGAACAGAGCGCACGAAATGTCCTGGTCTTCGGATCGGCTCTTTCCGTCGGATTGATCCTGAGATGATGCCGACACGAAAGGCAGCGGGAATGATTGTGCCAATAGCCTGCCATAGCACAAACGGTCTATTGCATTAACCTTGTGCTAGCCGCTGCCCGGCCTTTTCCCCAGCCAACATTCCCGAGGAATACGCGAATTGCAGGTTGTAACCGCCGGTGTCCCCGTCGATGTCGAGCACTTCCCCGCAAAAATAAAGGTTGGGTAGGCGCCGCGATTCCAAGGTGTTGCGGTTGACCTCCGCGAGCGCGACGCCCCCCCGGGTGACCATCGCTTCGGAGAAACCGCCGAGCGATTCGATCCGGACCTCGAACGCACAAAGGGCGGCGGCGACCTTGCGGCGGGCCGTTTTTTCCAGCGAACTGCCCGGCGTATCCGGCTCGACACCGATTGCCCGCAAGAGTGCGACCACGAATCGTTTCGGCAGCCCGAAGCCGAAAACCGCCGTTTTCAGCGACCGGTTGCCGTTTTCGGCAAGGGCGGCCCTCAGCCGTTTCTCACATTGCTCTTCGTTCTCATCGCCGAGCCAATTGAAAAGCAACCGGTCCCCTCTCGAAAGATAACGGCTGAAATCGAGCACGCCCGGCCCCGAAAACCCCCGATGTGTCAACAGCACGTCCCCCCGGGTCTTGCGGATCGGCTTCCGTCCGGCGGGACCGAGCAGTGCGACGCCGGCTCCGGCAATCGCGATCCCGCTGCAATCGGCGAGAACGCTGCCGGGAACATAAACCGGCGTCAGCGCCGGGGCCGGCGGGAGGATCGTATGTCCGAGTTCGGCGGCAAAGCGGTACCCGTCGCCGCTGCTCCCGGTCGCGGGATACGACTGCCCGCCGCTCGCGATCACGACCGCCGGAGCGGTATGCTCTTGCTCGGCCGTTCGTACCGCGAAGCCGTTTTCCGTTCGTTCGATCGACCGGACATCGCTTTTCGTCGCGATTCGGACGCTTTGGTCGTTGCAGCAATCCAACAGAATTCGCAAAACGTCCTTGCTTTTCCGCGTTTCGGGAAAAAGTTTGCCCTCTTCCGTTTCAATCATCTCAAGACCGCGGCTTCGGAAGAACGCGACGAGGTCCGAATTGGGATATTGGTACAGTGCCGGTTTGACGAACCGCCCTTTTTCCGGCGGTCCGTATCGGCCGAGAAAATCTTCGATCGGCCCGGCGTGTGTGGTGTTGCATTGACCGGTGCCGGAAATAAGAAGCTTTTTGCCGGGAATGTCGTTCTTTTCCAAAAGCAGAACCTGCGGCAACCGCTGCGGCCCGGGCCGGGTAAGCCGGATCGCACACGCGAGCCCGGCGAGCCCCCCCCCGATAATGATAACGTCGTTCAACATGTTGCGTTTTTTGAATGATCGCGTTCAGAGCCGCGCCCGTCAGGAAGCGGTCGTCTCGCCAAAAACCGCTCCCTGACGGTTGCGGCTCTGATTTTTGTCGAAAAATTGACTTTCCAACAGAGTTGTTCAAGTGTAGAATGCTCTCTCCCAATTGTAAACTGCCCGCCCCCGCATTTCGCCCAACTCTGCCCTCTTCCCACAATGTACCCGACCCGTCGTCAAGACCGTCTCCTGACAAATGATGCCGCCCTCACGCTGTTGGACGCCGCCGAATACGGCGTCCTTTCGATCACGGGGGCCGATGCAAGCCCTTACGGCGTTCCGCTCAATTACGTGCGCGACGGCGAAACGCTCATTTTGCACGGGGCCGGGGCAGGTCGAAAAATCGACTGCCTTCGGCATGACGATCGCGTTTCTTTTTGCGTCGTCGGCCGGTCGGAACCGTTGCGGGAAAAATTTACGACCCGATACGAGAGCGTGATCGTCTCCGGCCGGGCCGAGCTGGTCGAAGACGCCGACCGCAAAGTTGCCCTGCTTTTAAAATTGTGCGACCGCTTCGCCCCGGACGGCAAGCCGGGTCACCTCGCCGCCGCACAAACGATGATCGAAAAATACGGAAAAGGGACGGCACTCATCCTCGTCCGCATCGAAACAATCACCGGCAAAGCGAACAGGGGCTAAAAGGCGATTTGATCCCGTTGGCTGCCGGAACCTTGGATCGATTGGCTGCGCTGCCCGTTGAACAAAACCTCGAACGTGAAACCGGCAGGGACTTCGCGAACCAGGGCTCCTTTTTTGTTCGGCTGCAACGGGAAAGGGGAGACGAGGGTTTCCGGCCCATTCGAAATCACGTCCAAAGAATCGACTTTCCCCTCGATTGCCCGGCGCAAAGAGACCAGCCCGCAAGGGTTGAGCGTCGGCAACTGGCGGGTTTGCGATTCGAGCGAGAACGCGTCCGGCAAACAGCCGATGTAATACCCGTCCGGGTATTGCATTTGTTCGGCCGCGACTAAAATTCCGGTCGCGATTTTTTTCCAATCGACCGACGTATCGTGTGGGGCGAGCAGGTTCAGGGCGTAGGCGTAAATCAGTCCGGCCCAAGGTTGTGCGGTCCAGAACCAGGCCCGCTCCCGTTCCGAAGCTCCGAACATCGGCACGACCGTATAGGTCATAATCGGCCGGTCCCCCCATTGGTAGACGAACGGCAGTCCCAAGAGGGCGAACCGCTTCGCCTCTTCGAGGTATTCCGGCTTGTTCGTCAGCTCGAACCCGCGAACCATCGCCCAGAGCGCATAGGACGCCGAGAGAATGTCGGGCGTATGAAACGGCGTCTCCCAATAATACCCGCCGCGCGGAACGTCGCGCGTTTGCATCCAACGGAGCGTTTTTTCGGCCGCATCCAACGACCGACGGTCGCCGGTGATTCGGGCGTAATCCAAAAGAAAGGCCGCTTTCCGGGCACACAAGCCGAGCGAGGTCCGTTGGTCCGGCTCCAATTCCGGAAAGAGGCTCCGCTGGGAATAGGTACCGTCCGGGTTCATCTCTTCGAGATTGCGTTGCACATCGGCCCCGCGAATGTCTTTCCATTCCTGGGTCCGATTCGTCAAAAAGTAGATCGCATCGTTCGTCAAAACGCTCCCTTCGGGGACGATCGAAGAGACTCGCGGCAAGGTCCCGTTGAGCCGATACAGCGTCGAAAGAACATCGGCGAACGGTTCGCGGGGGGAATCGGCTTCGGCGTAATACCCCCAGCTCATGTTGTCGCTCCCGAGCAGCGGTCCCTCGAAGGCCGCGAGCGACAGGGCCGTTTGTTCCTGTTCCGTTCTCGGGAGCGGCGGCACATCGGGCAGCCCCCCGCGTTAGATAGACCATCGGATCATATCGGGAACGGCCGGGCCGCCGGTTTCGGACAGAAAGCGGAGCCGCGCCTCGATCATCGGTCCGCGAAGCGACATTCGGTGATCGGTCGCGAGATCGGTCGTATTGGGAGAAGCGAATGTCGGCTGCAACCGCGTTTCGTTC
>JAVBQI010000070.1:0-39063 GCA_031549145.1 Thermoguttaceae bacterium | reverse complement strand
GCATGAGTTGTTGGGTGTCGCCGAATATCATTTTCCCAAAAGGAAATTCAAGGAATGAAAATACGAAAACTATAATTTTGTCGCGATGATGCTTGTCAAACAACCGTCAAAAAACTGTCCTACCAGTCGCTGAGACTTGGCCATTCCTCTCTTGTATTTTTCCGTGATATTCCGTGCTTTCCGTGGCTCAATTATTTCTCCTAACAACTCTCCCTCATTTCCAATATTTAAACAGCGCCGAATCCGGGGCCTTTTCCATTCGTAACGTGATGCCGGTGTCCATCAGATCGCGGCCGCTACGCTGCACGGTTGTGCCGTCGTCGAAATTCTTGAGGTTGTAGACCGTTTCCGGCTCCAACCCTTTCAGCTTGAAACTCGCTTCGAGAAACGGCGACTTCGGGTGCCGGAACGCTTGCAGGAGCCCTTCGTTTTTCTCTTCAAGATGAAACTGCCAAACAACCCAGTCCTCATCACGACGGGAATACGGGCTCAGCGGGTAAAAATCGCCGTAAAACAGAGGAGCAACCTCACGCCATTCGTCCATCCAACGGCGGAATTTCGCGAAATCGTAGCCCGGCTCGAACACGCCCGGATCGCTCCCGTGATACGCCAAGGCATAAGCGCTGCGGTGATAGTAAATGTCCCCCAGATCGCCGGGCCAGTTCATCGAACCGAAGAACGGCAGCCATTGAAACAGCGTGTGGTGCAACGCGTGCTTCGCCGTCAGATCACCATAATTGTAATCCGTCTTATGCAGCGGCAGGGCACGTCGCATCGTTTCCAAATCGTTCCGGCGGCCGCCCGAGGAGCAGCTGTCGATGATGATCCCGGGATTCGCCGCGATGATGCCGTCCCACATCGTCAAATAGCCTTGGCAATAAGTGATTTCCTGCATTCCCCGGCGGTCCGGGGCGTCGTTATTCCGCCAATACTCAAGCGGATCAATGTTAAAATCCTGCCGGTAAAGGTCGATGCCTTGCGTTTTGATCTGCTCGTTGAGCCGGTTGGTCATCCAAACCCGGGCGGCCGGATCGCCGAGATTCAGCAGCATCGTTTCGTTCGGCTTTCCGAGCAACCAGCCGGCGTGTTCGGTCGCGAGTTCGGTTCCCGGCATCACCCGTTCGGGTTCGAACCAGACGATCGTTTTGACATCTTTTTTATGAACGTAATCGCTGATCGCCCGCAGCCCGTTCGGGAACCGCTTCGGGTCTGGCTTCCAAGTCCCGGTCAGCACCCAGGAATTTCCCTGCCCGTCCGGCCGCTCGCAGGGATACCAGCCGGCGTCCATCCAAAGGTAATCAAACTTGATCCCGTGGTCGAGGAACAGATCGGCATACGCCTTTTGGTTCGCTTCGTTCGCCCGTTCCATTTCGACGAAAATCCGACCGCTGTAATTCGCGAAGAACGGCTCGATCAGCTTGCCGTCGACCCGGGGAATGTTGTGCGCGAGGAACCAATGCCGCCACAAATTTTGCGAGCGGTCGTAATCGTCCCCCTGATAAAACAGGCAGAAAATCATCGGCGTGCGAATCTCTTCCCCCGGCTGCAGCTTCGCGTCGAAGAGCTGCTGCCCGGCCCGAATCGCGATGCCGCCGTCGCGCGGGGCGAATTCGCTTTCCCATTCCCCTTGCCAGGAAACGACGAAAATCATGCCGGAGTCGGGCCCTTGCAGTTTGTAGTAAGGAAACGCCAAATCGGTCGGCCGCCCGCCGGACGGGAAAAACCGCAACGGTTCCGGCTTCTCGAAACGGTGTGTCAAAGCCTCGTAACTGTCCGGCGTGCAGTGATCCCCCTTGAAATGATAAAGCGTGTAGCGGTTCGGGGCGGCGTAATCGTCTTGAAAGAACAGCGCATCGACCGCCTGCAATCCTGAGATCGCCGGGGTCGGCTCTTTCCCTTCGTTCTTCAACCAAAGCGTCCATTCAACGGCGGGAAAGTCGGAGTACTCGACGCCGACAGCCCGAACGACCAGGCTGGTCTCCGGATCGGTGTAGGTGATCGTGTGCTTGGTCCGGCCGCGGTCCAATGCCCTGTGCTGCACTTCCCGTTTCCAAGTGTCGCAAAGTTCGGCAAACGGCCGACCGCCGAGTTTGAACGCGAAGAGCGGCTTCGCGGCGTTGAGAAAATGCGTTTCGAACCAGGTTTTCGCGAATCGCTGTTCCAGTTCCGGGGAAGCGGCGGCCGCCTCGAACGGCTGTTTCGATTTTCGCAAAGGCTCGGCGGGCAGATCGAGAGCAATGGGATTTTCGCCGTCGACGAAAAAGGCGGCATCGACCCAGTTCGCCCGGTCGGAGTTGATATCCCCGAGGCAGGAGACGGCGAGATCGAGCACCTTGATCCCTTCGAGGGGAAGATCGACGTGTTGGGCCGGGTCGCCGCCCCGCTTGACGGAACTTTGCCAAAGCAATTTGTCGTCGCCGAAAATCCGGAATCGGATCGAGCCGAGATCGCCGGACGCCCCGTCGACGCCGACGGCGGCGACGAACCGTTTCGCCCCGTTGACGGCGATCCGGAAATCGCTGTCGGCGTGTGTCCCGACCCCTTCGGCGAACGAACGGCCGCCGATCTTGAGCGTCTCCCCATGCAGATTTTTATCGGCCTTCGGGGTGAGCGCCCCGCAGCTCATCTTGCCGAGGTCCAACCGCGAAAGCGGTAGCCGGGTTTCCCCGGCGGGGAGGCAGGATGCGGCCAAGGCAAAAAAGAGAAATACAAAAAACGGGAGTCGGATTGTTTTCATAATTGTGTTGGGGGAGGGAATGCGATCGGGTTTTACAGCGTTTTACAAAATTTTGAACACTCTCACCGTCATTCCCGCCTGCGCGGGAATGACAAAAAAGTTGATTTTTCTAGGCCTCAATGCCGACAGGATGAAAAAAGAGCTCGATTCGTAGCGAGGCCGCTTCGAAACGACGACGAGCCGGGACCTGCGGTCCCGACTGCCTGCCTTGCGAGAAAAATTATACTCGAAAGGGAGGCAGTCGGGGGCACAGCCCCCGGCTCGTTTTATTGGGATCCAAAGATTACTTGCCGCAGCAACCCTTTTTGCAGAGTTTCGGGAACAACGGCCCGGCGTAAACCGCCCCGGCTCCGAGCTCTTCTTCGATCCGGATCAACTGGTTGTACTTCGCCATCCGATCGGTCCGGGACGCCGAACCCGTTTTAATTTGGCCAGTCCCCAGCGCGACCGCGAGATCGGCAATCGTCGCGTCTTCGGTTTCGCCGCTCCGGTGCGAGGAGATCGAAGTGTAACCGTTGCGATGAGCCAACTGAATCGCTTCGATCGTCTCGGTCACGGTCCCGATCTGGTTGACCTTGATCAGAATCGAGTTCGCGATTCCCTTGTCGATCCCCATTTGGAGCCGCTTCGTGTTGGTTACGAAAAGATCGTCGCCGACGAGCTGAACCTTCTTGCCGAGCTTGTCGGTGAGAAGTTTCCAGCCTTCCCAGTCGTCCTGGTCGCAACCGTCTTCGATCGAAACGATCGGGTACTTATCGCACCAGCCGGCGAGAATGTCGACCATTGCGGCGCTCGACATCGCCTTTTCGTCGATCGTGTACAGCTTCTTATCGGCGTTGTAGTATTCGCTGCTCGCGCAGTCCATCGCGATGTAAACCTGCTTGCCGGGTTCGTAACCGGCCTTCGCGATCGCGTCCATAAGAGCCTTGAGGGCGTCTTCGTTGCTCTGGAGGTCCGGAGCGAAGCCCCCTTCGTCGCCGACGTTGGTCGACATTTTCATTCCCTTCAGCACGTTCTTGAGCGAATGAAACACTTCGCAACCGCAGCGAATCGCATCGGTAAACGAATTGAACCCGAGCGGCATGATCATGAATTCCTGCATGTCGACCTTGTTGTCGGCATGGGCACCGCCGTTGATCTCGTTCATCATCGGGGCCGGGAGCAACCGGGCTCCGACACCACCCAAATAACGGTACAGCGGCAGGTTGCAGTAACTCGCCGCCGCTTTGGCCGTCGCCATCGAAACGGCGAGAATCGCGTTCGCCCCGAGGTTGCCCTTGTTTTCGGTCCCGTCGAGCTCGATCATCCGTTGGTCGAGCGTCGTCTGGTCCAACGCGTCGAACCCGCAAAGCTCTTCAGACAACTTTTCGTTGACGTTGCCGACCGCCTTGAGAACGCTTTTGCCCAGGTACATCGACTTGTCGCCGTCGCGAAGTTCGACCGCTTCGTGCACTCCGGTGCTCGCTCCGCTCGGAACGGCCGCCCGACCGAACGAACCGTCGGCGAGCTGCACATCGACCTCGACCGTCGGGTTGCCGCGGGAATCCAAAATCTGCCGTCCTTTAATGTCAATAATCGTGCTGCCCATCATTCAATAGTTTCCTTTTACTTAGTGTTAAAAAAGTGGGAAGTGAGAAGTGAGAAGTGAGAAGTGGGAAGTGGGAAGCAGGAAACAGGGAGGGGAAGGTCATTAAAACTTCCCACTCCCCACTCCCCACTTCCCACTCTTCTCCTACATTCTTTGATTCAGATCAGAATACTTTTTCCAAACTTCGGGGTCCGGTTCGAACAACTTGGCTTCGGCCTCGGTCTTCGGCGGGTTGAGCGGTCGGACGACGCGGAAACCGACGAAGGGGGCATCGGTCACCCACCAGATGCTCTGCGGAAATTGCGGGTCCTGCTTCTTCCAATCGCGAACCGAAACGATCCGCTTGGCGCTGCGGCAATCGACCGGATCGTCGTCGCACGAACCGCCCCGGGCGACCTGTCCAAAATTTCCTTTCGGCGGGAACATGTCGTCTTTGACCTTCCCGTCGGCGAATTGCTGATAGGCGTCCTTCTTGTATTGCTCGCAGGTCCATTCCGAGACGTTGCCGTACATATCGTAAAAACCCCAGGGGTTCGGTTTTTTCTGCTTGACCATTTCGTAGCCGGTGCCGACCGCACAGTTTCGGTTGGTCCAGGCATAATCGTCGATCGGGGCCGGATCGTCTCCGAACGAATACGCGGTCGTCGTTCCCGCCCGGCAGGCGTATTCCCATTCGACTTCGGTCGGCAGCCGGTAATAACGACCGGTGAGCGAGGTCAACCACTTGCAATAGCATTGGGCAGCGTAATAGGTCAATCCGCTGGCCGGGTACTCTCCCTCTTTGCCCGCCTTGTTGAAGCTGATCGCTCCGATGTTGTAAGGAGCGGTCGGATTGGCGACCGCATCGGTGATCGCGAACCGCAATTCGTCTTCCGGCGGTGTCTTTTTGTGGGCCTCACGGAGCAATTTCAAACCGTACAGCTCGAACTCCCGCCAGGTAACCTCGGCTTCGCCCATCCAAAACGGTTGCACTTCGGCTTCGAATTGCGGCCCTTCGTCCTCGGAGCGTCCTTTTTCGGAGGCCGGGCTACCCATTTTGAATTTCCCGCCTTGAACCGGGATCATCTTGAATTTCCGAAGTCCGTAGGGGGCCGGGGCGTCGATCTGCTCGTCGTAGGTTTTCATATCCGCGGCGGTCGCGGCGTCGGCGTTTTCGACAGGGACCGGCGTCTTGAGCCATTCCAAAGACGATTGAAAAATCGGGTTATCCGATTTGTCTTGGGCCAAAGCCGTCGCGAAACCGCAAAGGAGCGGAAAAACGAAAACGAAGACGAAAAGAGCTTTTTTCATAATCAACCTTTATCAGCGATTGTTTGTGGGAACGATACCTAAGTTTATTGACGGGACAAGAAAGCAATTGGACCTAATTTTACCAGCTTTCCGCTGAAGTTAAAATAGGGGGAGATATTGTTTTCCAGACGCGTAACAGGCCGCAAAAAACCAAACCGCAGCAAATAGCAGCCCGAAGCGAGAATTTTCTGAAGCCTGAAGTCAGAGAAAGTGTCTTCAAAGTGACGCCGCGGCAATAACAATCCGAACAAGGTCAAAGAGCCGCAAGTGTAGCACAGCGTAACTTGCGGACCTTGTACAGAGTTTGAAGCGGTAGGGGCCGTGCCGTGTACAAGGTCCGTAAGTTACGTCGGAGTACCGACTACACTTACGGCTCATTTTTTATCGACTTGAAAACAAATTAGGAACGATTCGAAGGACGGCGAAAGTGCGTTTGAAGACGTTTTCTAAAGCCTTTGAAAAACGAGCGTTATTGTTTTCGCCCTTCGCCCCAGGTCAACTCCGCTGTACCTTCGCCGATCATGATTCGATCGCGGAACGGGGCCAAGCACTGCACCTTGAGGGTTTCCGTACCGTTTCCTTCCGGGGCGGTGCCGCGAAAAACGACGGCCCGCTTCTCGCCGTAAGCGATCGGCTCCCCTTCGTACTCCCACGATTCCGGCAGCCCGAATCGCTTGGTATCGCCCTGCAATTCCAGTCGCGGTCCCGCTTCCGGCGTCCAGGGAACGCAACCGTCGTTCGAGAGTTCGACCGACAGTTCGAACGGCCCTCCCGGAATCAGCGGCGGCATCGCGATTTGCACGCGGGTGGCAAACTGCTTGACGCCGATCACGTATTCCAACGACGCGTCGTACCCCAAGACCCATTCCTTGTACGGTGTGGTCAATTTTCCCGCAACGGTGTGCTTCAGCATTTCGCTCGGGACTTTCGTTGTTTCGTCGTTGAAACGTCGGGCCAATTCGAAGATTTCCGCGTTCATGCTCAGCAGTTCTTTCCGAGCCGGTTCGGGAAGCGGCGTCGGAGTTGCCGCGGTTTTCGACTGTGCGAGGACCGTATCCAACATTTTTCCGAACAGTTCGGCTCGCCGAAGTTGGTACTCGAAAAAACTGTCGTACAACCCGACCTGGGCCAGCCATTTTTCGTGGGCGTCGTTTTTGAATCGGCTTTTGAATTTCCCGAATTGACAACGAAACTCTTCGAGTTTGCGGCGGCCTTCGTCGACGACGACCGCACGCTGTCGCTCGTCCAGTTTCAACCAATCGTGCGGCAGCAGCCGGTCGCGCACGATTTCCCAGAGTGATTCGTACGCTTGGGAAAGCCCGACGAACGCGATCGCGTTCTCAATGCCGAACATCCGACCGCCGATCTCGTACCGAAATGTGTTGACCGTCGCCGCCGGTTGCTCGCCGAAATAGCCGAGCGATTCCCACGGCAGTTCCGTGCCTCGGAACGCCCCGCCGATCCAAAAACTGTTGCGATCCGACAGTAGCCGCTTCATGTGCGGAGAGGAAGGCAACCGAAAGGCCCCGCTGTAAGGATTGTCCAACCAGGTATCCCCCATCGGCGCGACGAGGTCGAACTGCCGGCTCAACAGCCCCAGCCCGCTTCCGTGTCCGACGAGCAGCAGGTCGTTCGGCAGCAACGGGTCGAGTCGCGGCTGGTACGCATCGAAATACGGATACACCGCGATCGTTCCCTTGAAGCCCTGGTCCCGCAAGAGATCGTAGGCCAACAGGCACGCTTCCCACGCCGGGCTTTTCGTGCGGGAATTGTTGACGAATTCCTTGTACTCTTCGGTATCGTCCAAGCCGCCGTTGTCGTCGCGAATCAGCACGAAACCGTCGACGGGATACAGTTCCCTGATCTCACGAAAATACGCCCGGAGAAATTCCTGGTATTTCGGATGGGTGACCCGGGGAACTTTTCGGTTCTTCGGCGTCGTCGCCTCGGGATATTTTTCTTCGAACGAGGTCGGGATCGTGCCGAGCGGAATCCAAAGCCAAATCTTGACGCCGCGGTCGTGCAGGTGCCGGATCAGGCGAATTGATTTCTCGTGATACATCTCGAAATCGACGAATCGAGCCCCGGAAAGTTCGTCGTACGCCGCCGGGTCGTCCGACCAGAGTTCAGGCATGTATTTGTAACGGATCGGCATCTTCCAGTTCCCCCACATGCCGAGGCAGCCCATCACGTTCATTCCCGAATCGGCGAGCCGGTCGAACGTCGATTCCCATTCGGCTTCGTCGCCGTACGGAAAGTCGACCTCGAAGTTGCCGCCGCCGAACCCGCCGCTGCGAAGATCGACGACCGGATTTTCGGCGAGGAGCGGCACGGTTACGCTCTTGCCATTGATCGGCATTTTGCGCAAGACCTGCGAAACGCCCCGAAACAGCCCGAATTTCGTGCCGGCGAGAATTTCGACGCCGCTCCGTTTCGGCGAAGCAACGACGGCAAAACCGTCCCCCCGAATACCGACGGCTTGGGGATTGTCAATCAATCGCAAGCCGATCCCGCACGCCGAATTTTCGCTCGCGATCGTTTCAAGCGTCGCCTCAATGCCCGCCTGCCGCAGCCCGTCGAGCAGCAGCTCACCGACCGATTGTACCTCCTCGGTACAGGCGATTCGAAGCGGCGCGTTCAATGGTTGCGAACGGATCGGATCGGTTTGAACGACCAACCCTTGCTCAAGCAGTTGCAGCAAGCCATCCCGGTTTTCCCATTCGCTCATCGGATAAAATGCCAGGTGCCGCCGCCAAAACCGGCCGTTGACGCTTTCTTCGCCCCGTTCGAACGAAAACGTTTTCGTTCCGCGATGCACGATTCCGATGCTCTTGACGGCCGCCGCGTAGTCCTTGAAACCGTAGTAAGGAAAATGCGATTGCTCATAGGGAAGATTTTCGCTCGTCCCGGCGATCGGCAATTCGTATTCCAGGCAGCAGTCCAACCAGGGAGAACGCCCTTCCCAGGGCCGTTCGTCGGAAAGGATTTCGATTTGACGATGAGCGTAAATCCGATAGGTCAACCCCACGGCCGGACCGCGCTGCGGTTGTAAGACGAAATGCAGCTCCGTCAACGCGGCGTTGGACGAATACGAGACCAGCCTCACCGTCGGCGGCGACTGTTCGGCTTCTTTTTTCATGCTCACGACGGGCGAAAGGTAACCCGGCCCGACGTAGGCGATCGGCTCGGACGTCCCTTCGCCGAGATCGAAAAAACGATAACTCAGCGGAGAGCTCAGCACCGACTCCTCGCCGAGCTGAACCGACGTCAATTGACCGGTCTGTTCATTGACGAGGACGGTGATTTCCGGATAGGTGATCCTCAGCACCCCGTTCTCCCGGACCAAGGCACTTTGCCGATCGGGTGTGCCGGAAACAAGATCGACCTGTTTCCAATGTCCCGGCGGGACACGAACCGCGAAAACGAGCAGGTCTTCGGCGACCGGCTTTTCGAGCGGCGTCGTCAGCTCCGCCCTCCAATGGGCCGCTCCCTCACGCAGAGAGAAGGACAACACTTCGTTATCGCTCCGCAAAGAAACATTCCGCCAATCGATCTCGCCGGGACGGCCCAAACTGCCGACGGGCACCTCGACCGTACTCGCGGCGCCGCTCGCCGTCGGATTGTAGACCCGCACCGACGCGATCGGCGAACGTCCCGCTTCCGTCGCGAAAAGCGGCAAGGCGGCGGTCAGGGCAAGCACGAAACATCCCGAGACGAAAGAGAACAGGATTCGTTGCAAAGACATCGGCCGACCTTTCTGTTATGAAGCGGTTGCGGAAGAGAGAAGAGTTTCTCTCACGCATTCAAGAAGAAGAGGAAAACAACGCTTTTGTTGTAGCAATTGTTCGACTCAGAGGCAAGCACCTCATTTGCGAAAGAAAAAGAGCCTCGCCCTTCATCATTCCCGCCCCGCTACCACGGTTCCTGCATCATGTCGACGATCTGGTCGGCCATTTTTTCGATCGCCTTTTGCTGGGCCATAACCGTTGAGTCGCCCATCTCCGGCACCATGTTCCAGGAGGTCGTGATCCCCGCGGAATTGATCCCCCAAGGGATCGGCTCCAGATGCCGAAGCTCGTTCCCCCGGCGGTCGACCCAAACGACCTGCACGGACTGGGAAACGGTCTTTTGCCGGACATCGTCGTATCGGTCGACGGTCCGAACCCCTTGGGTGTCGGCGACGATCTTGCCGGAAAGAACGCTGTCCGCCGTCGGCCGGCCGATTACCTTGAAATGTGTCCGCTCTTCGATCCGCTTGCAGACCGCTTCCGTCAACCGCTCGGCGAAATTGCGGCGAAAACTATCCGATTCGAACATCGGGACATAGACCGTTCGGATATTTTCGCTATACAGCGAGGCCGAACCGATCCGGTATCCGGCGCAGCCCGCCGGGAGCAGGAACAGGAGAGCGACGATCATGTAACGGAATACGGAATTGCTCATGTCGATAATAACGTTGGCCGTTGTCTGATTGAAAAGGTTATCAATCTTGAACCGCACTAGTGCCTGTCAAGTTTTATTTTGGGGACAGCGACTTTCCGTCATCCCCGCGCAGGCGGGGATCCATAGGGAACGGTTTCACTATAGATTCCCGCCTTCGCGGGAATGACGAAAAAAGGTTTGTTTTTTCGAGACTCAATAATTGCCGTTCTCAGGGTTTTTGCGAGAAAACAAACCACCGAAAATACTGGTCGGTTTTTTGGGTCCGTTGACGTCGTTTGAGTCGGACAGTTTTCTCGCGACCTTATCTTCCGTTTCTTTCTCAGCCTTTTCGCGGGACTTCAGCGTGTACTGGTCCGCCGTCAGGGCCGGATTCTCCTTGTGAGGCGAGCCCGAACGGTCGAACCGTTTCTTCAACCAGGCGAGATGATCGTCCTGATCGTCGAGATTTCGGATTGCCGCATACCGCTCTTCCGCTTGGGGCACAAGACCGGATACTCCATACTCCTTGATCAGCAACTCGTAATTGAACCGGGCCGAGGAGTACATCTTCTTCTTTTCGTAGAACTGGCCCATCTCCCAAAGCCGCTCCGCCTGCTGGTTGTAAAGCGACTCCTTGAGGTCGATGATATTCCCCTTTTCCTGACCGAGTTCCTCGCCGAATTGTCGCAACGTCTGATCGGCGAGGGTCGAGGCTTCTTCCAACGATTTCCCATCATATTGGGCTCCGACATACGACATGCTCCGGGCCATCAGTTCGAGCTTTCGAGCCTGCACCAGGTAATCGCTCCTCGGATTGATGTCCGGAAGCGAGGCATACAGCGCCGCCGCTTCGGCGAATTGCGAATCCCCCTGGTTTTGTCCTTTGTTCATAAACGCTCCGGCCAGGGCCATTAAAGCTTTGTCCCCCATCGGACCGGTCGGATCGTTCGTGTAAATCGCCTCATACGCCTTTCTCATCTCCCCGAACGTGTCGAAATGCGGCCGCGTTTTGTCCTGAAAATTGACGTAGGACGCCCCTTTCTCGTAACGGGCTTCCCAATACCGTCCGATCCGGAACATCCGCAGCACCGCCGAGTCCATATATTTCGTCCCGCGATGCTTGGTGATGAGCTTTGTGTAATTTTTCGCCGCTTGCGGATATTTCTCGGAGAAGAAATAACATTCTCCGGCGAGGAACAAGGCGTCCTCTTCCAACACGGAATCAGGCCAACGGGCGGCCGCTTTCTCGAATTCCTTGGCCGCCTGGATGTTTTTTTCGATGTTCTTGAAATCCCGGTTTTGCCGGATCAGGTTGTAGCCGCTTTCCATAAACGCGGCCGCCTTTCTTTCGTCCGGCCCCATCCCCATCCAATCGCGAACTTTCGTCGCGAAATTGGCCGGATCGAACATGCTCCAATCGAATTTCGGTTTATCTTCCTTCTCCCAATCGTACAATTCCGGCGAGGCCGGCTTGTCCTGGGAATTTTTCGTGATCGGCTCGAACGGAATCGGATCCTCCGCCGGGAGCTCCCCGCCGAACCCACGGGTCTCCGACTCGGTTCGATACGCGAACGGGCCGTAAGGGTGAGGGAGCGGCTTGAGCCAAGGCTTGTTCGGATCATAGGAGGCGGCGTTCGAGGTTTCGGAAGCCGCTCTTTTTTGTGGTTCGGGAGCCGTTTCGAGGAGGGATTGCCCTTCGTTCGGCGAAATCCCATCGCCCAGCGGGTTGTCCCAATACTCCCTGTTCGCGGGAGTGAGGGCCCCATTCGGAGAAGGAGGAGTCAACGGCTGCGAAAACAGATCCGCCCCGTTCGGCAAATCGCTGAGCGGAGCGCCGCTCGAATTGTTCGGCGTCGTAAACTCGTCGTGATACGGAGCGGAAAATTCGTCGCGATTTTGCCCCCGCATCTGCAATTTGTCGACGACCGAAGGGGTGTATTCCGGAATGTCCGAATCCTGTTTTTGTTGGACCAGGCTCGGAACCTTGACGCCGACTTTTCCCAAGGTTGCGCTGAGGCAACCGCCGCTGCAAACGAGGAGCCCGCACAACAAAACGAACCCGCCGCCGTATCGATCGAAGTATTTGTAATCGGACATCCGTGTTTTCGTAGGAGAAAAATCATTTTTCGGAAAAGAACGGCCTCGCAAACCGGGCCGCCCGCTTTTTCGCCGGAAGAATACGAAAACCGACCCGCCTGGTCAAGACCGAGTTTCCCGAGCCGCAAACAGTCCGCCCGTTCTTCGCAGTCGCTGTATTTTTCCAGTTTTGCCAAATCCTCCTCGCGATTCCCGCCTCTTTCCCTTTTGGCGATGAGGCGTTAGAATAACCATCTTACCGCTTCTTTTCGAACGCTAAGGAATCCTTTGAAATGGCCGAGACGAAACCATCCCCTTCCCAAGCCAACCGGCAAGAGGAAGACGACATGATCGATATTCGATTGAAAAATCCGGTGATCGCGGGCGTTTTGGCCTGGTTGGTTCCCGGGCTGGGACATTATTACCAAGGGCGCTATTTCAAAGCGTTTCTTTTCGCGGTCTGTATCATCCCCACGTTCCTGGCCGGCTGTTATCTCGGCTCATCGCCGGAAGTCGGATTTGCACGAAATGTTTATTATTCCTGGAGGGAAGGGGACAGGCGGCTGTTTTTCTTTACTCAATGCGGCATCGGCGCGGCGGCGATTCCCGCCCTCGTCCAAGCGAACCGGGTCAATCAAGGTTTGCCGCCGTTCTTTCGCGGAGCGATGTCCCCGCCGTATCTCCCGTCGATGGGCAACGTTCCCCCGAATTTCCGAGGCGTCCCGCCGACATTGGACGAAATCATCGGAAAGCTCGGGCGCTACTTCGAGATCGGCACCATCTTTACCCTCGTCGCCGGGCTGCTGAACCTGCTCGTCATCTTCGATGCGATCGACGGACCAGTCTTTTTCCGTAAAGAAGAGGAAAAAGACGAAAAAGAACCTGAACCGGAAGCGGCTTAGCAGCGCACCCCTCATCAAGTGGGACCTCACGGTCCCGGCTCGATGGGGCGACGCTGCAACCGAATGGTTGCCGATTGCGGATCGACACAAACGACGACACCGCCGGGGAATAGCCGCTTTTCCGCCGCTTGCGATCGAACCAGATTCGCGAGGGCGGCCCATTGCTCGAATCCCATCGCTTGGAGCGGCCAACTGTTTTTCGTCCAAACGGCGAGAAACAGCTCTCGAACGAAATACGGTTCCCGTTGCCGCAGAAGGTCGAGATCGAGAACCGTTTCCTCTTGAGAAATGCAAAGAATCGCCTGCTCCTGAAATTCTTCCGTCCGGAGCTCGACGATCTCTTGAAGCTCCCCGGCAAGTCGTCCGAGCCGCGAGAGGGCCTGTTCGACATTCGGGTTGAACCGTTCTTTCAACAGCGGCAGCAGTTCGAGCCGGATCCGGTTGCGGGTCCAGTCCGGGGCGAGGTTGGACGAATCCGTCCGAAAACCTTGGCCGAGCGAGTCGAGATACTCCAGCACTTCGGATCGGGCGACGTCCAAAAAAGGTCGGATGATCGACACGGCCTCGCCGAGCGACCGGACCGGCGGGATCCCGGCCAATCCGGCGATGCCGGTGCCGCGAAGGATTCGATGCAGCACCGTTTCGATTTGATCGTCCCGCGTGTGGGCGACGGCAACCAGCCGCAGGCCGTTCTTTTCGGCGGTCGTTTTCAGGAACGCATACCGCAGATCACGGGCGGCGGCTTCAAAGCTCCCGGTCGCATCGGCGGCCCATTCCGCCGGATCAATGTTTCGCTCGAAGTACGGCAACCGGAATTCCCGGGCGAGCTCGCGGACGAAGGCGGCATCGGCGTTCGATTCGGCTCCGCGCAGCCCGTGATTGACATGGGCGACGGCCAAATCGGCTTGCGGCAGCCGCTCGGCTCGTCCCTGCACGAAAAACCGCAGCAGCCCGACGCTGTCGGCCCCGCCGGACACCGCGAGCAACACCCCCGCGTTCAACCAACGCTCCAGCGGCAGGTTTGAGAAAAGATGGTTCATAAGTGCAGGGAAAATAAGGGCGACGGGTTTGGTTTCACGGTCCGTAACTTGCGGCTGCCTTGTCGGTTTGACATTGGAAAACACGGGGTTTTTGAAAACACGACCTCAAAGTTACGGGCTTCGTCCAGGCACCGGCGTCTGCGCCGCTCGGCTCAACGGATTGTAAACCCTGTTCGGTGTCGTTACGCTAATCCTTGTTTTTTCTGTTTTTGTGTTGCAGGATTTTTCGAATGCGGTCGGCGATTCCGAATCGCTCCATCATTTTTTTGCTCCAAAAGACGAACCGGTTGATCGTACGCTGGGTCCGGGCGAGAATCGCCCCCTTCCATGTCGCCGTAATGTAAACAGACGTCGATTCGATTTCCTCGTTGGCCCAAAGACGTTTGTATCCGAGATCGCCAAACCCGAAATCCACAAACGCCGGACGATTGGCATGAAACAGGTCTTCGATATGATAGTAAAGGCAAACCAACCCCGGGTAAACGTCTTCATAATGAGTACGATCATAACGACTTTCCTGGCAATAGTATCCCGTCGCATCTTGGTATCCGTTGCGATAAGCGATCGGGATCCCATCACGCTCAAGAAGATAGGAGCGGAGCAACCCTGCTTTGGCCAACTCTTGAAAATAGGCCAGATGGGCTTCCCTGTTTCGTCGCACATGACCAAAAGTTTTCGACTGCCACGATTCTTGCGCGATGCGATCCATCGCATCAATGAAAAGGGGAACTTGATCCGGAGCGGTAATACGTGTAAAGCGGTCTTTCGCCGGATCAAAATCAAACGACTTGACGGTACGTTTGATGGAATACCGTTTTTTTTTGTCTAAAGACGCCATCAACTCTTCCATCGTATCGGGAAGCAAAATGCGATAATCATGTTGTTTTTCCACAAGGGCGCCGACGATCCGTAATTTTCCCGACGTCAGGAAATCACGGCAATACTCCCAGAACGGCGTGTTTTTGCGGAAATCCATGATATAGAAAAAATCAAACCGGAGATCCGAGTTCTTCAAATGATCGAAGACGGACCGGAAAGACTCGACGGTCGTTTCTTTATTGTTCTCATCAGGGGCATAGAGGAAGGAATCTCCAAAACATCCCAGTTGCCTGACGTTCAGGGAAAAAAGTTTTTTGACGCTGAGCGTTAATTGGAATGTGCTTTTGCGAACCCAAAGCGGGGCGATGCAGCAAATGCTTCCGTTTTCCCGAAGAACGATGATGTGAAGCTTTTTTTCCGCTTCCTCGCAGCGGTATTCCCAGTGGTTGAGAATGAACCTCGGATCGTTGTACACCGACATTCCGAGCGGTTTCGTGTCGAGAAACGCAAGCCAGTCCGAGAGGTTTTCGCGGATTTGCCCGGGCGTTTCGAGGATGTCGAGGGAATGAGACATAATCAAGAAGAGGACGATCAGGTTTTATTTTTCAGGTATTTTCGAACGCGATTGGTCATACCGATCCGATCCAGACATTTTTTGACGGCGGAAACGACGCCGTTTAAAACAGCTTGTGTCCGATTGAGAATACGCCCTTTCCGCGTGCAGAGAAACGACACCTCCAACGACGGGATCGCTTTGTTGCCCCATTTGACTTTATAGTCAAGGGCTCCGAATCCCAAATCCGCGTATTGAATGTCCGGCCGCTCTCTCATCAGCATTTCCAATGTGAGAGCGAGCGTGTTTGTTCCGGGTGAGACTCCGGAGTATGCCGGGTCATAGCTCGTGTTGATCGCATAAAAACAGTCGCGGTAGCATAATCCGTAATAAAAGGACATCAATTTTCCGGATTCCGTCAACAGCAAATTGCCGCGGACCCAGCCGAGGGAAGCCAGGCAACGGACGAACGCCACCCGATCGGCGACGTTCCAAGGAGTGAAGCCATACGTTGCCGATTTCCAGGAGGTCTTCTGGATTTCGTCCAGGCTTTCCAGAAACTTTTCCATATCTTCCGGAAGAGTGAAACAGAGAAATTGTGAACGAGGTTCATATTTTTCCAAGGCATTTCGATTTTCTCGAATGTTCTTCTTCAAATTCCTGCCGTACGATCCGACCAGGGCTGCATACGATTCCGGAAAAAGGATTTGGTAGGAATTTTGGCGGGTTTCTTCATTGGGGATGCAGCGGATTTTGTGGTTCGCTTCAAACCGATGGACGAGATAATCCGCGAAAGGTCCGTCCAAACGCAACTCCGCGGAAAAAAAATCGATCCCTTTCACGGAGCGAAAGACGAAATCAAAAATGGCTTGAAACCATTCCCCGCTATCCGGGGAATCCCGGTAGATAAAGGAATTCCCGAAAACTCCCATTTTTCGTGCCGCGACGGAACAAAGTCGCTTCGAAGCGAAAGAGAGTGCAAAACGATAGGGGCGAATGTAAATCGGGGCGATGCAGCGCAGCTCCCCGTTTTCACGCAAGAGAACGAAAAAGAGGGTTTCATTCATTTTGCCGACATCGTTTTCCAAAAACGCCTTTAAGTACAAAGGGTCGTTGAAAACCGTCCCCCCGAACGGCTTCGTCTCCAAAAACGCGAGCCATTCCGGCGTGATCTCCTTCAAACCGCTTAGGGAATCAATGACGTCGAGACGATAATCAATCATGAATTCAATTTCCTGGAATACAGTGCTCCGCACAAAAAATGAGCCAAGGGGCTTCCTGAGCGAAGCGACGCAAGCCCCGAAACCGCGAGAGTCGAGTCCGAAGCTTCGGTTCAAATTTTTCGCGGAGAGCGATAAATCAATATCTTTCGATCCCGGTAATAGATCGGTACGACGATCGAATTTTCGACCGCAAACCCTGCACGCTCAAACACATCCGCCTCAAGGGGGTTATCGTAAACGACATACGCTTCCCGGGGACGCCGCTCGAGAGATTCGATGACTCTCGACAAAAAAGCTTCCACGACGGGAGCCGGAAACGGGTTGAACATGTAAATCACGTTGTATCCGTCAAGGACATCGCCAAGCGTCGTCGCATCCTGCCGTATCAACTCGATATTCCCGTATCGCAAAATCCGAAAATTCTTTTCGCAAATCGAAAGAAATTTTTGCGATAATTCCACGCCGCCGAGATGAACGATTCCCGCTTTTCGTGCATACATGAGAACGGACCCTTTTCCGCAGCCCACATCCAGAAACCGAATGTCCGGGATCGGAAGAGGAATATGGCGAAGAGCCGCTCGAAAACATCGTTCGGTGGTCGCTTCGTACCCATGTCCCGCGGATTTCTCGAAATCCCGATCGTAATCCGCCGCGAAATCCAAACCTCGCAACTTGCAAGAAATAACGAAGATTTTTCCCTTGATGCGATCGGGAAGCAGTCTAATGAAACGGAGCAATTTTTTTAGCGGAGACATGGGGTTTGAGTTTATTGGGACCGACTCACTTGCGTTATCTTGTTTATCGGAGGAAGGTTATAGTCTGCTGCCTTGATCCAGGTTCCATCCTTTTTCCTTCCAGGCGGGAAGTGCGATCTTCAAAATTTCCAACACGCAAGGGTTGTCGTCGTGCAACAGGACGATATCTCCCGGCTGTGTTTTTTGCACAAGCCGTTCCCCCCGCTTTTTCGCTTCTTCAACATCGCGCAGATCCCAATCCTCGACGGAAACCGACCAGTGAATGTAGCGTAATCCCAATTTTTTCGGAGCCAACAGGGGAGCCAGGCCCAGGCTCCCTTTCGGAGCCCGAAAAAATCTTGTCGGCTCGGCGACATGCTCGGCGATCATTGCCTGGCATTTTCGCAAGTCACCCGCGTATTCTTCCGGACCGGGATCCTTTTCACGCCAATGGGCAAAGGAATGATTGCCCAGGGCGTGTCCCTCGGCAACGATTCGCGCGAGCAGTTCCGGAGCGTTTTCGATGCGCCGACCGCAAATAAAAAAAATCGCCTTGGCATCGTATTGTCTCAGCAAGTCCAAAACCGCCGGTGTTACGCGAGGGTCGGGACCGTCGTCGAATGTCAGCAATATTCCACGGGATCGCGGAATACGTCGTGTAACCGAGAAACAGCAGCAAACGCAATTTCGGACAAAATTTTTTAGCGAACCGAACATTGGACAACCCGGTGCGGGAAACAAATGTGCAACACCACGACACGACGGAATGATTGTACTTTAACGTACGTTTTGAGACAAGGCACGGTTACCGTTTGAGAGGATTGCAAAGTCAAACACCGGAAACAGCAGCCCGAAGCGTAAGCGCCGGGTTGGCCCCGCGCAGTCCGTGGTTGACATGGGCGACGGGTCTGGTTTCACGGCCTGTAAGACCGCATAAGAGAATGTATTGGCCTGAGGGTCGATGGGCGTGGGGGCGGTCGCGATTTACGGATAAGCAATTCCGCATTTCGTCAACAATTCCAAAACATCGTTTTTCAATTTCTCATCGCTACCGCATTCCTCATATCCAAGATTTCCAAGTATTCCGACAAAATCTTGCCCATTGGGATTCAAAATAAAGGCATCTCCAGGATTCGGTCGAATCACCGCGCCATTAAAGTGCATTTCATAATATTCATTGCCTTCTTTGCACTGTAGGGACAATACACTCCGATCGGCATTGGGGGGCGTGATCAATGCCGGTACGATTTTATTGTTAATCGTATAGTACGACAGTCCCCACCCCTGTTTTAATGGCAGAAAGCGACTCCCATAGCGATAGTCTCTTTCACCATTGTTTTTTGAACACCACCATACCGCCCCTATCGCCAATATTCCGGCAATCAAAAGCAAAATAATCAAACGACGTTTTTTCTTCTCGCGGATAACATACATAATTCAAGAATGATGAAAAAGGGGACGGGAGTCGTTTTGTTTAGTGATTTCCAGATTAACAATGAACAAAGATTTCGTCATCCCCGCGCGGCGGGGATCAAGAGATTACGGTTTCCCTCTGGACCCCCGCCTGCGCGGGGGTGACGACGTCATTCCAAAATCAGGGTCAATTTTGTCTGCAACTCGGTATCATCTACGGGATTGAATATCAACAAAACGTTACCAGGAATGTCGCGAGAAGGTTGGCGTTTTCATTCTTCGGCCTGTAAGGCCGCCGCAGGGGCGGCCGACAGTCACGTCCATAAATGCCGTTCGTCAAATGCAATGTTATGCTTTCGCAACAACGAGAGCAACTCGTCCGGAAATGTTTTTCCTTCGCAGCGCTCATGCGATTGTCTTGCGTCGGCCTTACAGACCGATGGGATGGTGGGGCGTCCGCGACCCAGGGCGGCGCTGCGCTTTGCCCTGGGCTGTAACGCGTCGGCCTTACAGGCCGGAGAAATGTGCCGGTCCTGTTGGTCAGGACAACCGCTTCCTTACGGGCGCGGCTCTGATTTGTTTTTTTATCAGGGGCTCTGAAGCCCCCTGTCTCAGCGCGTCAGGATTTCAAGGTCCGTCGAAGTTGACAATATGCTCGGTTACGGGAATCTCTTTGCCGGAAAGGGCCAAGGCTTGCTTAAGGATCATCGACGTGCCGCCGCAGCAGGGAACGAGCATTCGCAGCAACGTGATCGAACGGATCGCGTGCCGCGAAAAAATCGCCGCCAGCTTCTCGATATACATCTCCGCGACGTGATCCAGCTTCGGGCAGAAAACGATCAGTACCTTTCCGAGCGTGAAATCCCGGTAAAAATTGCGATACGCGAACGCCGTGCAATCCGCCGCGATTACGAGATCGGCCTCGTCGAACACCGCCGAATCCGGATTGATCAACTGCAACTGGATCGGCCAATTCGTCGTCCCCCCACCCCGATCGCCGCCGGGCGAGGGGGACGGCCGGCCCGCAAGCGGCAAGAGGCCCGGCAACGGTTGCGGGGCGGCGGGAAGTTCGATTCCTTTTTTCCGGAGCACGGCGATCCCTTCGTCGTACAGTTTTTGCTGGCCGTGGTTTTTCAAATGCTCCAAGTGCAGCCGGACGACGTTGAGCCCTTGCGGGATCAGCTTTTCCAGTGTCTCGCGTTCGCTATACGGGGCGGCCTCTCGCCGTTCGATGGTGATTGCATCGACGGGACATTCGCCGATGCAGGCTCCGAGCCCGTCGCAAAACACCTCGGAAACCAGTCGGGCCTTGCCGTCGACCATTTGGATCGCCCCTTCGGCGCATGCGGCGGCACATTGACCGCAGCCGTTGCATTTTTCTTCGTCGATGCGGATGATTTGACGTTGCATGGTTGTTCGGTTGTTGAAAAATGTGGTTACTGGTCTTCAGAAAAATCTCGAATCGGGCTGCTGTTTGTTGCGTTCGGTTATATATCGAATGTTACACGAGCGCTTTGAGCAGGAGTATCAATTTTTTGCCTTTTGAAACGACAGGCCGACGGTTCCAAACGTCGAAGCGGATCCTTTCGATCGCCTCAAGAATCGCAAGCCCGCCGTCGGCGAACAGCGCGATGTCGGTACGCAGCAATCGGGGGACCCGTCGGACCAAAGCGCGGCCGAAGCGGAGCCGCTCGCGGGCGTCTTCGACCAGGAAGCCGATCATCGCGCGGAACGCTTCCTCGTTGTCGAAACGATCGACGCTCTCCGGCTCATCGGGAAAAATCTCTTTGGGGAGATACCCGAATTTTCGACAAATCGCCTTCGGGATGTAAAAACGTCCTTTTTCCCAATCCCGCGCGACGTCCTGCCAAAAATTGGCCAATTGCAAACCGGTGCAAACGGCGTCGGAATAGGCGAGCATCTCCTCGTCCGGCGGCGGGATTCCGGCCGCGCTCGCCGCGAGATGCAGGATGATCCGGCCGACCGGATTCGCGGAGCAGCGGCAATAATCGAGCAGTTCGTCCAGCGTTTCGTAGCGCTGCTGCGTTTGATCGCGACGAAAGGCGATCAGCAAATCGGCGAACGGCTCTTTTGGCAGCCGGTGCCGTGCGATGATTTCCCGCAAGGCGACGAAAATGGGATGTTCCGCTTCCCCTTGAAAACAGCGGTCCAATTCCTGCTCCCAGGAGTGCAGGCGTTCCAATGCGATTGCCGGGGTTGGGCTCTCATCGGCGAGGTCGTCGGAATGCCGGCAATAGGCGTACACGGCGAAAAACGGCCGCCGCAATTTCCGGGGGAGCAAAAAACTGACGACGCTGAAATTCTCGTAATGGGAACGGGCCAGCCGCTCGCAATAGGCAAACGCGTCTTCAACCGAAAGGGTCATCTTTATATTACCTTTTTTGACGCGAGCCGGGGGCTGTGCCCCGACCGTTTCCCTGTTGAGTTGTAATCATATCTCGTGTGCGATACAGTCGGGACCACAGGTCCCGGCTCGTAGAGGAATCGAACTTATTCCCGAATGATTTCCAGGGACCGAGATCGTTTTCGGAACCAGGCCGGCCAAATCATCGCGAGCCAAATCAAAGGGAGGAGCACCAGCCCGAGGATTCCGGGGGCCAGGACCAGCCAAAAGACGATCGCAAGGGCGGTTCCGACAAAAAAGGGATACTGACGGAAAAGTCTTCGCGGATGTATGCCGCGAACCATAAAAATCAACCCCATTCCCAAGAGTGCCGCGATGCTCCAACGGATCGTCGCATGGTCCCAAGGGCCCGCTTTTTTTGGGAAAGAAACCAATTGCAGGGTTTCGACATTCTCGCCGGAAACACCGAACAGGTAAGACGTGTTTTCCAATTGGTTCATTCGAAAAATGGTGAACGCGTTCGTTTGGAGCGTCTCCGCTTCCGCGAATTCCCGGTCTTGCGATTCCAGTCCGAAAAGGGCGACGGTTTTTTCGTAGGACTCTTGCAACGACCGGCGGGATTCCTTCAAATTTTGCTCGGAGGTTTGAATCAGCCCGAACAGAGTTGCCAAAGGACCGGAGAGGGAACTTTGCGATCGGAAAACCGTGTTGGGACAACTTTTGTTGCCCTCCGATTCAAGGAAGTTCGCCAAGGAATCCATTTCTTTTTTCAGCCCCCACCAATTTCGTCCCCAGTACGAATACCAACGGGTGATATCCGTTCGCGAACTGGGGAGCGAGCCGGCGGAGGCTTCCATCATTTTTTGCATGTTGGAAAGTCGCGTCAAATCGATCCGAAGCAAAATCGGTATCGCTTCCCGATAGGAAAGCGCGGAGACCGCCTCTTTCTCCCATGCGGCAAAGACCGCTTCCTGCCCCTGAGATTGCTCCGGAAGCGAAGCGGTCTTCCCGTCGCTTTGCTGTTTGACGAAATAACGAACCGGTCCGGATCGTTCCGGATTCTCCAAGGTCATCGTCCAGACGGTTTCGACGACGGGAACCGATTCCAATTGCGGCAAAAGAATCGTGAGCGAATGAGGATCCGGAGAGGTAAAAAAGGGCAAAACCTGTTCCGCCCGGGCGTCCCGGGTTTCCTTGGTCGGAAAAGCGATCTCGACTTCCGCGGTCGGGGCGATCCTTCGCGAGGCCTCCGGAATTCTTCCCTGAAAAATCACCTCGATTTTTTGCGGGAGATGATTGGGCCAAATCTCGACCCGCCAACGGCCCGGAGAGAGACTCGTTCCCTTGGAGGTGATCCCTCCGGATGCGATCCGTACCAATTCGAATTCGTCGGGCAACGTCAAAATGCAATGATCGGCGCCGTCCCCCCTCAAATCGAACGAAGAGATTCCCGAGATCACACCGTTTTTCCGGAGGTAAAGATTGACGTCGTTCAACTGGACGTTCGGGCGGTTCCCTCTCGCATTGATCGAGACGCTGAAATCGGGGCCGTTGGCCAGCAAAACGGCCAAATCTTCCGAGACTTTGGGCGCGTGGGCGTCCGTCGGTTTGGCGTCGCCGTCCGGGCGACGGCCGCTCAGAAAATCTGCGATTTCCGAAGGATCGACCGCCGAAAGCCGTTTCTTATCCCATTCGATCGGTTTCAGTTGCAATTTCGTCGGCAAGACGACATAGTGCTTGAGGGAGGGATTTCCCTCAAGAGCGACCTTGGGCAAGGCGACCGATTCCGAGGGGACGTTGACCGTCGTTTTGATTGAAAACCAGGCGGCTCCGCCGATTGGTTGCGAAGGGAGCAGTTCCAAAATCCGCCCGGTTCCTTCCCGGGCGGGAAGAATCTCCCATTTCATGGGCGGGGTAATCGTCGGTGTCGAACCGCAATTTTCGTCGTAAAGCAGACGAATCGAGTTGAGTTCCCCTTCGACGATATTCAATTTGAAATCAACGACCATTTCCCAACGGTCATTGTTGAGGTTGCGCTGCAATTTTGAAATTTGACGACCGCTCAGCACCGGTTTGTTGGGGACGGCTGAGTAGGATGCCGTCTCGAAAAAGGCTTCTTCCCGGGGTACGGCTTTCGCGTTTGAGGAAGAGTTCCCGAAAGCGGGGAGGCAGGCGGCAAACGACTCGGGGGGAATCTGCCAGCTCCCGAGCAGAATGCCGTCGAGCGGAATTTCCTTTCGCTCGCCTGGGTATTCCGTTTTTTTCCAACTCGTGGGAAACGAAAGGGAATGAAGCAAAACGGAAGGGTCCCGGAAGATATCGATATGACAGCTCTCGGTCGCGACCTGACCCAAAACCAAAATGGGGATATTTCGATCATTTCCGTCGACGGATAACAGGCGGCCGCGAACGGAAATTTCGAAAGAGCCGGACAGGGGCTTCTCGGAAAAAATCGTCACTTCCCTGAAGCGATATTTTTTGGGGGAGGGCGCTCGGTCCGGAACTTCAATCGCTCCGTTCCGGGGTGCCCAGCGAACGGGAATGAAATTCCGGGCTTCGCGAATTTCGACGCGTTCGATTTCCATAAACTCGGGAATAAAAAGCGTTTGTTCGAAAATCTGATCGCGGGTTTCGAGACTCGCTTCGAAAAAAAGATGCGATTGGTTCGGACGGACCAGGATCGACTGCCGGACCGCGGCGCGGACTTCGAGAGGCTTGGCGCGAATCGCGAGATTCCAGGAAGAATCGGACATCGGGAGATTGTAAACGGCGAACGGAACGTCCTCGGACGGTCCCCAGTCCTGTTGAAAACGGTCGATCGTCGCCGTCGAAGGCTGCAGCGGATCACATTCGAGAATCGGATCCAACGAAACCGCCAACAGGGATTTGCCCGGTTTTATTTTCGTTTCCGGTATTTCGGGCAACCGGACGATGCCAATTCCCGAAAAATTCCTTAAATAAAGGTAATTGGCCTGTATCGTAACCGAACCCGAGACCGGTTCCTGAAAAACGATGCGGTAAACGCCCGGGTTATTGGCAACCGCTTCGGTCGAATCGATTTTGGCCTCGGGAGAATCGCACGAGGGAGGGCCGATCATCTGCATTTTCGGATCGGCGGCGATATACAGTTGCCCGAGTTTCCCCGAGACGATGCGAAACTTGTATCGGGCGGCGACATCGATCTGGTTCGGCCGGGCCCGCAACCAAAAAAGTTGTTCCTGTTCCGCGGCGGCCTGCCCCGTCCGGAGCGTGTCGTCGACCCAGGATAAACTCAAACGATCGCTCGGTCCCAATTTGGCCGTGAGTTTTCCCGGTTCGTTGTTGAGCGGGCCGAGCGAATCTTCGACCGTAACGGTCGGCATGTCCGGGGAAAGGTACAACTCCAAAATCGCGTCGGGAATTTTCGGAATCTCAAAGGAAATCCGACGTTGAATTTCGTCAACCTGTTTGATTTCCGGGTTCAACGCCAACTCAAGGAGATGCTTTCCTTTTTTTTGTTGGGTGAGCGAAAAGACCAGAAATTCCGCTTCGGAAAAATTTCTCTCTTTCTCACCTTCGTCAATCGGACGGGAAATCGTTTTTTTGGGGACAAAGGCTTGAATCGGTTGCCCGTCCCATTTTGAACCTTCCGGGAGGAGCGGAAAGGGAGGGAGGATGAGAGTCGCGTTTTCGCTTTCCAGTTCGATTTCAAAAACCGCTCTCATACCGCTGATCGAAACGCCTTGCAGCGGCAGCCCGGGAGCGGTCGGAAGATTCGTGTTGAGCGAAAAGGTGCCTTGATACTTTGCCGCGACAATCATCCAATGATCTTGGGCGGAACCTTGCTCCGTTCTTGCGAGAGAAAATTCCCGGAGCATCCCGCCGGGAACGAAGTAATCGCCCAGGGGATTCCCGTCGGCATCCGTCGGAATGAAAACCTTGTAAACGGGCGAGGAAGGCGGCTGTGCTTCGGCCGAGGCGGGAAGAGGCGGCGTCGTTTGAGCGCATAAGAAAACGCCCGTCAATTCAAGGAGCAGTGCTCCCACGGAAAAGACAATCAAAACGCGTCGAAAAACAAACATCGGATCGTCTCGGTGTTGCAGCGAAAAAATTCGCGACTGGGCATTGGAACATCGTCTAGAGCGGTTCAATAATGATATACGGCGTTTCTCCCTTGAAAAGCGGCGACCAGCGGGAGACGGAACACGGTATACGAATTTTGATTTGTTCTAAAACATCCCGAGCCGACGAAACGATCTCGAGCCGTTATCGGCCCTCGTCGAAAAGCAACAGACCTGCTCAAAGGCCCGGAGTACCGGTCAAAGGAGCTTTCGACAACGTCAAAACGGGCATGCTGCTGATCGGCGAAAGCCCTATCTCCCTCCTTTGAAGAAATTTTTCAACAAATTGGCCGCGGCATCCCGTCCGCTCGCGTTTTTTTTCGGGGCCGCATCCGCTTGAACCTTGACTTCCTCGGGAGCGGCTTTCGGAGGGTCGGGAGTTTCGGGGACGAAAACCCCGACCGTCGGAGCCGCCTGATCGTATTCCGCGGTTTTCGTTTCCTGCCCCTGATCGCTTTCGTCGTTTCCGAGCAACCAGTCGGCGACGTTCGCTTCCCCGGAGTCCGCGTCGGTTTTGGTGCTCGCACCCATTTCGGCGGTCCGAACAACCGCTTCTCCAACCGACTCGACTTTCGGCTTTTTGGCTCCCTTCATTCCAACGGAAAGTTGGACAACGAATTCCAACGGCCCGACACTGAGCTTGTCGCCGTTTTTGAGTTCGCTCTCCAGGGAAATCCGTTCGCCGTTGAGATAAACCCCGTTTTTACTCCCGAGATCGCGAACCGCGACATATCCTTCTTCGGAAACAATCGCGCAGTGATACCGGCTGATTAATTCGCTTCTCGGTTTAAGATGACAATCATCGGCCCGGCCGATGATAAACTTTTCTCCTGTGATTGGAATGACCTGACCGGCTTTATTACCCGCGGCAACCACCAATTGTACGTCCATTATATTCCACCATTTCTAATAGGATCAAAACCGAGCCGGAAAAATTCGAATTCGATGGGAAAAGAATTCCAAGCGAACGCTCTCGGACTCGGTAATTCTCGAATACACGGAACACTTTCTCTCCGTTATCCTACCAATTCAACACCGCTACGTCAATTTTTTCCGAAACTTTTTTGTTGAAAACTTGGCATTTTTTGCTTCGAAAATACTTCGAATGATTCCGAAACAAAAACGAATGAACCGCAAAATACCGTCAATGACAACAAAAAAGCCTTTTCCGCTTCACAAATTTTTCCTGCTTTCGCAGGAGAAACAGCAACAAAAGCGCGAAAAAAAAGAACCTGGGATTGGCAAACGCCAATATGTATAATGCCGTTACAAATATCGCGATTTCGCAGGACGTAAGCAAAAAACCGCGAGTTGTCCGTAATAATATCATCGGACGACAAACACCCGGCCTTGAGAAAATCGCCCCCAAAACACTTGAGCCCTACAATCCTCACAGATAGTCTCACCGAAAAACAACTCTTTCGTTGCGAATCAAGTCGAACAGGGAATTCGAAAAAAAAATCAGAAACGATTCTCTCAACGACCGCCCATTCCCGGCGGCGGCGGGAAGGGGTTGCCGGAGTTACCCGAAACTTCCGAGGCGATATTCCAAATCCAACCCAACCCGATCAGCCCTCGCAACAAAAGAACCGGACCTAAAAATATCAGGTAATGAAAAAAACAACGGGGCCAATTGAAATCGAAAATTCCGTAGGCCGCGATCAGCGAAAGGAAGAGAAAAGGAACGAGAATGATCCAGACATAATAGGATTCCGCCCCGAGATATCGGGAAAACAGTTCGAAGACGACCCATAAAACGGAATAAGCGCATCCGCACAACGCCGCCCTGTTCAACAGATTCCGTCCTTCGATAAACTCCAATTCGTCCCCTTCCCGCAAGAACTGATACCCGAAAAAAGCGAGCGGAAACGAGATCAAGAACAGTCCGACCGTGCCGATAAGATCGAGTATCAACGGACCTGGGTTCAAGTAGCCGAGAAAACTCGCGAGGACGACGACGGCCAAAAAACCGGCGCCGCCGATCAGCACATTCTGTAGTTTGAATTCCGTACTCAGCCGTTCGAGCGGCTTGAGAATCGCCCGGCCTTTGACGGTTTTGCCGCCGGAAACGAATTCTTCCGGAGCATGAACGATCACCTGCTCCTTGGGAATTTCGATAATGACCTTGCAATTCGGGCAAGGTCCCTTTTTGCCGGCGAACTTGTCGCTGACTTGAAAGCGTTTCAGGCAGCCGGTGCAAACGACGGTAATGGGCATAAATGATACGAAGCAGGAAATTCGGCGACAGGCCGGAACAGGTTGATTATTTAAGGTGAGGAAAAACGGCCTTTGAGGTAAACCGCGGTCATTTCTGCGGCACGACCCAAAGGGTACGTCCCGAAAGTTCCGGGGTGATTTCAAGTGTCAACACATTTTCCGATTGACGGACCGGAACCTCTTCCCCTTTCGAACCGAGGGTCGGTCCGTTGGCACAAACCTTGAACGCCTTTCCGGAGGCCGAAAACGGAATGTTGACGGTTCCTGTTCCGTGCACTAGGATTTCAAAAACCGCTCCCCCTTCGACCAGCCGCGATTGCGGCACGGGGGCGAACATGAGCAGCGGGATCGGGTTCTCGGAAAAAACGGTCGCCTTCCCGTCGACCGTGATCCGGCTCATTCCCTGCCCGGCGAAACCGAGCAGTTCTCCCCGATCGTTAACGCGGAACGAAACGAAACCGTTCCCCTCGAAGTCGACGGAATGCCCGTCAACCCTAAAATCTTTGAGAGCAAGCGTATCCGGCGGCAACGGGTTCTTGCTCATATAGGCCGCATCCTTGTCGCGATCCCGGGCGAACCCGCCGTCCCAATCCTCTTCCAGCGATTTGAGATGGTGAGCGATCGAGATCGTCTTGTTCGGAAAACGGCAAACGATGTAATCCCCCGTCCGGGAAAGGTATTCCGTGTTGTCGTTGACATTCGCGAACTTTCCGCTCCCCGGATAGGCTCCGAGCGCGTTCAATACGTCAAACCAGGTCCGGGTGTCATACCCGAGCGAACACGATTGGTTGTCGAGCGGCCGAAAGCCGAGAAACGTCGCCGAGCCGCCGCCCGAAAAAGCACGCCGGGTGCCAACGACATATTTGCCGAGTTTCGCGACGACCTCGGTCTCTTTCGAATCGGCGAGCGGGTACACATGATCGACGAGAAAATGGGTCAAAATCGTTTGCGGCCCGACCTTCCCGAGCGTCCCCTCGAACTCGACCCGACGGCTCGGGAGCGGAATCCCTTCGTTGGCGAGCGGCTTGTATTCGACGCCGAAAATCTCCGCCCATTTCGCGTAGGCGTCCTGCCCTTCGTCGGTGAGCATCGGCACAGGGCCGGACCAAACGACCCGTCCCCCTTGTTCGGCCAACTGCCGGGCCATATCCAAAAGTCGGGCCGACGGAAACGGCTCGAACGTCGCGACCAATGTCGAAAACCGCCGGCCGGCCATTTCAATCGCCCCGTTCTTGACGGTCCCGAGTTCCAACAGTTTTTGCGGGGTGATGTAATTGCAGTAGGCGTACTGGTTCATCCAAGAGCCGAACCGCTCTTCGACGGCGACCAGATCGAGCGGGTAAAGCATCAGCACGTCGACGTCCCGGTGTACGAAATCCTGGACGTCGCTCGAAGTCGATTGCAACGCCCCGAACGCCTGGGCGACGAGATACCGACGATGCGAAATCGCGTCCGGCATCCCCCAATGCGCTCCGTAGGAGAAGGGAACTTCGTTGATCACACCCGTCGAACAGGCGAGAGCGAGACCGTAATAATCCCTGTCGAGAAATCCCCCTTCGGCGTGATCGTTGCCGTTTCCGGTCAAAAAATCGCCCCAACGGAAATAATCCGAACAGGCATCGGCCGATTGCTGGACCGTGTTCGACCAGAGAAAATCGGAGGTGTATTCGTATTTGACGCTGTTGTAGGGAATTCCCTGCGCCCTGGTCCAGGCGTCAATGGTCGGGCTTTCGGCCCAGGTCGCATGCGCCCGCGATTCGAGCCGGTGTCCCATCCGCTTTTCGGCATGCCGTTTCGCATCGACCAAAAGATCGGTCAACCCGTCTTGCAGGAATCGATAATACTGGGCCCGGAACAAAGCCGTCCGGCGGATATCGACCGGAGAACCGCCGAACGTATGCATGATCCCTTGCGTCGCCGTCAAATCGTGAGCGAAATCTTCCTGTCCGTAAGTAAAGTAAACGAGGTACTTCGCGAAATCGCGGTACTTTTCGCCGAACTTTTTCGCGAATTTGTCGATCATGCCGGGACTTGCGTACCGCATCGCGAATTGGCCGTGATCGTGATGATCGTGATAGGCCCAGTCCCCCATCAAATGCGGCTCGTCGGAATACAGGGCGTTCAATTTGATCCCGGCATCGGCATACCGGTCGACGAGTTTTTTCAGGTACTTGCCCGCGTTCTCGGAAAAGTAGTCCATTTCCGGGGTGCGATACGATTGAACGATCAACACCCGGTTGAGCCCTTCCTGTTCGATTTTCGCATTGCCGAAGACGCGAATTCGCGTTCCTTGATAATGCGGGTCGGGGTTGCCGAGCGATTCGACTTGAATGTCTTTGGTGATTTCGACGATCGAATCTTCGGCGACGACCCGATAAGGCGTGCCGCCGACGGCCGATTCCCGGAACGCGAACACGCGAACCCCGGCATCCTCGATTTCGAAAATCCCCTTGTTGTTGGCCCAACGGTTTTGCCGCCAAAGTTCGACGCTGAATGCCCCGGTTTTCGGATCGCGGAGCCCTTTGCGATACTGCATCCAAACCCCGCTCTCGCCGGTCTCGGCCCGGTAGGCCCGACCGATTTCAAGCGGCGTCAACAGGCTCAGCTCAAGCCCGAGGCCGTACTGTTCGGCGAATTTGCCGATCTTCGCCATTTTTTCGATGTACAGCGGATTGTCGGGCATCAATTTGCGTTCCGTGTCCTGCCCAGGCCGGTACTGTTGGAAAAAATGGTCGAACGCGACGATCAGCGTTCGGCCCCCCATGCTTTTGAGCGCTTCGCATTTCTGCCGCAAACTCGCAATGTCTTTATCGAACGTCAGGCTCATGTCAATCTCTTTGTCCGGATCGGACGAAAGGATCTCCAAATCCTGATCGCTGGTCAAAATGATGGTCAGCTTTGGGAGTGAGAACGACCAGGGCCCCGGAAACGCGACGAGGTCCCCTTTGTATACCAATTCGGGAACGCGATCATCCCCGACCGGTTCCGCGGCACGGACCGAGCAGATTCCAATAAGGCAGCAAAAAAAGACGAGTAGCGGCAAGCGGAGTTGGGAGAGAGACATATTGATAAGGGGGCAATGAGATTACAACAATGTTACTGAGTCACGGATCTTCACAAAAAATATCGAAGTGGGCAACAGCCGGAAGCGTAAGCGCCCGGTTTTCCAAACGTCGAAGCGGGGCCAACCCGGCGCTGACGCTTCGGGCTGCCGTTTGCGATGTCCGATTATTGACATGAAAATCCGTAAGATTCGTGTGTACGGATAAAAACGGCGAGTCATTTCGAGCGGAGCGAGAAATCTCACCCTCGCCCGAAGACTCGGAACTCCCATCCCTCTCGCGAGAGTGAGATTTCTCCTTGCGCGTTGCTTCAGTCGAAATGACGCCCGCGTTTTTTGGCGAAGGCTTGTGTTACTCTTTCGCCTTGCCGCGTTTCGAGGAGGCGCTGTCGACCTCTTTTTTCTGCTCTTCGGTCAACACCGCCCGGACCTTGGCGTTCATTTCTTCCTTAAGCAATTCCAGCCGCGAGGTCAACAGTTCGATCAACGGAAGGTACTTGTCTTGAATGTCGTATATGTCCTGCTTCTGTTTGGCGGAAATCACCTTTCCGAAGTTATTGGGAAGCCGGTGCGTCAGCTTTTTCTTCGATTCGATCCCTTTGACGACCGGGGCGTCCGCGGTCATGTCTTTCGACTCCAGGTCAAAACGTTCCGAAGTGGCGGCACTGGCGGCCGGTTCGGCTTTCGTTTCCGCTTCCGTCGTTTCCTGTCCCCGGGCATTGAGACCGCCGAGACAAAGAACCGTAGCACCAAACAAAGCAACCACCCACCCACGCTTGATGATTTTCATAAAATTGAATCTCCTGTTACAGGGAAAGAGGGAAAGTAAAACAGAAACGAAATTTTCTAACGTCAAGTTAAGATAAAAACCTTCGAGAAAGCAGAATAAAATCCGTCATCCCCGCGCAGGCGGGGATCCAGAGATTACGCTTTCCCTCTGGCCCCCCGCCTGCGCGGGGGTGACGAAGCGCATTTCATAAACTTTGGACTAGGCTGTAAGCAGCAGCACCCGTTTTCCAGCCATTCCCTACAGCCTATAGTCTACAGCCTAAAGTCTCATACATCGCAAATTTCGACTCCCCGTCGCAGGGAAACGAGGCCGTTTTTCGGCAGGAATTCGTGGGCGACGATCCCGGTGTATCCGGTTTCCAAAATCGCTTTCATAATCGGTGGGTAGTAAATTTCTTGCGTCTCGTCGATGTCGTTCCGGCCGGGATTGCCGCCGGTATGGTAATGTCCGATGATATCTTTGTATTCGCGGATCGTGTTGATCAGGTCCCCTTCCATTCTTTGCATGTGATAAATGTCGTACAGCACCTTGATCCGCTCGCTGCCGACCCGGCGACACATTTCCCCGCCCCAGGGCGTCCGGTCGCATTGATAATCCTTGTGATCCTTGCTGTTGAGCAATTCCATACAAATGTTGATGCCGTGTTTCTCCGCGATCGGGGCGACCCGTTTCAGGCCCTTGACGCAAACTTCGAGTCCTTTTTCGTCCGCGAGCCCTTCGCGGTTGCCGGAAAAGCAGATCAGGTTCGGCACTTTCTTGGCCGCCGCGATCGGAATCCAATGCTCATAGGCTTCGAGCAATTTGTCGTGATGCTCCTCGCGATTGAACCCTTTTGGAATGTTGCAGCCCGGGACGTTGCCCATTGTTACGATCATGTCGTTTTGCAACATCAGGTCCCAATCGTTCGGGTCGAGAAGATCGATACCGACAAGGCCGATTTTTTTGCACAAGGGAATGAATTCCGCGAGCGGGATTTTTCCGAAGCACCATTTCGAGACCGACTGCCGGATTTTTCCCTTCGGTCGGTAGGCTTCGATCGCATTGTCCTGGGCCGCGGCAAACGGTTGGCCGAGGGCGAAAAAACCGGGCAGCGCCAAACCGCAGAGACTCGCGGTTTTCAAAAGATCACGACGATTCAGCGGAGAAGATTTCATGATTTCGCGAAGGTTGAAGAGCAAGAAACGGGGGGCGAAAAAACCGTGCCGACTCGAACAGCCCGGTTCGCGAATTCTACCTATTTCCCCACCCGCCGACAAGTATGCGCAGAATTTGCTCGTACCCGGCGCCTTCAACCCGGTCCCGGCGATTCCGGCAAGGTCTGCTCCGGCTCGACGCGGCCGATGTGTGTCGAACTGATATCCTCGTTCAACAGAAAATCGACGACCGGTTGCGAGTGGGCCAGAAAATCGAACATGTAATGCTGCCGCAAATGCAAAAGCAGGGCGGTCTTTTGCGGCTTCAAAAGCGGCGCGGGGGCGTCGATCCGACCGAGAATGCTCTCTTCGTTTTGCGTCAACGCGAGGAGCGCTCCCCGGGCTGTGATCTGAAAAATATTGAGCCCGGAAAACCGCTGCCCTTCCGGCGTGTCTTCGAGAAAAATCTCGACAAGTGCGAACGTTCCCTGGTCCGGAATCGCGTCGAAGTTCCTTTTCGCTGGAACGAAACCGTTGCCGATGCTCAGCATCCAACCTTGGCCGCTTTCCAAAAAGGCGATCACCCGCTCGGCCGCGAGAATGACATACCGGCTTGTCCAATCCAATTTGAACGGCAACGGCTTTTCCTGCAACGGGTGAGTCGCCGCCGGAACGATCGTTTCGACCTCGACGGGCCGGACATCCGGCTCGATCAACAGCGGCTCCCGGCATTTCGGGCAAATCCGTGTTTGTCCGAGGAGATCATCTCTTGCGTTGATTTTGCTCCCGCAATTTTTGCATGTCACTCGAATCGGCATATCTTTGAACCAGAAAGAAGGAGAGAGGGAGGCGACTTCAAAAACAGCAGTCAGAGCCGCGACCGTGAGGGAGCGGTTTCGCGGGACAACCGCTTCCTTACGGGCGCGGCTCTGATTCGATTTTTTATCTGAAGATCAATAACTCAATATTTTTATATGCTCTCGGAATCATTTCGCCGCGTTGACGATCGGCAAATCCGGTTCGCCTCGGAAGAGCCGGGCCAAATGGGCGGCCATTAATTTCGGGCTGTTGCGAAACGCATCGACCGTGCTGCCGGCCAAATGGGGCGTGATCGTTACATTCTCAAGCGACAAAAACGGGTGCCCGGCCGGGAGCGGTTCCTCGTCGAACACATCGAGCGCCGCGCCCATGATCGTTCGGTTTTGCAACGCTTCGATCAACGCCTGCTCGTCGATCAGCCCGCTGCGGGCCGTATTGACCACAACGGCATTGGGCTTGAGTCGGGCCAATTCCGCCCGGCCGATCAGATGATGCGTCTCTTTTGCGTAACGGGCATGTACCGAAACGACGTCGGATTCCGAAAGCAGTGTCGGGAGATCGACCATTCGGACCGAATCGGTTTCGCCTTGGACGAACGGATCGTAGGCGATGATCTTCGCGCCGAACCCGCTCAGAAATCGGGCGACCAGCCGACCGATCGCTCCGAAACCGACGAGCCCGACCGTTTTGTCGAGCAATTCCGGAATCTCCGCCTTGTTCGGATAATCCCGCGTCCAAAGCCCGGATCGTAAGGCGGTATGCGAGCGGGCGAGGTTGCGGATCTCGGCCAGAATCAGGCCGACCGCGCACTCGGCGACCGCCCGGGCGTTGCGGCCCGGGGTGTTGAGGACGGTCACGCCCCGGGCCGTCGCCGTCGGAACGTCGATATTTTCCGTCCCGCCGCGCAGCACGCCGATGTATTTCAACCGATCGGCGGCCTCGATCATCCGTTTCGGGACCGGAGCAAACTGAACGACGATGATCTCGTATCGGTCCAGCCCCTCGAAAATCTCGTCCGGCAAATCGACGGCGGCGGGCCCGTGCTGTTCGATCGCGAGATTCGCTTCCTGCAATTCTTCCAAACTCGGATGCTCCCAAGGCCGGACATCGACCTCGACGCCGAATTCCTTCAAAGAGGCAAGCCCGTCCCGCATGTATGCTTGCGGAATGTAGTGATCGCTGATCGCGAGTAATCTCATGGGTTTGGGAAAAAACACGCCGAACGATGTTCGGTAGGGTTTACTATTCGACCGCGGCAACCGGCTTGCGGTACCATTTGTCCCGGAGCCAATCGACGAGAATCGCGACTTCCTCCTTGCTCAAAATCGCATCCGCGTCCGAAAGGTGATAGGATTGCATTCGATCGTTCCGCGTTCCGTAAAACTGCGGGGCCGACGGGTTGGAAATAAAGCCGATCATCCATTCTCGCGACATGTACCCGGTCAGATCGGGCCCGTCGACGACCTTGTTGATCGCGTCGTAATCGTAAAAACGGTGACAGCTGGCCAAACAACCGAAACTGTCGAGCACGTAAGCCGTATCAAGCGACAATCCTTCGATCGACTTGGCCTTTTTCTCTCCCAGCTCGAACGCGCGCGGGGCGTCCCGCCGCGCTTCGTCCGTGAGAACCTCGATCAGCGTTTGCAGGGTTTCCGGGTTGTTCTCCTCGGAAAAATCTTCGTCCTCCATTCTCGCGGGCAGCGAGCGGACGTAATCATACATTTTTCCGTGAAAGTCCTTTTTATCCTGTCCCGGTTGCAAGTTGAACGCCGTGTTGCCGAAATAATCGTCCGAGGTCAGCATCTTGAAATCGAAAAATCCCTTGACCCATTCGAACCGAATCGGCCGGTACAGGTTCGGAGCGGTCGGGGTTTCGCAAGGGATGCTCGGAAAATCCACATGTTCCGCTTCTCCGGCGAAAGGGCGAAAAGGATGACAGCTTGCACAATGTTGCGTGTACAGGACCGGTCCTTGCAACTTCGGATCGTTGCGAAGCAGCGTGATCGCCCCGGTCGGCGGTATCCCCTCGGGGGCGAACGCCAGTTCGATCGCCCGCTCCGCCTTGAGCTTGGCCGAACGAACCTCCCGCTGGTAATCTTCCAGCCCGGCGTCGTGTTCGTAAGATTCGTAGGTCATATAACCGACCGAGCCGACCAGCCCGAGCACGATCAGCACGTTAAGGTAGTGTCCGATTTTCAGGCGGCCAATGAACGGGATCAAAAAGCAGTAAATTCCCAAACAGCTCGGGATCACGAAAATCGGGATGTATTTCCGTTCGCCCGGAAAACATTCGAGGTTGGAAAAATAATAGAGGGCTCGGAACGACCATTCCGGCCGGGCACCGCCGAAAAAGTCGGCCGGATCGGCCGGCGACATCAGCTCGGCCCCCACGGTCGAAGCGTAAGGGAGATTCGGATCGGGCGCCCATTCCTTTTTGACCTTGCCCAAAAGCGGCTGTTGGTAAACGAGCAGCAACACCAGTCCGATAAAAACGAGGCAGGCGAAAGAGCGTTTAACCGCTTCGCAGGACCAGAACGAAACCCGGTTCGCCGGAGAATCGCAGCAACAAGACGGTTTCGCGGTTTTGTCGGAGCAGGTGCTCGGGGCATTTTCCAACGCGGTTTTTTCGGCCCGGTATTTGAACCAAAGCCAAAGCGCCGCGACTCCGAAAAACGCCCCGCCGCAAACGGCGATATGCAGCACCAAAAATCGCGGATAGGAAAGCGTCCCGAAATCGGCTCCGCCGACGGCGAGTTGGTACAACCAGGGACCGATCTCCGGGAGCAGGTTCAGGAAGCTGACGCGAACTTTCGTCGCCGAAAAACCGGACAGCGAGCCGTTGAGAAAATCCCCGGTGATGCAAGCGCCCAAGGCGAGAAAGAACAACCCGACGCCGGACCAAAAGACGAATTCCCGCGGCGTCCGGTACTTCCCCCGCAAAACGAGCAGCAGGAGATACAAAGACAAGAGACCGACGAGCACTTGGGCGCTGTAGTGGTGTATCCCTCGAACCATCCAACCGCAAGGGAGAATGTATTGCATGTAAAAGACGCTTTCCCAGGCGGTTTGCGAGCTCGGGCTGTAATACAACCAGAGCACGATCCCGGTCATCGCCTGAACGAGAAAGCCGAACACGATCATCGTCGGCAGCATCGGGCAACAGCAACGGCTTTTTTGAACCGTCGCGCGCGAAATCGAACTCAAAAGCGTAACCAAACCGGTCCGCCGGTCCAACCAGGTTGTAAAAGAGTGCATCAGTTTTCGAGGGTTATAAAAAGGGATGAGGAACCTCCAACCCGGCACGATCGATATCGACCCACTTAGCCGGTACTCCGCGTTTTTCACCGATTTCGGAATTGTAAAGAAAATATACCGAAATTCCCCGGGACGGTAAACCCCTCGAAAAATGTTCGTCGCCGCCCGTCGGACATCCCCAAAACCAATCACATGTTTAGCCGAGCGGCGCAGACGCCGGTCGTGTCGTTACAAACAACGTTGGTACCACAAATTCCGCTTTCAACGGTTAAACCAGTTTTTTCGGGCGACAATTTTTTCTTTTGGAACAAGTTCGGCCTGTTCCGATAGTGTTGGTTGACAGGGTTATCTTTTTCAAACCGATCACCACCAATATTACGATCATGAAATCTCCTTTTCGTGTTTTGGGATCAATTGCTCTTTTCGGAGTAACGATCATTTTAGCCGCACAATCGCTACAGGCCGCAAATTGCGACTTTTTGGGCTGCTCCAACACCTTCTCGTGTCGGAAGACGACCAATTGGTTCGCCCCGACGACTTACGGCGGCTGGTTGGAAACCGGCTTTTTCGCCAACGAGTACGGGCAACGGACCTCTTACGACCCCGCGAGCCCGGATCGCAATCACATGAACCCCGTTTCCGGCAACACGGACTTGCTCGCCAATGTCCGGCAAACCGGGGTTCAATTGAACCAACTCTGGTTGTTTGCCGAAAAGGAATTGGATACCCGCTGCGGTTGGGATTTCGGATACCGTGTCGATGCGATTTACGGAACCGACGGTCGCTTTTTGCAATCGATTGGCGATGAGTCGTTCGATTACGGAATGCGTAGCGGCGATTATTACACGGCGATCGGGCAGCTTTATTTGCAAGGTGGATACCGAAATACCCGTTTCATGGTCGGAAAATTCGAATCGCCGATCGGCTATTCCTCGGCCCATGCCCCGGAACGGTTTTTCTATAGCCAATCCTATTCGTACGATGCGGCGGCAAATGTGCACGGGGGCTTTCTCGGATTTTGGGATGTCAACGACAAGATCACGCTTTCCGGCGGCTGGGTCAACGGCCTCGACAAGACGTTTGCCAATCTCGACGACAATGCATTTCTCGGCGGGATCGAGTATCACCTGACGCCGCGGGCGACGCTCGGCTACAACCTGGTCGCGGGGGACGACCGGAGTGATTACACCGATCTCGGGACGTATTACCAGCACACATTCCTGTTTTTGTGGGATTTGAACCGGTGCTGGAATTACGCCTTTGAATGGACGCTGACCGATTACGAGCAGAACGTCGGCGGGGCTTACGGCATCAATCAGGAGCTGATTTACCGGATCAATCGGTGCTGGGCTCTCGGCGGTCGGTTCGAATGGTTGCGAAGCAACGACCTGGCGGCCGACCTTTACGAGCTGACGTTCGGGCTCAACTGGACGCCGACGAAATGCTTCCTGCTCCGGCCGGAGATTCGGTATGATACGATCTCGCAGGACGACGGCAGCCTTCCGGGGCCGTTTGACGGAACCCGGACCGGGAAGGACCACCAATTTTCCGGCGGTTGCTCGGCGGTTTTCATCTTTTAGGGTCACAAAATACGCGGAATATCGGTTAAAGAGGAAGATATCCTCATTTAGCCGGTACTCCGCGTTTTCCTCTTTTTCCGGGGGATTGTCAAGCCGGAGATAATTGCGATAATAGCGTTCCAGTTTCCGGAGCTTGTGCGATCATAATCTTTACATACAAGCTCGAATCGGGGCGTGGCGCAGCCTGGTTTAGCGCGTCTGACTGGGGGTCAGAAGGTCGCAGGTTCAAATCCTGTCGCCCCGATTTTCTAAATTCAATAGCTGAAAGGGTTTACACTTACCGTCGGGTGGTCCGGCGTGCAGCGAAAAACGTCGTTTTAGTGTGTAGTACACACTAAAAACCGTTCATCCTGCATCGAAAGGACCAATCATGCCGCGACAAAATCTCCCTTCCTACCGTCTCCACAAGCCCACCGGTCAGGCGATCGTCGGCCTCGGAGGGCAAACCGTCTACCTCGGCAAGTATAAAAGCAAGGCCTCTCGCGAAAAATACGACCAGGAAATCGCGAAGTACCTCGCTAACGACAAGCAGGTGCCGCCTACGCGATCCCGTTCCGACATCAGGATCGAAGAGGCGATTATTCTTTTCCTTGAATACGCCGAGGAACACTACACGAAAAACGGCCGAAAAACCAAATCGTTCTCGAATCACCAGGAAAGTCTTACCTATTTGAACCGCTGGTACGGCAATAAACGGATTTCCGAATTCGGGCCGGTCGCCCTCCAGTACCTGCGAAAACGGATCGTGGAGGAGGGACAGATTAAACGCGATAAAGCCGGTAATGAATATCGTGAAGATTACAAAGGGAATTACATACTTAACTCCACATCCCTGTCCAGACGCTCTATTTTTTCTTACAAAGGCACGAAGGACACAAAAAATAACTCGAATTTCTCAATTTCTTGGCGATCTTTGCGTCTTTGTGAGAGAAATATGGAAATGTGG